>CALYPG010000006.1 GCA_945271295.1 uncultured Gilliamella sp. | reverse complement strand
TTGAGCTATGATTTTTTTCTTAATACCCATACCCTTTAGGTATGAAATCTGATATCTTTCTTTACAGGTAAGTTGTTTATATTTCATGATGCAATCTCAACTTTGAACGGTGACAGATTCATCATTATAAATGACTTACCTTTTTTATTGTCACCATTATTTTTATTAAGATTCGCACTTAGTATTTGAATTCAAGTACAAGCATTGCTAGCTTTGAACAAAGTCATTACAATATTAATTTTACAGTTAATTGCAATTAAACCCTTATGATCACTTATAGCAATGCTACTTTAGATGATTTACCATTTATTGTTGAAGTTTACAATTCAACCATAGCTAGTCGTATGGTTACTGCTGATACCGCTCCAGTGACAATACAAAGTAAGTTAGATTGGTTTTATCAACATAACCCACAAAATAGACCGCTTTGGTTAATCAAATATCAAAATCAAGCTTGTGGTTGGGTAAGTTTATCGTCATTTTATGGTCGCCCAGCTTATCATAAAACTGTCGAAATCAGCTTGTATGTCCATCAAGATTTTCGTGGTAAAGGTATTGGTCAATTTATGGTAACGGCGATTGAACAATTTGCCGGTAAAGTTGGTATTGAAGCCATATTAAGTTATGTATTTGGCCATAATTTACCTAGCATTAAACTATTTACCAAACTGCAATATCAGCAATGGGGATTATTTCCAGCTGTTGCTGAACTCGACAGCGTGCCTCGTGATTTAGTCATTTTGGGTAAACATTTAAATTAAGCCTTATTGTATATAATTCAGATTATTGACTTATCCTAAAGGAATTGTTTCACTATGATCTTCTTGAAAAATACCTTATTTTTAGCCAAGCAAACCAAAATTACTAGTGCACTTGTTGTTATCAATATTGGCTGGTTTTTTATTTCACGAATACTTGATGTGCGTGGATTTATGCCTTTTCATGAAAATGAATTTTTAATTGATTGGGGCGCAGATGTGTCGCAATTAACTTTTGCTGGTCAATATTGGCGGATGTTTACCAATCTTTTTATGCATATAAGTTTTACTCACCTCGCCTTGAATATGCTTGCTTTGTGGAGTGTGGGGAGCATCTTAGAAAAACTTATCCCACCTTTTGCTTTTCTTGGTATCTATTTACTTTCGGGGTTATTTGGTAGTCTTGCTAGTGATATTGCTACAATTAATCATAATGTTATTAGTTGTGGGGCGTCAGGAGCTATTCTAGGGATTATTACCGCACTACTGGCATTTTCCATAATTAATCGTGCTAATATTGCACAGATGCCTATTAAATCTATTATTGTGAGTTTAATTTTAACTGCTGGATTAGGATTATTACCGACAATTGATAACATGGCACATATTGGTGGCGCAGCCACAGGATTTATTCTTGGCGCTATAGTTACTTTTTGTTTAAGAACATTTAATTACCCGAGCAAATTAACAATTATCATTGTTAGCCTCGTTTTTATTATGGCTATGATTTTTTTATATTTGGGTTATATGCATTATCAAATATCAGGCGTCTTTTACGATTAATATTAATATAAAAAGCATTAATATAAATAAAAAAAGCGCTGATGTGATACTTCATACAGCGCTTTTTGTCTAATTTAGTAAAGCAATTAGAAACTATTTAAAATACGTGCCGGATCAATTTTGCAAGCCCGTTTGGCTGGATAATAACTAGCGATTAAGCTTAATAGCATAGCGGTTATAAACACAATCACCACATCCAATAAATGGATCTCAGACGGTAAAAAATCGATAAAATAAATATGCCCATTTAATAATTTATAACCAATAATCGACTCAATCACAGCCATAATATTGGAAAGTTGCCATGCTAATACTACGCCTAAAATCACCCCCATTAAGCTGCCGATCAATCCTGAAATAACCCCATACCAAATAAAAATATGTTTAATTAATTGATTGGTTGCGCCGAGTGTTTTTAATATAGCAATATCGCGTTGTTTATCTTTAACAGCAATCACTAAGGTTGAGACAATGTTAAAACAGGCTACACCAATTACCACAATCATCGCTAAATACATGATTTGCCGTATCATTTGAATATCGCGATACATAAACCCAAACGAATATTCCCAACTAGTAAACATAAGATTTTGATCTAAATTTAAGGCGGCTTGACTAATAATTTGATTAGCCTGATAGACGTGGTTAACATTAACCACTACACTAGTGACACTGTCACCAATATCCAATAGTTTTTGAGCATCGGTCAGTGGAATTAGTGCCACGTTATTACTTAAACTTCCACTTAGTTCTAAAATGCCCACAACCTGTAAACGCACTCTTTTGGGTGGTTTAAGTTGATTTGATCCACTGGCAACGGGTATTAATAAACTCACCCAACTACCCTCTTTAATTGATAAACGCTCAGCCAAACCAGCACCAATAATTAATTGTTGGTTATCCGCCTTAAAGGTTTGCCATTTATCATTTAATACATATTTAGGTAATGCACTAATTGTTGTTTCTTGCTGTGGATCTACACCCTGTACTTCAACTGCGCTTAATTTACTCCCATTTTCAATCAGCCCAGCGAAACTAATTAATGGCGCTGTAGATACAATATTGCTATTTTTTTGTAACTGCTGCTGCACATGTCGCCAATTATCTAAGTTACCATATGGTGCATAAAATTGACCGTTTGGTATTACGGATAATACGCGATTGTTTAACTCACGTTCAAAACCATTCATAGCACTTAAGCCGATGATCAACGCAGCAATACCAATTGCAATGCTCAAGGTCGATATAATCGAAATTAAAGACACCATGCCACTTTTACGGCGTCCTTTACGGAATTTTATGGCAGTAATTAATGATAAATTCATACTAATTGTCCATTAACCTGCTGTTGGATAATGAACCATCTAGTAATTGACCATCATTCATAATCAATTGCTTATCCAGTTTTTTAGCTAAAGCCAAATCATGGGTAACCACTAAAAATGCAGTGCCATGTTCTTGATTCAATTTGACTAGCAGATCAAAAATAGCATCAGCTGTAGATTTATCTAAATTTCCGGTTGGTTCATCTGCCATCACTAACGCTGGATTGTTTATCAAGGCACGGCCGATGGCTACACGCTGACGTTCCCCCCCTGAGAGTTCTGAAGGGCGATGATTGGCACGTTTAACTAAATTAACCGATTCCAACATGGATAGAGCCCTTTTTTTGGCTTCATTAGCCGCCACACCGCCAATCAATAACGGCATGGCAATATTTTCTAACGCCGAAAAATCAGGTAATAGATGGTGAAATTGGTACACAAAACCAATCTCTTGGTTGCGTAAGCGCGCTTTTTGTTGTTCCGATAATTGATTGAGTGGTTGTGATTTAAAAATAATTTCACCGGAAGTGGGTTTATCTAATCCCCCTAAAAGATGCAATAAGGTGCTCTTACCAGAACCTGAACTACCAATAATCGCCAATAAAGATTTTGAGTAAATATCAAACGAGACATTTTTCAGCACTTCAGTAGTCATGTTACCTTCTTTATAAGTCTTATAAAGATTTTTGGCTGATAATAGTATTTCGGAATTATTCATAACGTAGCGCCTCAGCTGGTTGAATATTGGCAGCGCGGTAAGCCGGATAAATGGTTGAAATTAACGATAACATAAGCAACCCAATAATAATAAAAACTATTTGTGTTGATTCAACTAATGAAGGCAATTGAATGCCTGCAAATGATAAACCTAGCACCTGCATAATATCATTTAAGTTAAAAGCGAGTAGCAGCCCTAACACACTCCCCAATAGTGTACCAATCACACCTGAACTGGCGCCTTGAATGATAAAAATCAACATGATTTTACAACGTGATAAACCTTGAGTTTTCAAAATGGCAACTTCTCCTTGTTTTTCCATTACTAACAAACTTAATGAAGTAATAATATTAAAAGCAGCAACAATCACAATTAAGCTAATCAACAAGCCCATTACATTTTTTTCCATTTTAATCGCTTGGAACAATTCACCACGTTTTTCCCGCCAGTCTTTGTAAATTAAGCCGTCTGGCAATGGCGTGGCGGTCACTGTACCAATATTTAGCGGTTGATCTAAAAATAGTCGCCAACTTGTGATAGTGTTACTTGGATAACGCAATAAGTTCCTGGCATCAGATTGATTAACATAAACTAATGCTTGATTAATATCATGATTAACTGAAAAAATACCGCTGATTCTAAATAAACGTTGCGAAGGGATACGCCCAACTGGTGTAATTTGGCTGGCGTCGGTGACCATTAAACGAATTTTATCGCCAACTGCCACGCCTAATTGTTCGGCTAAACTTTGACCAATAATAATATTATATTGACCAGCTTGTAGATCGGAAATCGATCCATTATATATATAATCACTAATTGGATCTTCACCTTCTGGGTTAATACCCATGAGGGTACTAACGGTGATACTTTGTTCACTTTGTAATACCACATCGCTAGTCACTAAAGGTGCCACATGTTTAACGCCATCAATTTTGTTAAATTGATCGCTAGCAATGATATTAGGATCGATTCGACCTTGTGATGAGGTTATTTGCGCTTGTGGTAAAAATTTTAAAATATTCCCCTGCATCTGGTCTTCTAAACCATTCATCACCGAGAGTACCACGATCAATCCCAGCGAACCTAACATGATCCCAATCATTGATAACCATGACACAAAACGACCAAAACCATCACTTTTTTGACCGTAAACATAGCGTAAGCCAATATAAAATACTAATGGATGAAATATTCTTGACATAAACGTATATGACACCTGAAACTTTTTTACAAAGTTTTACTCATTAACTGCAAAGTGCTTATCATACAGGATTAAACTGTTATAGAAAACAACCATCTAATTACGTTATAATCTGTCGCTAAATTTCATAGCGATATTAATAGCATTTATCATGTCTAATACAATGAACATTTCTACCTTAATTCCTAAAAAAGCAGATGAAGTCAAACAGTTGGGGCAACTTGTCGGATCTTCATTAGCGCTAATCTGTGCGCAAGTTATCGATGCCCATGATGGTTTAGTGGTAATTGTGACTGACGATATGCAACAAACTACGCGCATTCATAATGAATTAAAACAATTCTCCACTTTCCCAGCGATTTATTTCCCCGATTGGGAAACTTTGCCTTATGATAGTTTTTCGCCACATCAAGATATTGTGTCGGAACGCTTATCTTGCCTTTACCACTTGGCACAATTACAAAAAGGCGCGTTGATTCTACCTATTAACACTTTGATGCAAAAAGTGTGTCCGCCCAGTTTTTTAGGTGGTCATGTTTTTCTTATGCGTCAAGGACTGCAAATAAGCCGTGAACACTTGCGGCTACAATTGGAAAATGCCGGTTATCGTTCGGTCAGTCAAGTTATGGAACATGGCGAATATGCCACCCGTGGCGCGCTTTTCGATATTTACCCGATGGGGAGTGAAGCTCCTTATCGAATCGACTTTTTTGATAACGAAATTGATAGCATTCGCACTTTTGATGTTGAAAGTCAGCGCACGCTGAGTGCAATCGAAGAAATTCAACTGCTACCGGCACACGAATTTCCTTTTGATAAAACAGCGATTGAACTATTCCGCAGTCAATGGCGAGAAAAGTTTCCGGTTAGGTTAGAACCGGAAAGCATTTATCAACAAGTCAGCAAAAACATTTTGCCTACAGGAATTGAGTATTGGCAATCACTGTTTTTTGATCAGCCTTTAACCCCGCTGTTTACCTATTTTCAGGAAAATACCTTAATTATCAATACTGTTAATATTGAACAATATGCCAATAAATATTGGCAAGATATTAATCAACGTTATGAAAGTCGCAAAGTAGATCCAATGCGCCCACTTTTAGCGCCGGCAGTGATCTGGTCGAAAACGGATGAAATTTTTGCTAATTTTAAATTATACCCACGCATCATTTTAGCTAATGAGACATTAACTAAAGCTAATAAAAATATTAATCTACCCTATATTGCTTTGCCGGAACTGGCGATTGAGATCCAACAAAAAAATCCCTATGCCTTGTTCCAACAATTTATTGACGATTTTGATGGCAAGATTATATTTTCGGTTGAATCAGAAGGCCGTAAAGAGGCATTACAAGAAATTTTGGGGCGCATTCGTATTCATCCCACCACAATAACGCATTTAACGCAATTAGACACGCTGGATAATCGCTTTGCTTTAATGATTGGTGCTAGCGAACAAGGTTTTATCAATCAACAAGATAATTTTGCCTTTATAACCGAAAATGAGTTATTAGGACGACGTATTAATCGGCGTAAAAAAGACAACAAACAATCCATCAATACTGATTCACTGATTCGTAGTTTAGCGGAGTTAACGCCGGGTAAACCAGTAGTGCATTTAGAGCATGGTGTGGGGCGTTATGCCGGATTAACCACATTGGAAACAGGTGGCATTACCGCTGAATATCTTATTTTACTTTATGCTAATGACACCAAACTATATGTGCCAGTTTCGTCACTAAATTTAATTAGTCGCTATTCAGGTGGTGATGAAGAAAATGCCCCACTGAATAAACTCGGTACCGATACGTGGAGCAAAGCAAGGCAAAAAGCGGCGGAAAAAGTACGTGATGTGGCGGCAGAATTGCTCGACATTTATGCCGAACGCGAGAGCAAACCCGGCTTTAAATTTAAGCAAGATCGTGAACAATATGAACTATTTAGCCAAGCATTCCCCTATGAAGAAACCGAAGATCAACAAAATGCTATTGGTGCGGTAATTGGTGATATGTGCTCACCACTTGCGATGGATAGGCTAGTTTGTGGCGATGTCGGCTTTGGTAAAACCGAAGTGGCTATTCGAGCCGCCTTTTTAGCAGTAATAAATCACAAACAAACCGCTATTTTAGTACCGACGACACTACTGGCCGAACAACACTATGAGAGCTTTTGTGATCGTTTTGCTAACTGGCCAATCCGCATTGAAAGCTTGTCACGCTTTAAAACAGCCAAGCAACAACAAGAGATCATCAAAGCTCTGGCTGATGGTAAAATAGATATCGTTATTGGCACCCATAAGTTATTACAAGAAGAGGTTAAATGGAAAGATCTGGGGCTGTTAGTTGTCGATGAAGAACATCGCTTTGGGGTACGCCAAAAAGAGCGTATTAAAGCGATGCGAGCTAATATTGACATATTAACCTTAACGGCTACCCCTATCCCGCGCACGCTAAATATGGCCATGAGTGGCATGCGCGATTTATCTATCATTGCCACACCGCCAGCCAGGCGCTTAGCAGTAAAAACCTTTGTGAGAGAATATGATGATCTGGTGATTCGGGAAGCGATATTACGGGAAATTTTGCGTGGAGGTCAGATTTATTATTTACATAATGATGTTTCCGACATTGAGAACGTCGCACAAAGATTAGCAGAACTGGTTCCGGAAGCGCGTATTGCCATTGGCCACGGACAGATGCATGAACGTGATTTAGAGCGTGTTATGAATGACTTTCACCATCAACGCTTTAATTTATTAGTTTGTACAACTATTGTGGAAACCGGTATTGATATTCCCAATGCCAATACCATCATCATTGAACGTGCCGACAAATTTGGCTTAGCCCAATTACATCAATTACGTGGGCGAGTTGGACGCTCTTACCATCAAGCCTATGCCTATTTATTAACCCCACACCCGAAACTTTTAACTAAAGATGCCAAAAAACGTTTAGAGGCGATTGCTTCATTAGAAGATTTAGGCGCTGGTTTTGCCTTAGCCACTCATGATTTGGAAATTCGTGGTGCCGGTGAATTACTAGGCAGCGATCAAAGCGGCCAAATTGAAACTATTGGGTTTAATCTATATATCGAGCTACTTGAAGATGCGGTCAAATCACTCAAAGAAGGTAAAGAACCGACTTTGGAATCACTGCTGAATAACCAACAAACAGAAATAGAATTACGTTTACCAACTTTAATTCCGGATGACTTTATTCCTGATGTTAACACTCGGTTGTCACTATATAAACGTATAGCGAGTATTGAAAATCTTGATGAATTAACCGAAATCCAAGTGGAAATGCGCGATCGGTTTGGTCAATTACCGGATGCAGTATTGTTTTTATTAGAAACCACCAAAATCCGTTATCATGCCAAACAACTGGGTATTAGTAAGATCGAATTTGGTGAAAAAGGTGGTTTTATTGAATTTGGTACTAATAATACCATCTCCATTGATTATTTGATCTCACTAATTCAAAAAGAACCAAAAAATTATCGCTTAGAAAGTTCAAATAGATTAAAATTGCTCAAATTTGACTTGCAACGTTTAGAACGCATTGAATATATTAAAAATCTTTTAGACGCCTTTTCGCAGCATCAGGAAAAATAACAATATTAGATTTTACACAGGGAATTAATGAACATGAAAAAGACTACACTAGGTATTGGTGTTGTAGCCGTATTAGGTATTGCTTACGTTGGTACTGCATGGTATACGGGTAAAGTTATTGAAAGTAATATTGATAATGAGTTTAAAGAAATTACTAAAAAAGTTAATAATTATCAAAACGAATATAATATAGCTATCAGCCACAGTTATTTGGAAAAAAACATCTTTTCGACTAAATTGCATTTAACTGTGACAATGTCACCTAGGGATAGTTATGACACTGATTCCCAACCTAACAAATTATTTGATGATGATATCATAATCCATCATGGTCCATTCCCAATCGCAGCTTTAGCTAAAGGAACATTTTCACCGCAAATGGCATGGATAGAATACCAAATGTCTGAACAAGCAGCGCCTGAACTCTGGAAACTATTAGGCAACAAGCCATTCATAAGTGGCCAGGCAGGTATAAGTTATCAAAATTATCTACGAGTAAAAGTTACCAACCAAGCGCTGGAAGCTTCGCCAGCTGATTTAAAAAATTTTGATGGCATACTTTCAATTTCCGAGGGGAATTATACTTTTGAAAGCGATGCCGATTTTGAAAAAATACTTGTTAATGCCCGTTTAGATAAGTTAAATTATATTGAAAACGATAATAGTTCACTTTCATTAAAAAATTTAAACCTATCTGCCAAACCAAGTAGCGAGAGTAATGTTGTTGATTTTGATGTAAATGTTGGCAATCTGCTTATGCAAGATGGTCCTTATCGTCATTCGCAATTAGAAACTACCATAGATAATTTTAAATTAAAAGGTAGTGTCAATTATAAAAATAATGATATAAATGTGCAAAATAGCATAGATAAATTAATATATAAACCAATAGGTTTAATGCAAATTCAACCAGTTGAATTAAATAAATTTGTTTTAAACCAAAAAAATAACTTAAATGCATCGAATACCGTTGATGGTTTATTACAATTTAATCTTGAATCCATCTTCTATGGTAAACAAAATCTAGGTTCAGTTACATTTGATTTTGATTTCCAAGGGCTTGATAAGAAGTTCTTCCTTTTCTATAGGTTAGGCGATTTATATCGTAATATAGATGAGTCTGGTATGTCCAATGTTGAACTTAAATTAAAGCAACTCAATTGGCACAATACTGCGGGTGATATTAATATTAGTGCTAATGCTAAAGTGGTTGATACTAATCAAGTCAGGGATGCGTATAATTTTGACAAAATTGATAGTTTTAATCTGAAAATCGATGCACCTTTAGATGTGTTAGCTTACATATCAGCTCAAATTGAGGCTGGTAGTAATCAGGAAAATGAAATTTCACAATCTGATATTAATAAAGCAAAACAATCTTTAGGCATGTTGTCGCAAATGTTCTTACAGAATGTTAAATTCCTGACCTTCAAGAAAAATGATACGCTTGGTATTTTCTCCGATGTTGAATATTCAAGAGAAAATGGCATGATAAAAATCAACGGTATGAACATTCCTAGAGAAGAATTCCTAGAGGATTTTATGCAGGAATAGCTGTAAACTCTAAAATTATTCCGCTGCTTTTACCGGCGGAATAATTTCAAACTTACCACTCTTAAGACTTACTTATAAACACTAATATTGCAAAGGATGATTTAATCTCGCTAATCCAAAGAGATCCAAAAAATTATCGCTTAACAAGTTTAAATAGATTAAAATTGCTCAAAGTGGATTTGCAACATTTAGAACTCATTGAATATATTAAAAATCTATTAGCCATATTTTCTAAACCTACAGAAAAATAGCAACATTATATAGGAATAAACAATAATGAAAAAAACTACCCTTGCCTTTGGCATCATTGCAATATTAGGTATTGGATATGTTGGTACCGCATGGTACACAGGTAATATAATTGAGAGTAATATTGATAATAAACTTGAAGAAATTACCGCACAAGTTAATCATTATCAAAATGAATATAATATAGCAATAAAACAAAATAACTTGGAAAAAAATATCTTTTCCACCAAAATGCATTTAATTGTGACCTTGTCACCTAGAGATAGTTATGATACTGATTCCCTACCTAACAAATTATTTGATGATGATATCATCATTCATCACGGCCCCTTCCCCATGGCGGCTTTAGCTAAAGGTGTATTTTCCCCTCAGATGGCCTGGATTGAATACCAAATGTCTGAACAAGCAGCTCCGGATCTGTGGAAACTATTAGGTAACAAGCCAT
Organism: uncultured Gilliamella sp.; assembly: GCA_945271295.1. Classification (GTDB taxonomy): domain Bacteria; phylum Pseudomonadota; class Gammaproteobacteria; order Enterobacterales; family Orbaceae; genus Gilliamella. The sequence continues at coordinate 112,408 of CALYPG010000006.1, read as the reverse complement.
TTATAAGTGGCCATGCAGCTATAAGTTATCAAAATTATGTACAAGCAAAAGTTACCAATCAAGCGCTATCAGCTACACCAACTGATTTAAAAGATCTTAATGGCATATTCACTATTTCCGAGGGTGATTTTACTTTTGAAAGTGATAAAGATTTTGTCAATCTTCAGGTTGATGCTCGTTTAGATAAACTCAATTATATTGAAACAGATGATAGCACATTGTCATTCGATGATTCGATCGCATCAACAAATAATAATTCATTTTCATTAAATAATTTAACTATATCAACTAAACCAAATAAAGAAAAAGCGATGATTGACTTTGATGTATATATTGGCAATTTGCATATAAAAGATGATATTGATAGCTATTCGCAACTAGACACTTCAGTAGACAATTTCAAATTAAATGGCAGTATCAATTCTAAAAATAATGATTTGGAAGTACAAAATAGCATAGATAAATTGATATTTAAGCTAAATGAGAACCGACAAACACTACCGATTGAATTCAACAAACTTTCATTAAACCAAAAAAATACATTAAATAAAGCCGATACTGTTGACGGTTTATTTCGCGTTAATGTTGATTCAGTTATTTATGGACAACAAAATCTTGGCTCAGGCATAGTAGATTTTGCTTTCCAAGGGCTTGATAAGAAATTATTTGATTACTATGATTTATATGGTGATATTGATGACCAAACCAATCACTTTGAAGTATCTAATAGCAATTTTTCATTAAATACATTCAATTGGCATAATGTTGTAGGTGATATTAATATTAGTTCTAATGCAAAAATGATTGATAGCAATAAAATCCCGGACACTAGCTATTTTCTAAATTTTGAGAATTATGAAAATTTAAACTTAAAACTCGAAATACCTTTTGATGTACTAGCTTACATGGCAGTACAAACTGAAGCCGCTGAAAACAATGAAAGTAATGTTTCGCAAGAACAAATTGATAATGTGAAACAACTTATAAGAATGAATACGCAAATGTTATTAAGTAATGTTAAAATTTTGACCTTTAAGAAAGGTAATACCGACGGTATTTTCTCGGATGTTGAATATACAAAGGAAAATGACATAATAAAAGTCAACGGCGAAAAGATGCTTAGACAAGAACTATTAAATGGCTTTTAAGTAGTTATAAATTATAGAGCCAATATTACTTATTCCATCAGTTAAACTGGTGGAATAAATCTCAATAAACTAACTTTAAAACACCTTATGAACGTAAATTCATCATCACAAAGTGGCAAAAATCAATTTAAACGTACCATGAAAACCCGGCATCTAATTATGTTATCTTTAGGTGGTGTTATTGGTACAGGGCTATTTTTCAATACTGGCTATATTATCGCTACTGCTGGCGCTATTGGTGCTATTATTGCTTATTTAATCGGTGCCTTAGTCGTGTATTTAGTGATGTTATGCCTTGGTGAACTAGCGGTTGCTATGCCAGAAACGGGGGCATTTCATACTTATGCTTCGCGCTTTATTAGTCCAGGGACAGGTTATACGGTAGCTTGGCTTTATTGGCTTACTTGGACTGTTGCTTTAGGTTCAAGCCTAACCGCAGCTGGTTTATGTATGAGATACTGGTTTGATAGTGTGCCGGTTTGGGTGTGGTGTTTAATTTTTTGTGGTGTTATTTTTGGTTTGAATATTATCACTGCGCAGTTTTTTGCTGAAAGTGAATTTTGGTTTTCAATTATAAAAGTTATCACCATTATCATTTTTATTATTGCTGGTAGCGGTGCTATATTTGGTTTTATACCGATGAGAAATGATATGCCGGCACCATTTTTACATAATATTACTGATTGTGGTTGGTTCCCCAATGGCATCACACCAATCATTATGACCATGGTTTCGGTTAACTTTGCCTTTTCCGGTACCGAATTAATCGGTATAGCGGCTGGCGAAGCACATAATCCGGAAAGAACTATTCCTCTTGCAATAAAAACCACTATTTTGCGGTTAATCATTTTCTTTATTGGCACTATTTTTGTATTAGCAGCCCTATTACCAATGGATCAAGCCGGTGTCATTACCAGCCCTTTTGTCATGGTGTTTGAAAATATTGGTTTACCTTATGCAGCTGACTTTTTTAATTTTGTGATTTTAACCGCTATTTTATCGGCAGCGAATTCCGGACTTTATGCTTCCGGGCGCATGTTATGGTCGCTATCTAATGAAGGTACTTTACCTAAGTGTTTTAGTAAATTAACGTCAAAAGGTATTCCAGCCTTTGCAATTGGCATTAGCATGCTTGGTGGACTTTTAGCCTTATTATCAAGTGTGATTGCACCAGATACTGTGTTTGTGGCATTAACGGCTATATCTGGTTTTGCTGTAGTTGCCGTTTGGCTTAGTATTTGTGCATCACATTACTTTTTTAGAAAACAATTAACAGTTGTGGAACAAAGTTCATTAAAATATAAAGCGCCATTATATCCATTAGTACCAATTCTAGGCTTTATCTTATGCTTAATTGCTTGTATTGGACTGGCTTTTGATCCAGAACAACGAATTGCACTTTATTGTGGTATTCCTTTTGTTGGAATTTGCTATATAGCCCATCACTTTACCCGAGTTTATCAAAAACGAGATACCAGCAATGCAAATCAATAATCCAATTATAGAATTATTAAAGCATAAAAATTACATTATTATAGATGGTGCACTTGCTAGTGAATTACAACGCCGAGGATGTGATCTTAATGACAGTTTATGGTCAGCCAAAGTATTAATTGAACAACCAGAACTTATTAAACAAGTTCATTATGATTATTTTAAAGCTGGCGCTGACTGTGCCATAACCGCAAGTTATCAGGCTACACCGCGCGGGTTTGCCCAAAAAGGTATGGATAACACTCAATCAATTGCTTTAATCAAAAAAAGTGTTGAGCTAGCACAGCAAGCCAAACAACGCTATTTAGCTGAAATACCGCAACATAAACCACTATTAATTGCCGGTTCTGTGGGTCCCTATGGTGCCTACTTAGCCAATGGTTCAGAATATACTGGGGATTACCAGCTGTCAGAGTCCGAATTTATTGATTTTCATCGCATTCGTATGCAAGCTCTTATCGAAGCTGAGGTCGATCTGTTAGCTTGTGAAACCATGCCCTGTTTTGCTGAAATCAAAGCATTATCTAAACTATTGCAACAATTTCCGCATATGACCTGCTGGTTTTCGATGACATTAAAAGATGCTAAGCATATTAGTGATGGTACACCATTATCAATAGTCGTTGAGTATTTAAATCAAGTTGATCAAGTCATAGCTATTGGAGTTAACTGTATTGCACTGGATAAAGTCACCTCAGCACTAACAACATTGCAACAGTTGACCGCAAAACCTCTTATTGTTTATCCAAATTCAGGCGAACAATATGATCCAAGCACTAAACAATGGCACCACAATCCGCAACATAATTGTACCTTTACTAATCAAATAGCCATTTGGACTAAGTTAGGGGCAAAATTAATCGGTGGCTGCTGCCAAACCACTCCATCTGATATAGTGGAAATTAGTCATTTATTAGTTAATGAAAAATAACACTATTAATAAAGAGTTAAATAATAAAATGGTTGACAAAAAGTTTCAGGTCAACCATACGCTTCAGTATAAATATTCGTGCTAACCGAATGATTAATGCTTAATATTTACATTCAGATTTATTCAATATTAGCGTGTCTGGATTTCATTACTTCAGGTGATTGTTGCAGTTTATTCATCAAACTTAAAATAATACTGTCATAAATGAGAAGCGAAAGCTGTTCAAACGTGCTGCCCATAGGTTGTTTTGATTTAATTATCGTATTTGGCATAACCACCATAATATCAGCTAATTGAGCTAGCGTTGACGAATTATTAGCGGTGAATAATGCTACTTTTGCACCTAATTTTTTAGCTTGCTCTGCATAACAAATTAAACTTTTGGTTTCACCCGAACTTGAACCAATAATTAATAAATCCCCTGCATTTGCTTTGGGTTTGGTGATCTCATTAACCAAACTCACCTCTAAACCTAGATGCATTAATCGATTGGCAAAAGCACCTATCATCAAGCCTGAACGACCACAACCTGATAAAAAAATATGCTTTGAATTAATCAGAGTGTCAATAAAATGATTTAACTGATCTTCAGGAAGATTTTCTGATTGCGTAGAAATTTCAGTTAATATACTTTGCAATATGGTCTTTATGTGCATAATTATCTTTCACTCCTTAATGTATAGCTTTTTTCAATTTAGCTATATTTTGTTCTAGTTCATTATTATTGAAAATAAAACCGCCTGAAACGATATTATTGGCTCCAGCTTTGATACACGGCAAAATTGTCTCGTCAGTAATATTGCCATCAACTTGAATATCATAATGAAAATTATTTTTTTGTTTTTCACTGCTTAATTGTGCAATTTTACTCAGTGTAAACGGCAGAAAAACTTCACCTTTTTGACCAGGATTAATTGTCATCACCAAGACTAAATCAATAAACGGCAATAACATTTTAATACTCTCAATTGACGTGCTGGGGTTAATCGCTATGCCGACTTTGATACCATTTTTTACTAACATATTAATGATAAATATATGGTGAACGGTTGCCTCAAAATGGAAGGTAATAAAGTCAGGTTTTGCTTCAATAAAATGAGTAATAGACAATTCAGGTTTATCTAACATAAGATGACAATCTAATACAAAATGAGTATGTTTTTTCAGATCTTTGACCAAATTAGCGTTAAAACCTAAGTTAGGCACATAATGATTATCCATAACATCAATATGCAAATGAGTAATACCAAGGGCATCTAACTTTTGTAAATTTTCTTTGATCAAGTAAAGATCAGAATTGAATAATGATGGCGCAAGAATCATAGCGAGTCCTTTTTTTAATTACCCATTACCATAAAACTAACTTTGCGCTTTCTTTCTCGCAATGCATCCCAATCCACAAAATAAAGGCGACCAAGTTCACCCAATAATAATTCTCCATCTTTGATAATAAATACTACCGAAAAATGACCAAATAACGAAGATTTAATATGCGCATCAGTATTGAGCATTACCCACTTTTCAGCAGGATAATTCGGATCGCTTAATCCTAATCCAAACTCGATATGTTTTGGTCCGGGGCTATGATATTGATTTTCACTGGTCATGCGTGGCACAATTTTTTCTAAAACATTATTAATATCCACATGCAAATATTCATCCCCAAAATAATTGGTATCATGCATACATTCATCAAAAAAAAGTGAGCATGTTGTATGGGTTGTTGCAACCGTTAATTGTCCATTTTGGATATTGGATTCTTGGACAACTTGTTTTAATTCGTTGTTGATATCATGGTAAGAATGCCGTCCTGCTACTGTATTAATTTCTATAGAATGATGATAGATATTCATACTGATTAATCCTAATTAGTACACTCACCTAATTAATAAATTTTTAGTCATTTAAGCTAAATAAAACTAGATGAGCATAGTGATAATTGTTATTTAGTTAACTGTAGCTAATTACAGATTTAACCGTCTTTTTAATTCAGAAAAAAACTCGGATAAGTTGACACCCGTTAATAATGGCAAACCATTTATTACTTTAGTTTTTATAGAGTCAGGAACAATTGTGGTACTCACCACCACATCATATGTATCCATTTTATTTAGTTCATCAGCAATTTTTGATTGATAAATTTTTACTTGATCAGTTAATTTTTCATCGCTTAGCCATTTATTAACTTTACTCACTGCGATTGTTGAAGTCGCGTGACCTGCACCACACATTATTAGTAATTTTTTCATTTTGATTTATCCCTTTAGTACATTGCAATTTTCTTAATTTTATTGACATATATAAGCAGACATAGAATCACGACAGCTAAACCAATTAAGCCGATATACCCTAGGTTACTTAACAATAAAACAAATAGTGTTACTGGCCATAATCCACATAAAATAACGGTTACAATACCTGCGGTGCCGACATCATAGTTAGCTAAATGGAAAACATCTGTGATAACCGGTGCAAGCCAGGTCGCCATATATAGACAGATAACTAAATAAATGGTGCCGCCTAAAATGGAGCGAATAATATTACCTTTAAAGAATGGAACCATTAAACAAATACCAAATGCGTAGAAGGCTAAATCACCAAAAGGAAGCACTTTGTTACCAGGTAAAATTAAGGCAAGTAATAATGAAACCGGCACCATGATTAACGCTGTCGCCATTACCGCAGGGTGACCGACAGTTAATGCTGCATCCATCCCGATATTAACTTGTTTGCCATTTAATCGTTTACTGGTAAATTCACGCGCTGCTTCGGCAACTGGTAGTAGCCCTTCCATAAACATAGCCACCATTTTAGGCATGATTTTCATAATTGCCGCAGTTGAAATCGCCAATTGCCCAATATGTGAAACATCATATTTTGCCAAAATACCGACGACTAAACCGATAATTAAACCAATAACCACCGTATCGCCAAAAATACCAAATTTTTTAGTTAATGTTTCTGAATCAGCATTCAATTTATTAAAGCCTGGAATACGGTCAAATAACCAATTTAATGGTATTGCAACTATTGCACCGGATAATGCCATCAAGTGAGTAATTGAAATTCCCGGATAACCAAAAAAAGAACTAACTGGTTTTTGTAATAAGTCAGCAAGCAACCATTGCAACATCACGGCAGTAATACAACCGATAATACCAACCCAATATAAACCGGTTACAGAATAAGAGACCAATCCCAAGAAAATAGCAAACCAGAAATTCCAAATATCAACATTTAAAGTCCGAGTCCAACCTAATGAGATGAATATAAAGTTGATGATCAAAGAGACGGGAATAAGTAATAATCCTAAAGTGGTTGAAAAAGCTAGTGGCCCACCGACACCACAACCAATATCCATGATACTTAGTGAGGTTCCGTATTGCTCACCCATTTGTTGAATCGCTACCCCTAAGGTTTGCGATAATAAAGTAATGACCAAGCCTAAACCAACAATACCAATACCGACAGTAATCCCTGACATAATAGCTTTAGAAAAGCTCACTCTAAAAAATAATGCAATGATAAAAATTATGACAGGCAAAAAGACAACGCCTCCCAAATTTATTAACCATTGAAAAATGTTAATTACACTATCCATTTATATCTCCTTAATTAAAAGTTTGAATACCTTTACTTCACTCCGGCATTATTTAAAATAGCGATAAATTCATTGACTGAGTTACATTGTTCTAATAGTTTTATCTCTTGTTCGTTTTGAAATAAGCTGATTAGATTTTGTAAATTTTCAATTTGTTCATGAGGTTGCTTCATCGCTAACATAAAGATAAATTTGACTGGAATTTTTTCGTTTTGATCTGTCATGCCTGAAAAAATAATTGGCTCACTTAACGAGGCAAAACAAATCTGTGATTGATTGACTTTTGATGAATCGGTATGAGGGATAGCAAAACCAGTTGCATTAACCAATAAACCAGTAGGATACTGTTGTTCTCTTTGCAAAATTCCTTGTAAATAATCTTCCTTAACAATGCCATTAGCAAATAACATTTGTGCCATTTTTGTTAGAATTTCTTCTTTGTTCAATGCCTTAACATTAAAAAGGCATAAATGTTGATCAAAGTACATTTTTTATTCCTCATTGATTGTCTAAAAATATTTTTAATTGCTCAAAACTTGTCACACTTTTTAAGTCAGAAACAATTTGCTTATTTGTGACAATTTCATAAATTTCAGTAAAAACATCATTGATATTATTAATATTCTTTTCCGAAAGACTGACCATAATAATGATGCTGACATCAATCATTCCCCATTTAATCGGTTTATTTAACGTCATCATTGATATGCTTGATTTAGATACAAACATGGGCGAACCATGTGGTAATGCAATACCATTTTCAATTGATGTGTCGCCGATTTCCTCTCGATGTAATACTGAATTTCGATAGTTACTGTGGACATACCCTAGTGCTTCAAGTTTTGCTATTAACAATTCTAAGCATTCAGTTTTATTCGTAATTTCGACATTCAATTGAATAAGATCCGGAGTCACAAATTTTGCTATTGATGGGTAATGACTAGATTTTTCAAGATAATTAGACGGTTTATTTAATACATAATTAGCATATGCTTGAATAATATTTTGATAATCTTTGGTGTTTAAAAGGGATGATATTTTTACCACAGGTTTATTTAGATTATTAATATCAAGAGTGGTAATAATCAAATCGATATTACTAATTTTTTCAGCAGTTAGCTTTGAAATTGAATACACTTCGACATTATCTTTTGATGGTAAAAGTTGACGAACTTTGTTGTGAATTAAATTTGAAGACGCGTTACCATATTGGCAGATAATAACAATATTATTGGCATCGGCAGCTTTATCTAACGCTATCTGAAAATGAATTAATAAAAATGATATTTCGTGATCATTTAAATTTACATCAAATTTACGTTCTAAATCTGAAAGTGCATACCATAACACACTAAATAATTTTGAATACTCGACCTTTATTTCATCCAATATAGGATTGATGATTGTTATTTGTTTTTGTAACCGCGTGATCATCGGTGGGAAATGTGCTAATAAAGAATGAAATAATTTAGTATCCTTCGAAAGATCTATCCCCTCAATTGCTCCTACTTTTTTTATGATTTTGCGAATAATTTCAATATAAAAAGGATCATCAGCTGAAACCGATTCATCAATCATTCGATGCGCAAAAAAGAGCTTGCTTAAATATTTAATATCATTAACTGTAAATTGAATCGTGAAATAATTTTCCAATTTTTTAGCAAGATCGGATGCCATCAAATAAGATTGCATATGCCTAATATGATTAAATAACAAATCATCTTCTTCATCCGTAGAATAACCTAAGGTTAATCGTTTTAACTGGATACTAATTGAGATTAACAGAGAAGATAAATAGTACTCAGAAGACTGTTGAACTAAAGATTCATAATGTTCAAACACGAGATCACTAATCTGACGGAAAGAATCATCACCAATAAACGATTGCATTAATTGATTTAAATAATGACTATCTTGTTTGGTAATATATAAAGATAAGAAGTATTTAATCGCGCGTTGAATTTGACTTTCTGTCCCTTTAACAACAATACTTTTATGAGTAACATTTAATGCGACATTCTCGCGGTCTAGGGAATGATTGATAAATTCAATATCTTTATTTAATGATGTTTTACTAACAATGTAATCACTTGATAACTGTTCTAAAGAAACACGCTCTTGATTAAGTAAACAGCGTTTAACAATATCAAGACGACGATATTCAGGCGTCAATCTTCTTGACTTGTTATTGAAATAACCATGACTATTATTCTTTTCTAAATACGAAATTATTGGCTCGATATTACCTTTATTACCAATTAGCATTAACCCTTTACGTGGTGATTTTTCAATATAAATATCCGTATTGGGAACGGTTAATAAAAGTTCATTTAACTTTTCAATATCACCATAAATGGTTTTAGTTGAAATAGATAATGTTGAACTAAAATAAGTAGCAGGTTTAAATTCTGATTCTTTAAAAAGGTGTTTGAGTAATTCTATTTGTCTATGCATTACTAAACTCCTTTTTTATATCTTGTGACAACTCATTCATAACTCGTGATTAAAAGTATAATTAGATAAATAAATATGACGATTACATTTTTTTCCGGATTAATTTGGAATAGCATGTAATCATGATTGATTAGCAGGAAGTCGGATTGCTCAAACGCCAATAATATCCATTAATTACAGCAATATGATTGGAACAAAATGAATAATTAACAATCAATATTAATGACGTAACATACTATTAAAACGCTACTTTTTTGTTTTTGCTCTGTTTTAAAGAGAAAAATAGTGATTAAATTATTGACGTAACTGTTTAGGTGAAAAACCAAAGCGTTTTTTAAAGTAAAAGGCAAAACGGGAACCTGATTCATAACCTATTGCTTGTGAGATTTGTAGTATAGATTTTTGACTTGTTTGTAATAACATCAATCCATAATTAAGCCTTACATCTAATATAATTTGCGATAAGCTATATCCTTCCAGCGCTAAATGTCGTCGTAATGTCGATTCACTTAAAGCAAATTGTTTGGCTAATTCACTGGCATACCATTTTTTATTAGGTTGCATACCAATAACTCGCCGGATTTTTTGGCTAATTTTGTCAGGATTGGTGGGCATAAAAGCAATGTGCATAGCTGACAATCGAATAAGTAACTCATAAAACAGGTGTTTAACCAAAGTTAAATCACGTGATGAATTATTAAAATCTTCGGTCAATAGTTCATTTCCGATTTGCATTAATCGATCAATAAACGTGGTTGTTAATTGTGTTTGTACGCTAATTTTACTTAGCCTAATAGTTTTAGCTGGCAAGTGAGATAGTGCAAACTGATGCAATAACTCACTACACCAAGTAAAACAAAGCGCTTGATACTGTTGGTCATTAATTGATAAGTTAGTTACATTCATTAGCATGTTGGCCGGAATAGCCATTAGCTGCCCTGCTTTTACTATAAAATGCTCCCCACCACATTCGACATGTTTTTCACCATTTAGCACATATACCATCATGGCATCACTGTTCTCAATCTGCTTAAGCTTTTGATTACAGCCTTGCGTAATGTGATTAATTTGTCCAATTGATGTGAAATTCACAATATCAATACTTAATCAGTTATGCTTTGACTTAGCGAGCGTAATTGTAGCTTACGGTCGCTTTAGCGATCTGATGTGAATTAGCAATAAACCCTATTAATGCTGGCGTAGTTTGATCATTTATTGCTATATGATCAATATCAAGTGCATAAAGCGTAAATTGATAGCGGTGATTAGTCTTTTTTGGAGGGCATGGACCACCATAATGACTCACCCCAAAATCATTACGAATTAATTGACTGCCACTGGGTAACAATTCGCTATGCGTACCGGCAGACTGCACAATAGATTGCGTTGATACTGGAATATTCACTATTACCCAATGCCACCAGCCAGATCCTGTTGGCGCATCGGGATCGAACATCGTTAAGACTAGGCTTTTGGCCTGTTCCGGTAAATTCTTCCATAAAATCTGTGGTGATATATTTTCACCTTGGCAACCAAACTGATTAGCAATAAATTTCGCTGTAAATCCGTGTTGTTCTAAATCAGGGATCGTTAATTCCATTGGTGCAGCAATACAATAAGTTGAACCCAGCAACAATGTACCAAAAAGCATTGACCTAAATTTATTGAAATTGAATTGGTGCATGTTTATTCCTTATAATTACTTAAAAAAAACACAATAAACTATTCATTGCAGAAATTCAGCACAGATTCGCCGAAATTAGGTACAAATTCGCTTAATCTACTTTTTTGCAGCCAGCACTCGTTCAACGGTATCAACAATCGCTCGGGTTTGTGAATCAATTTCGATATTGACCTTGTCACCAACTTTTTTAGTATCCAATGTAGTAATCGCAAGTGTTTCCGGAATAAGATGGATTTCAAAACAATTATCTTTAACATCACCTATCGTTAAGCTTGCGCCGTCAATGCCGATAAAACCTTTATACAGCACATATTTCATAAATTGCTCGGGCATCGCTAACCTCATAGCACAATTCGTGCCGGTTTTTTTAATATCTACGATCGTTGCTGTACAGGAAACATGACCAGACATCACATGCCCACCAATTTCATCTCCGTACTTGGCGCTACGCTCAATATTCACCAAATCATGCTGTTTTTTATCGCCTAATGTGGTTAACGCTAAGGTTTCTTCCATAATATCAAAGGTGACCCAGTCATCTGCAAAATCCGTTACGGTTAAACAACAACCATCATTGGCAATCGATGCGCCAATTTCGATATTACTCGTCAATTTATGGGGTAATTTTACTTTATAGGTTCTTAATTTATCTTGGTCCGAAATTTCGACAATTTGACCAATACCCTGAACAATGCCGGTGTACATAATAATCCTTAGATTGATAGTAAATAGTTGCATCATTTTAACGTAAACTAGCAAAAATTTAATATCATTCACATAATTTATTAGCTTTAAATTTAATTTGAGTCGATTAATCAATCTTTAAGTGGCGTAATAATCAAGCTATTAGTAAATCATTCCAATGTTAAAAAGATATTCATTTTGCTTATCAACTGTTATGATCATCTTTAGTTTGTTATACCTGAAATAATCTTCAACATATTTCTTTAAATGAATTTTTGATTTAATTAAGGATCGTTTTTTATGTTAAAACTCATGATTGCCATTGCCATTGGATCCGTTTTTGGTGGACTGTGTCGTTGGTTTTTATCCCTTAAATTTAATATTATTGCTTTTGCCATTCCTTTAGGCACCTTATTATCAAATTTAATTGCTGGCTATATTATTGGTTTTGCTATTGCCTTTTTTAATCATTCAAGTCTATCACCAGAATGGCGTTTACTTGTTATAACTGGTTTTTGTGGGGGATTATCGACTTTTTCAACTTTTTCGGCTGAAATTGTTGATTTTATTCAAGAAGGACGAATAGCATGGGGACTAATAACCATTGCCATTCATGTAATAGGTTCAGTGTTAATGACGTTTTTTGGTATTTGGTCTTATCAATTATTGCGTTCTTAAAAGCGGCACTAATCAAAATAATATAGAAAAAGCATAAAAATAAAGTTTACAACCGCAAAGCGCTGTATTAATATACACTGTATATTAATACAGTATTGAGGTTATTATGCTTATTATACATTCGTCACCACAACTTATGGCGATTAACTTTGAATCACCATTTCAACAAGTTTTACAACAACAACGACCTTTATTACGTTCATTTAATAAAGCCAAAAAATGGCAACTATGGTTATCCGAGAGACCTATGTTAAAACGTTCATGGGTAAACATAATAGGGCTTGATCAACAAAAAGTTATACATTTAACTAATCTTAATAATGAACATCTTATTTCCACCATTGAAAAAGCTTTAAAAAATAAAACCTGTAGTTATGTCGTTGCTTGCATAAATCATCTTAATGATCAGGATAAACAACGCATTCAACAAGCTGCATCAACTAGTGATACTTGTTTATTATTAGTACAGGATGATCAACCAATCCAATATCATTAAGTCATTAATCTACTAAATAAAATAGGATAACTAATTAAATTATCCTATTTTATTATGTGGTTAAAAATCTTATAGTTAATATTTAAGTGCAAATCGATTTAGTAAAAAATCGTTTCATTCAACTGCAATAAATACGTTGCTATTTTTTTGATTAACAGCAAGTCAAACATAATTAATGCGCTAAAATTAGCTTGTTCCATCACTACCTTCATTTAAAATTATCTGTCTTAATAACAATAACTTATATTAGTAGTGATAATAATTAACTCATTTAGTTGCAAAACTGTTTATAATCATCAAGATAATTTTCAAAAATTTGTTTTACAGCGTCTGGTTTGATATCTTGTTCTAAATTTGGTAATTCCCTTACATGATTAACAACTTTATATACTTGACACCAATCATTGTCTAATTCAATTTGAGCTTGAATTAACCCTAATATGAGCGCAATAGCCAAACTCTGTGGTGCTTTGTTGCTGGCATTTTTAGCTATATCTAATGCTCGTGCAACATTAAAGTAATCATCCATTGCTAATAAGTATGCAAAAATAATAGCTTCTTCTGCTGATGTTAAAATACCCGATACTTCATCATAAGATTTTATATTAGGATTTATTCTATTAAGGTATTTAGCTTCATTATGTTTACCTGCTTGTTTAAAACCTAATGCATTAATTAAAGCTAATTTAGCATCCAGCATCACTGTTTTGTCAGTCAAAAATTGAATGTCATTGTCAGTTAATGTTTTATCCTCCCTGTCATGGGCATTCATAACTTGGGGAAAGTCGGAATAACTAAGATAAAATTCACTCGAGGTTAAAGGTGAATCGGCATAAAGATAAGTTGAGAATACCACTAAAATTATAAATATTAATTTTTTCATCTGAATTTCCTTTTTAGATGTTAACAATAGATGTAGTCTGGAAACTTGTTATCTACGCTTCATTTTATATTAATAACATTACTTATCTTGTTTAAGCGATTGCATATCGATCACAAAACGATATTTGACATCACTTTTCTTCATGCGTGCAAATGCTTGATTGATATATTGGATATTAATCACTTCTACATCAGAACTAATACCATGCTCAGCACAAAAATCTAACATTTCTTGCGTCTCAGGAATACCACCAATCATAGAGCCAGCAACGGTTTTGCGCCCAGATATTAGATCAAAACTATGGACAAATGGTTCTAAAGGTCCAAGATAACCCACCAGCACAATGGTACCGTTTAACGATAAAGTGGCTAAATAAGGATTAATATCATGAACGTTAGGAACAGTATCAATAATTACATCGAATTTGCCTTTTACCGCTTGCATTTGTGCTTCATCAGTGGATAACACAATGTGATCAGCACCTAAACGGATAGCGTCTGATGATTTATTTTTAGAACGAGTAAATAAAGTTACTTCAGCCCCTAATCCTTTGGCTAGTTTTATCGCCATATGACCAAGTCCACCTAAGCCAACTACTGCAACTCGGGTATTTTTACCTACTTGCCAATGTTTAAGTGGAGACCATGTAGTTATCCCAGCACATAATAAAGGCGCTGCAGCCTCTAATGGTATCCCCTTAGGAATTTTCAAAGCAAACCTTTCTGAAACAATGATTCTTTCTGAATAACCACCATAAGTAGGCATATTATCATGGGGATCTATGCCATTATATGTCTCAATAAATCCTGCCTCACAATATTGCTCAAGCCCATGTTCACATGGGGAACAATGTCGACAAGAATCAACAATGCACCCAACACCCGCTATATCACCTACTTTGAATTTGGTTACCTTATCACCCACTTTAACCACTTTACCGACAATCTCATGACCTGGTACTAAAGGATAATGCGACATTCCCCAGTCATTTTCTACTTGATGAAGATCAGAATGACAAACACCACAATATAGGATTTCAATTTCTACATCATCAGCCCGCACTTCTCTACGTTCAAAATGCAAAGGTGCCAGATTCGCTTTAACTTGAGTAGCACCATAGCCTAAAACTTTTATCGTCATACAATATCTCCTGTATAGTTAAATTAACTCATCGCCAAAAGATTGATACTAATATTTTATATAAGTTCAATAATGATAAGTAGGTTGAAAAATGCTAATTAAGAAAAAACAAGATGGTTAAGAGGTAATAAATATTGTATTAGTTTATTAATGATCTGCTTTTTTGAGATTTTTTCATTTTTGCTCGTGTCTTTTTGAATACAAAGAATAATATAAAGAATAATAGAATATCTACGCATAGAATTACAGTGTATAAAAAAATATTTTCTAATAAAATAGCTTCTGTCTCTTCACAGCCACATATAAACTCATCAGTACTATGACTAAGTACATCGTAAAGATCTGTTACCAAAACTACCAAAAATAATAATGTTAATAAACAAATAATTGCTAATGTAATAGTAACCAAAATAAACAGTATTGAGTAAATTGTTTTTTGGCGCATTGAAATTTCCTTATTATCGATGCTTATGCTATGCAGTTGTCGAATATTTTATCCCACTAATTATTTTGTACCAATATGTATTAATACTATCTGTTTAATCATCATTTCCAAACAAGGGTAATTGTCTTTAGATAATTGTAATTAATTTAAATTTGCAAAAAATTGGTTGTAAATTTAATAAGTAATAATATAATATGTACACTTATTATATTAAGGAGCAAATAATGTCAAATATATCCATCACTTTTACTTTACCTACTATCGCTAACCCAGAAAAAGTTTGGCAATACTACACCAATATTTCTTTACGAAAATTATGGGAAACCGATCTTGAGGAATTTAGTCTTCAAGGCGAACTTAAAACTGGGGTAAAAGGAGTATTTAAACTACAAAACATGCCGGCAATGGCTGTAACTTTATCTAAAGTAATTATTAATCAAGAATTCACTGAAGAATTTAATATGACCGATATAGGGAAGTTATATTTTTCCCATCAGATAATAACTGTGGCACCCAATCAATATGCACTGAAAGCAGAAATAGCCTTACAACCTGATAAACAAATGGATGATAAATCATGTTATGATTTTATAAAACAGATATCCGATGATATTATTGATAAAGCCTATTTATTAAAAAGTCTTATTGAAAGGTAAATTATGACCAAAGACGTTAAGTTTTTATCCAAATTCCAAAACGATGCTGATTCAGTCGGTTTTTTATTTATGAGAACTTATTCGTCTTGGCATGGTAGCATAAAAAAATGCCTGAAACAGCAGTCAATTACGCATCCCCAATTTGTAGTGCTAGCTACTCTGGCCTATTTGTCACAACAACCAGATGAAATAACTCAGGTTATTTTAGCCACTAAAACCAATATTGATGTAATGACAATTTCACAAATTCTGGAAAATTTGGAGAAAAAAGCTTTTATAATGCGAACGACATCGATTAAAGATAGTCGAGCTAAATCCATTACCTTGACCCCAAGTGGTTTAGATATGGCCAATAAAACGGTACCTTTAGTCGAACAAATAGATAAGCAATTTTTTGAAATTCTAGGTAAAGATGCTAAGCAATTTCATAAAATGCTGTTGACGCTATTACACCAAGATTAGTTAATTTACTATTGCTAAGCATTTATTTCAGGAGATTAACCAACCAATTAAATTTTAAATATAGGTCTAAATTAAAATAGTATAGCGAAAACTAGATAAAATTCTCAGTGCTAAACGCAAAATGCGATATTTGAAATATACAATTTGAAAGTTATTCTTTAACTGAATAATACTTTATTGCTAATTTATTTTTATCTTCCGCTGAAATGGGTAATTCATTAAAAGAACGATAATCCAACATCTCATCATCAACATAAAGATTATGTCTATCTTTAGCTAAATAAATGAAAGGATATGCTTGTTCATTACTTTTTATTTTTACTATCGAGAATGTTAGTGTATCAATATCCGGAAGAATATAGAAATAACCGCCATCTAATGTAGATTTTAAGTAATAAACGTGATTTTTATCTTTTGAATAATTTGAATGATCAAAATGTTGATAACTGTCAACATCGATCACTTTTGATAATTCTTGATCTTTACCTTGATACCAGATTTTCGATAAATAATTATATTTAGGGCAATCTATATTGGTACTATCAATCATACGAATAAGAAGTTTTCCATCATTATCTGAATATAAATTACCATGAATCAATTGATATTCTTCTTGCAAACAAGGGATGCTATTAACCACAGTGAACGAATTATTTATCAGATAATAAGAATTTTTTTTATCCTGAGAATAACGCGTTACCCCTAAATTATGATAAGTTTCTTTATCCAAAATTTTGTTAATCGGTAGTTTGGTATTATTTACAACAACCTCAGAAATATAAGTTTGCTCATTATCATCATTAAATGATGATATATACAAATATTCATTATTATCTTCATATAGATTTTCTCTTATATGAATATATTCTTTTGTTGCAGATAAGCATACCGCAGTTGGGAAAATTGCTAATACAAAAAAGATAAAAAGCATAGCAGTTAATTTATTTTTCATTGAACTGACCAAGTAAATGTTACATTAAAACTCTAATCTTCGATAAACAAAGCTACTTAAAATTACTATATAGGCATATTTTAGTCCACTTGTCGGAACAACACTATCCCGGGTTCTAATAGGTAACGATATCACTAATGGTTTTGTCAAAAAATAAAGATATATAACAATTATCAGTATCAGCTGGTGATATCTATTCACCTTTTTATCTATAATTCATCAAGTAAATAAACATTAATTCTTACATGATAACCTGCTTGCCAAGTGTTTCATTCTGAATTTACCAGGATAATTGATCACTATGGCTTGTTTTAAATTTTGATATTGTGAGCTTCATCACATTACATAATAAAAGTAATAAAGATACAATCTGAATAAAATGCTTCCGTTTTAATTACTATTTCTTTCCCTAACCGTAAGTTAATTAAATTAAATTTAGAAAATTTGCTACTTATATTGTTATGTTTAATATTTCATTTTGTTACAAACGAAAGTATTTTATGACCAATTTTAACAATATACAAACTGCTACCATGATCACAATTTGATTGTTTAACCTTACTTATACTATTTACCTAATTAGTTAATCTTTTCGTTAAGTTTTTTATCAAAAGTGAGGTAATAATGAAAAAATATATGAAAAATTGGATAACCGTCGGAATAATATCCTCTCTGTGTCTGCCTGTATATTCTGTTTGGGCTAAGGATTATCAACTGGCTGGGCAAAATGCCATAATTAAAATATCAGATAATAACGATCAAACAAGTATTACTTCCTTAGATTTTATTAATGCCAAAAATAATGATCTAATCAAGGTTAACACATTATTTGAAATCACACTGAGCTCAGGTAAAAAATTGACTGATAAAGATTTGCGATTAGAAAATTTAAAACAAAAGGATAATAATATTACGTTAACTTATAGTGGTGAGAATATCACTATTCAAACAGTGTTTGATTTAAATGATCGTAATCATTTTGCTAGTTTCGAACTACAAATCACCCCTAAAAGCAAACCACTTTCAATGACGGCTATTTCGTTGATGCCATTTCATTCACAGGCGCCATTTGTTTATGGTTCTATCGTCAGTTCACCCATAATTAGTGATACGTTCTTTATTATTCCCGAAAATCCGTTAACTAATACTGTTGCTTATGAAGGTGGCGTAACACAGAAAATTCCTCAAGCCATTCCATTACAACCTAACCATACTTTGACATACAAAACTTATATTGGTACCTATGAAAATGGGCAGCTAAGGCGAAATGTGAATGAATTCCTCGACGCTGTTCGAGATCGTCCATATAGCCCTTATCTTCATTATAACTCTTGGTTAGATATTGGCTTTTTCAATCCTTATACTGAAAAAGAAGCCTTATTGCGCATTGATCAGTATGGAAAAGAATTGGTTGAAAAACGCAACGTTAAATTAAATGGTTATCTTTTTGATGATGGCTGGGATAATTTAAAAGGAAATTGGGGATTTAGTGAGAACTTCCCTGATGAGTTTAATAAGCTTAAAGTGGCTTCTGAAAAATATCATGCAGCTTTAGGTATTTGGCTATCACCATGGGGTGGATACAATAAACCACGCGATAAACGCGTTGCGAATGCTCCTCAACTTGGTTATGAAACTATGGATGGCAAATTAGCTTTATCAGGGCCTAATTATTATACCAATTTTCATAAACGCATACTGGAATTGATTAATAACCAGAATATTACTATGTTTAAGTTAGATGGTACTGGCAATGCGGATAAAGTCATTGCTGGAAGTCAGTTTACCAGCGATTTTGATGCAGCGATTCATCTAATGCGTGATATGCGAGCAGCTAACAGTAACCTTTATATTAATTTAACAACCGGCACACAAGCTACACCTTCTTGGTTATTTTATGCTGATTCAATATGGCGAGGTGGGGATGATGTGAATTACTATGGTCTGGGTAGTAAAGTTCAGCAATGGTTAACTTATCGTGATGCCGAAACTTACCGCTCAATTGTATTGAAAGGACCATTGTTTCCATTAAATTCATTAATGCTCCATGGTATTGTGTATGCAAAACAAGCTAAAAATCTTGAACAAGAAAGTGAAGATGATTTTGCTGATCAAGTTTGGAGTTACTTTGCAACTGGTACCCAACTTCAAGAAATGTATATCACACCAGAACTACTTTCTACTCAAAATTGGGACACGTTAGCTACGGCGGCGAATTGGGCTAAAGATAATCAAAAAGTATTGTTTGACTCTCACTGGATTGGTAAAGATCCAACTAAATTAGGGGTATACGGTTGGGCTGGTTGGACTAAAGATAAATCAATTATCACGTTGCGTAATCCGTCAGATAAAGAACAAGTTTATTATCTTGATCTTCAAAATGATTTAGAATTACCAACTAATGCAATACAAAGTTATAAAATCAATATTGATTATGCGAGTAAATTACATGCTGAAAAACCATCTTCTATTAATAAAACAGCTATGATTACCTTGCAACCACTTGAGACTGTAGTTATGTCTTTAACTCCTCAATAATAAAATTGATCTGTCTTGCCCCATTTGGGGTAAGACCTTTTTCCTTTTAATATTTAAACTTCGATATTTGATCTATAATTATTAAATCAATCTAACTAAAGCTTATATGATACATAACAATTATCAGTATCAGCTGGTGATATTTATTATCTTTTCTAGTTAAAGTTCATCAGGAAAATAGATATTAATTTCCACATAATAATCTGTTCTCCAAATGTTTTCTTCTGGTTTTACTGGGACAATATCGGTTTTAACTCCAACACTGAACTTTACCCCTTCTTCTAATGGAATATTTATCTTACTTTCATTCGAATAAAGGTAATCAATTCCTGTTGGGTTACTGAATAAATCACGATTTAATATAGCTAGAGACCATTTTTGTACTTTTCCAAAATTAATCCCATTGACTTCAAAATGTAATTTTAAAGGATAATCCATTGTATCTGTAAATTGGCAATCCATAAACATAAATCCGGATTCATATTTCAAATTTAATTTATCTATGTATTTATAACATAAGTCAGATTGCTCTTTTATAAATAAAATTCGTTGTTCTCGATTTAGTTTATTTACCTTATTAGTTTCATATTGGACATTACAACAATGCATAAGAGAATTAATAAAAATTTGATATTAACCATATGATTATAAATTAGTATTTAAAATGTGAATTATACAATTATTTGGCTGCGATTAGGGTTAGCGAGCTAATAAATATGCCATTTTTAGGTTACAATTTGTATATTTTGTCTTTTCAGATGTCAAATTCATCTTTCTGCTTAATTATTGAGAATTTTCAAGTTTTAGCTAGTTATTTTTAAATGGACTATTACTATTTTAAATCTTGATTATATTGCAATTTATAGAATTGTTCAGTTATTGATTAACTCTCTTTTCAGTACTTTTATAAGCCAAATAGCACATAACAATATTAACCATAAGAATAAACCACAAAAAGCGCCAAAAACCGCATAAACAACACCATAGGGAAAAAGAATATGAATAACTATATCGTAATTTAAATTCACTACAGGCTCAAAATTATCATCTAATGAGTCGATGGGACCAAACTCAAGAAATGACATAATTAAACCAGCTACTAATCCAATAATAATTAACAAATACTTAACTAATTTCACTATGTTTGTTTACTACTCTACTATTTATTTTGGTATTTATATTATTTAACCTTTTTGGTTTTATCATATTATTGGTGAGATAATATAGTGAATAATAACAACCACCCGAAAGTGGTTGTTAATGTTTAAATTGTTTCAGATTTTTAGTTATTTTAATCACTCCAATTTAGTCGAAGAGATTATTTTTGTTAGCCATTTCGATTACTTCAGCCCCCGTTTTACCATCTAATTTCTTTTTAAGAACTTCCTGAAGTTTATCATCATCACCTTGACTTTTTAAAGTCGCTGCTATAGTAATTTTAGCGAAAGCTTGCTGAAATGCTTTTTGGTCTTCTGCACTTAAACTTTTAGAAATTTCTTGCATAGAATTTTTCAAAGACTCAGGGCTACTTCCATCTAATTTCTTTTCACCACAGGCGGTTAATAGTGTGAGTGATATTAAAATAATAATTAGTTTCTTCATTTTTATCTTCCTTTCAACGTTTTGAGTTTGTTGTATTAATATAATTAAGATGAATAAAGTAAATTTATTCCTTTTTGCGATCGTAAGTTATTGCTACTTACAATTTATTAAATTCAATTTAAACATCATAATGGTTTTCTCTAATAAGTGTAATCTTAAATTTATCGTAAGTTAAATAATCAATACTTCTTGAGGCTTTTACATGAGTAACTAGATAGGATTGAGTTATTTGAGGTTTTTCATAAAAAAGAATTAAACTTATTTTTTTCACATCCAAGTAAAAACAGAACGATAATACCAACCAATATAATTTTCTTAATCTAATTTTCATATAATTAAGTGAACTAATAGTACAAAATTTAATAAATTAGGACAATAAAAACTTTTGCTAAGTTAGCAGGTTAAACCCCAAAATGTGCCGCTTAGAACTAAAATAATTAAGAAACTTACCAGTATTGGGTAGTTTATTATCAACTTTTTGGAGTATTAGCTTTTATTTTTAGTTAAGATCCTATTAGCATCGGTTTATAAGTAATTCCCATATTAACCATTAATACTATACAATAAAAAAACCACCTGAAGGTGGTTGCTAATGTGTTAACGATTAAATTGTTTTTGATGTTTAGTTATTTTAATCACTCTTTAATTTTCCCAACTTATTTGAGGATTATTTTCTTTTTCAGCAATTTCGATTACTTCAGCTACCGTTTTACCATTAAATTTCTCTTTAAAAATTTCCTCAAATTTAACATTATCACCTTGAGTTTTTAAAGCCGTTACCATAGTAATTTTAACAATAGCTTGCTGGAAGGCTATTTGGTCTGCTTCATTTAAACTTTTACTGATTTCTTCCACAGATTTTTTAAAAGATTCGGTAGTACTTGCGTCTATTTTTTTTTCACCACAGGCAGTTAATAACATAACTGATATTAAAATAATAATTAGTTTCTTCATTTTATTTTCCTTTCAACGTATCGAGATTATTGTAGTAATATAATTAAGATGGATAAAGTTAATTTATTTTTTTCGATCGCAAGTTATTGCTACTTGGAATTTATTAAATTCAATTTTAACATCACAATGGCTTTCTCTAATAAGAGTAATCTTATATTTATCGTAAATTAAATAACCAATACATCTTGTGGTTTTTATATGAGTAACTCGATAGGATTGAGTTATTTGAGGTTTTTATAAAAAAGAGTTAAATTAGATGTTTCTGATTTTTCCTGTATTTTTGCAAAAAGCTGACCATCTTTTTTTAAAATTTTATATCTACCTTCTGACCTTGGCGTATATTATCATCAATATCAAGATTATTCATCCACATGTCAGTTTGCTCAAAAAGAACACCGTTTACCCAAGTATCCATTTTATACTTACACTTCCAATCACCATATCTTCGGTCACTTTTTTGCATATTCAAACAAAACATGACTGAATAAACTTAAATTAAAATTCTTTTCATATAATTAAGTGAACTAATAGTACAAAATTTAACAAATTAGGACAATAAAAACTTTTGCTAAGTTATTAGGTTAAACGCCAAAAATGTGCCGCTTAGAACTGAAATAAATTATGTCACAATAGCAATGTTTAATATAATTATTCATCACGGTGATTGGCTATCATTTTATGTAAATATATTATTTCTTTTGCTAAATCTTGGCAAAGCATTGCTGTCATCAAATGATCTTGAGAATGAACCATCAACAGATTTAATGGAACTTTCCCACTACCCTCATCTAGACCAATTAGTTTTGTTTGAATACTGTGGGCTACAATAGAAAATTGTTTCGATTTAGTCATAGCTACTTCAGATTCATCCCATTTTTTTTCACGAGCAAATTTAATTGCAATCATTGCCTGAGATCTTGCCTCTCCTGCATTGATTAATAGTTCCATAATTTCTTCTTGAAATAAAAACTCATTTTCGGTGTTCATTTTTACATCTCCGGTATACCAATAGCGGTGCATTTCTTTATTTTATTATTGTAGTGGAATTCCAATTCCGAAATCTGTGAATAAGATCACGGATTAAATTATCAATAAAGATTATTTTTGGTATATCAAAAATCTTAAACCACAATTGGAGATCGTAAAATATGTCTAGAGGAAACGAAATTATAGACAAACTAGGTCAATTCGCTAATAAATTTAATAGTTTAAGATATATCATGGCGATAAAAGCTGCATTCATTACTCTTATGCCAGTTATTATCGTTGGAGCTTTTTCTGTTCTAATGTCAAATATAATTTTTGATAGGCAAAATGGATTAGCGTATTTTGATATATTTTCAAGTTTAGCTGCGTTAAAACCTATAGCCGGTAATTTAGGTTATGCAACACTAAACTTTCTTACTATCGGGGCTGTTTTCCTTATTGCCAACGAATTAGGAAGAATTAATGGTAACAAAACACTATTCCCCGGGATGCTAGCAATTATCTGTTTTGTGTCTGTTCAACCAACTTTTATAAATGTGATGCTTGATGGTAAAGAATTTCAAGTTACCAATGTATTAGCTCGCCAATTTACTGATACCAAAAGTCTTTTCCTTGGTATGTTTATAGCGATTATCTCGGTAGAAATATATTCAAAATTACTGAAAGTTGACAAATTAAGAGTGAAAATGCCTGACAGTGTGCCATCTAATGTTTCAGCATCTTTTTCAGCCTTAATTCCAGCCATCATTACAACATCATTAATTGCTGCTTTTGGTTTTGCTTTTTACAAATTAACAGGTATGTTTTTATATGATGCAATCTATATGGTTGTTCAAAGACCGTTAGAGTCGGTCATGCAAAGTTTACCTGGATTGTTATTATTAATGTTTGTCGCGCAGATATTTTGGGTAATCGGTATTCATGGCAATCAAATGATAAAACCAATCCGTGAGCCATTATTACTTGGCGCAATAATGGTGAATATGAATGATTTTCAGCAAGGAGTTGAACCAACTAATATTATTACCATGCCATTTTGGGATGTGTATATGAGCATTGGCGGCTCAGGTTGTACCATTGGATTACTCATCGCTATTTTTGCCGCGATTAAACGTAAGGAAATGCGCGAAATAGCTAAACTTTCATTAGGACCGGGAGTCTTTAATATTAATGAACCTGTTATTTTTGGTATGCCAATAATGTTAAATCCTATTTTAGCGATCCCGTTTATCATAACTCCGCTTATTACCGGAACTATTGGTTATATTGCCACAAGTCTAGGTTTTGCTGGTAAAGCAGTGGTAATGATCCCTTGGACTACTCCACCTATTATAAGTGCCTATCTATCAACTGCTGGTTCAATTGGCGCGGTGATAACTCAAATAATCTGTATTATTGTCGCTATTTTTATCTATTTACCTTTTTTAAAAATAGCAGCAAAGCGTTCTGAACTTCAGTCATTAGCTGAATAACTAAATATAAGGAGTAACATGATGAGTGATTTAACGATCAATATCCCACAAAATTTTATTTTAGGAGCCTCATCTTCAGCATGGCAGACTGAAGGTTGGACAGGTAAGAAAGACAATCAAGATTCTTATATTGATATTTGGTATAAAAATGATCGACATGTTTGGTATGAAGGTTATGGCCCAGCGATAGCTACAGATTCAATAAATCGCTATCAAGAAGATGTCGATTTGATGAAAAAAATAGGTTTAACTCATTACCGAACATCAATTAATTGGTCACGATTTTTAACAGACTATGAAAATGCTATCGTCGATGAAGATTATGCTAGCCATTATGATAAATTCATAACTGCAATGTTAGATAGTGGTATTACCCCTATGATTTGTTTGGAACATTATGAATTACCGGCAGAACTATTCAATAAATACGGCGGTTGGGGTTCAAAACATGTGGTAGAACTTTTCACCAAATATGCTCAAAAAGTTTTTGAACGTTATAACCATCTTGTTAAGCGTTGGTTTGTTTTTAATGAACCCATTGTGATTCAAACAAGGGTTTATTTAGATGCCGTGCGTTGGCCTTATGAACAAAATACTAATACATGGATGCAGTGGAATCATAACAAAAATTTGGCTACAGCCAAAGTTGTTCAACTATTCCGTAACAATAATTATCAAGGGACCATTGGTACTATTTTAAATCCAGAAGTAACTTATGCTCGGTCGAATTCAAAAGAAGATCAACAAGCAGCAAAACTCTATGATCTTTTTTATAATCGCGTATTTCTTGATCCGGCGTTTAATGGTGAATATCCTCAAGAGCTTATTGAACTTTTAGCAAAACATCATGTTAAGTGGGATTATTCTGACCAAGAGTTAGAAATTATTAAGCAGTATCGTGTTGATGAGGTTGGTATCAATTTATACTTTCCGCATCGAGTTAAAGCGGCAACAAAAGAGTGGAATAAAAATATGCCATTCCACCCTGCCTATTATTATGAACCGTTCGATTTACCAGGCAAAATAATGAATAAATCTAGGGGCTGGGAGATTTATCCAAAAATTGTTTACGATTTTGCAATGAGGGTTAAACAAGAATATAACAATAAATCATGGTTTATTTGTGAAAATGGTATGGGCATAGAAGATGAAAAACGATTTAAAAATAGTGATGGTATAATTCAGGATGATTATCGAATTGATTTTATTTCAATGCATATTTATTGGGCGCTTAAAGCAATTAATGATGGTGCCAACTGTGGAGGTTATATGCTATGGGCATTCACTGATAACGTTTCACCAATGAATGCATTTAAAAATCGCTATGGTCTAATTGAAATTGATTTGGCACAAAACCGAGCAAGATCTATGAAAAAATCGGCTTTTTGGTTTGAAAAATTAATCAAAACACGACAACTTACAATTAAATTAGATGACCAATATAAATGAGAGGTAAAAAATGAAACAAGTTATTTTTGCATGTGCGGGCGGAATGTCTACGTCATTATTAGTGAATAAAATAAAAAAAGAAACAGCTGAAAGAGGAATTGAATTAGATTTCATCGCAATTAGTGAACAAGTATTATATCAACAACTAAATGCTGATCATGATAACATTATTGCGGTATTATTAGGGCCGCAAATGAGATTTGCTTTAGAAGAATGCAAAAAACAAACCGATAATTATGGAATACCAATTGATATTATCGATCCAGTTGCTTATGGTACAATGAATGCCACTAAAGTTTTGGATCAAATTTTAAAAATGACTCAGAAATAATAAATTATAATCCGTACACTTACCGATGTTATTATTAGTATGTGTACGAATGTAAACTGATAGCGGGTGAATTTTGTCTGAAAATAACATTAATCAAGATTATAAGAAGCAATATCAAGAAATAGCACAGGTATTATTAGAACAAATTAGTTCTGGAGAGTATCCTCTGGGTTCTAAATTACCACCTGAAAGAACTATTGCCGATGCTTATGGCGTTAGTCGAACCATTGTTCGCGAAGCATTGATCGCCTTAGAAGTCAAAGGTTTTATCTCTATAAAACAAAGTTCTGGTGTTTATGTTATTAATAAACCCAATTCATTACAATCACGAATTATGGGGCCATTTGAGTTATTACAAGCTAGTCAGTTATTAGAAACTAATATTGCAGCGTTTGCTTCCCAAATGATTACGATAGCGAATATTGAGACTCTAAAAAGAATACTTGAACAAGAATTACAAGCGACAACTAATAATAAATCTAATAAAGAAAACGATTTACAATTTCACCTTACTATAGCTGAAGCGACTCAAAATCAAATGCTAGTTAATGCTCTTAAAAATTTATGGGAACATAAAAAAAAATCGTTTAATTGGGAACAACTAGCTGAACACACCAATACTAAAGGTTATCGCCTAAAATGGTATGCAGATCACCAGCAAATATTAGCTGCATTATGCCGCCGTGATAGTGAAGGAACTTATAAAGCGATGTGGCAACATATTGAAAATGAAAAAAATGTATTAATGAATATATCAGATAAAACATCGATTGATTTTGACGGCTATATTTTTTCTTCAGTAAATCTACTTGAACATTTTAGTTAAAAATACAATTTATATTAATAGAGATGACTGGACACATAATTTATTGAAATTAGCTATAAATAATTAATAAGACCTTTAATAAAAATAATTAATTAGAAATAGAAAGAGATTTATATCTGGTATGCCTAAATTTAATGATGAGCCTGAACACGTACGTACAGAAATGATTCAACGCACTGAAAAATTAGCTCATTGTTACAGCAAAAATCTTATTGATCCAAGCAAGGCAAGACAATAATTATTTTGTTCTTGGTACCAAAGGTGATAGCCCAAGAGTTATTCATATCTTCAACTCACAAAAACGCTATAAGTGATTAATAACGCCTTAACCATGAAGACACAACAAAATGTCCAGCTGCCATGATGTATAAACCCAATTTAAAACAGCTATTACCTACTGGCGAAACCAAACCAGCGTCACAGGACGAACCGACACTATTGCCCCACATAGTTTAAAGTATGCTTGGGCTCAAGATGCGATACAATACTACAAAGAGCAGGGTTATTCAGACAAAGAAGCCCTTGCCATGACTTCGATGGATTTGGGGCATGGGGATGGCAGGGGGAGGTATATTAAAACTGTTTACAATTTATGAATGAGCTAACTCGGATATTAATTTATCAGTAAGTAATGTGATCTAAACTAAAACGATTCTTAATTCTTTTATATTGAAACTTACTTAATATAAACATCTGAATAAAAATTAAATGTTATCATCGTTATTTTTATTAATTACTTCACATAAATAATCTATATGCGTAAGCATTACTCGGCAAATCAGGGACATTAGCAATAATTTTTGCTAACTGCTGAGAGTACCGAATAGTAACTGGAACAGGATCATAAAGTGCATCATTATTCCAATCCATTTTCGTTAATGCTAGAGCTTCTAACGCACTGAACTGCATCGGACTATCCCCTGTAAAACGTGTTATATTTATTGGGCAAGGAATACTTTTTTTCCCTTGATAATAATCATTTTTTAAAGAAGCACTTGGTGCATTACCGGCAACCCATATTAATGCTGATTTCTCAGTTCTCTGTAAAACAGTTCCTCTAGGAACTGGATACCCATCAGGCTCACTTATCTTTCCACTTTCTTGGCTTTTCTTTAGCCATACTCCACGTAAACCAGGATTACTGGTTACTTGAATACATTCAACCTCTTTAATCGCTGATAGCGCATCAAAAGCTCCATCTAATTCATCTGTTTTAAAAGGAGTAGTTTTATGTATAACTAATCTACGAGGTAGCATCCCACCATTACGAGTTTGATATAAATTTAAACTTCTAGCTAATACAGAACGCATATCATTACGACTTAAGAAAGGATTTCTTCTAGCATCTTCAATATTTTCTACAGGATCACGTGCTTCAAATGCAACAAACTGCATTCCACCACCGTCTGCATCAAACACTTGGGAACAACAGGTGACATAGTGTGTTCCTTGTAAATTATCTTTTAATGCATATGCAAGACCAATATAAGCTGTATTTTCAGGAATTCCTGGTAAGGGGGCTAATTTCCATGGAATACCACCTGCTTTTACATATAAAGCAATTGATAGTCGCCATGCTAAAGATGCTTTGTAATTAAAAGTAAAAGCACGATCATTTATTACTTGTGTTGGTATTCCAGACTGAGCGCTTATAGCTTTAATATAATCATGAGCATCAAAGCTAGGGGTTTTGAGAGCAAACTCCCATATTTTAGGAAGATAAATCAAAACAACATCAAATTGATCTCGAATATTCATTAATTGTTCAATGCTATTTTTTATTGCCTGCATTAACTTTACTGAAGGGTTACCATTATATAAAAAATTATTGAGATCATTAGGCCATTTAATATGTGCGAGTTTTGTTTGGGACGCAACCAAGGGGATACCAAATAATTTTTCAAATCCATTAAATTCTGAGACATATTCTTTACGATCATTCGGATAATGAGGTGTTCGTAGTGTATTAACTAATTCTTTAATTTTAGAACCCCCATTTTCTGGAATTATTGTGGCAATTCGCACTGCGGTTGTATATTTTTGAAAACTTTCTTTATTATAAGCTCCAAATTTATTAAGCCCACGTAACGGATTCACATCAAGAAAAGAATCATCGGGATTAAATGTTAATTGGGGTTCATCTAAAAGTAGAAATGGAGGTAGCTTTGAATTTTTATAATCCATATTGCTTTTCTCCTCGATGAAAGTAGTGATGGTCATGACTAGGTCGACTCCATGCTGTTATTGAAGATATTTGAAATACAGCATCTTGTCCTTCATCACTATTAATATTAAATGTTTCTAACCTGCCGCCATTATCCCCAGATAAAATATTTGCCCACGCTGTAATGATTTTTGCCCATTTAGAATTATATCTTTTTGCCCATAACTCTCTACGCCAATCAGTTATTATACTTCGAATTTGCTTATCATCACCTATTTGATCCGCTACGAAAGTTGTAGGTTCAAAACAGCACCACCATTTATCGAGGAAATTCTCCAACTTAATTTGAACACCTTCATTATAGTTTATATTACATTTAGAGATACTACCAAATAGAGGGGCTGAATATGCAGCCTTAAGTTGGGACAACTTGAGAGTATTATGTTCCCCTCCCTTAATTTCACTACTTTTTACTAAAATTAAATGCCCACTACGACGCATACGTGCAAATAGAGGTTGGTTTCTACACATTGCACGCGTAAGGGCATCATAAATCAATCCTAAAGCCCAACTATCTTTTGCTGCATCTAATTCTATTCTACCTAATAATTTTCCATTAACATCTTTAAAAGCTCTTTCTAACTCTTTATCTGCCCCAAATGCTGCAATTTCCAAACCATTACTAGTTACAATTGCTCTAACCTTTGCTTCTTTGATTAACTCTCTAGCTTGTATTGTTGTCAGTGGCTTATCAATCTTAATATGTCGTGCAAATTTAGGTAATGAAAGAATTGGAATTGTTGAACATTGTAAAACGGGAAAAGAGCGATTTTCCTCATAAATTCTAAAATTATGAGAAGTATTTATTTTTGTTTTAGATTGATAAATATAATCATTAAGCTTTTCTGGAAAATCAATCTGTTCTGCGATATCGGCATTAAGCTCATCAAACGTTTGTGACTTTATAAGTGTTACATTAATCCCTGCATCAATAGCAGTATTAAAAAAAGCTTTTACGGCAGGTAGAAGATTTTTTTCTGAACGAGCTACCCAATATATCCCACCAGGGAATGGGTTAGGTTGAGATATTGCCTCAGTCAATGTATCCATAATTGATTTATCTCTACCACTATAGCCAACAATGATAAAACCAAATCGAGAACAACAAGATGTTAGTATTGTTCTCATTTTACTATCTTGTGTTTGTAATTCTTCGTTTGTATTTTTTAATTGAATAGATTGAAAATCCCCATGCAACTTAGCCAATAACGGCCAACGCGATTCCCTCATGCAATGTACAGCCCTATCGGCGTTATCTATTGCAGCTACGGTTAAATGAGCCCGAAGTGAAGCATCAACCATTTGGTCAGTAACCGTTGCTGTACTTTCAATAAGAGAGTCAAAATTAGTAGTAAAAAGACAAGGTATTTTCTTTGTAGTTATTAGAGATGCTAAAACTTTATGACCAAATGAAGGAGAACCTTTTCTAATAGCATTCTCTATATAAATTCTCCTCAAATCTGGAGTAGGATAAATTTTCTCAAATGCAGCAGCATATTCAAGAGGATCATTAGAAGGAGGTAGCGATGAATGTTTAGATAGATAATAGTTAATTCTTTCGAGCCAAACTGGATCATTAGCATCAACTTCTCGTGGTTTGATACTTGATAACTGACAGAATAATTTTTTTTTAAAGTCAATTATCATATCATAACCAGTCGGTATTCCCGCTGATGCTGATGCCCCAGCTCCCAAAAACCATGCTAGTTGTCTGTCTTTCAAACAGAACTCAGTAGCGAATTGTGATCCTGTTATTTCTCTTATCTCAGACACAGTATTACTTATCCTAATAAAACGCAATATAATTAAAACTTGCGTAATTGTTGTTATTTACTTAAAAAAACAGTTTACTCTCGAACTATGATTTTCTTCTTTAAAATATTTTGGATATCTTTAACCGTTATATTTAAAATTTTTGCTATCTGCTCTATAGGGATCTCTTTGCATTTCAAAAAATGAACTGCTGCAATAATCTGTTGTTCTAACTCTTTAGATTTATCTTTTGCAACTTTTGTCTTATCTTTCTCTAAAGCTAACTTCTCCTTAGCAATCCTCCTTTCTTCTTTCCTAATCTGCTCAATTACCAAATAAGTAGGCACATATTTAAGGCTTTTTTCTAACTCGTCCATTAAACCAGTTGCTCTAAAACTAGAATAATTAACAGGTGAAATAATCAAATGATCAACAAAGGTAATATTTAAAATACGTCCTACTTGAATTAAACGATCCGTTACTTCTTTATCGGCATCAGAAGGCTCTAGTCGTCCAGTAGGATGATTATGAACAGCAATAACGCGGGAAGCATTTTTCATAACAGCGACCCGAAATACATTCATAGGTTCAATATCAACTGATCTATAAGTACCAAGGGCAATCAGCTCAATATAAAGAATGTATCCGGCTTCGTTCATGCCAATCATCCAGAAATGCTCTTTTTCTTGGTCAATTTTATTATCACGTAAAAGGACACGCTGCATGATGCTATATACATCATCAGCGCCTTCAATATAACGTTTATCATTTTTAGCTAATTTGATATCCATTGAACATTAACAGTTAGGGGGAATTAGGGAAAATATAACACAGAATATAATGTATTGTAAGTAAAGGGTATTAAGTAAAAAAGAGGATGTAATCATGCTAATACTTTTCAAGCTTTTGATTTGGTATTGTTAACTTTTATTAATTAGCTATATTTAAGAAAATCACCGTTCGGTAAAAACCAATATTTATTGGGTGAGTTATCTACGCTTTGAATGTCACTTAGAATAAAAAACAAAACGTAGATTGATATCATATCTATGATTTATCAAAGAGATTAAAAATTAAACTCATTGCGAGTGGTTAAATCAGTAAGTGTCCCTTCTAAACCATAACCCACTTCAATGCGGACAGCAGGATCAGCAAGTGCACCAATAACAATACCCCAGCATCAACCTTATAACGCCCCAACCGCCAATGATTAAAAAATTAAAGGGTTTGCTATTTTTTTTGGAAAAATTCATTTTTACAACTAGCACAAGCTATATAACAATTGTAATGCATTAAATTTTTTTCAACAAAAGTTATTAATGGTGATTGATCTATAGGGCAACAACATCTATTTTTTACTATAATGAGCGGGTGTTTATTTAATGGATATTCAGAATTAGTGAATCTGATATCTAGCTTACCTTTTGCACCACAACAACATTCAAAATCAAAATGGCATTTATCGTAAGTCACGTAGCATAAATAAGCAATGGTCTGTTTACAACCGGTGCAATAAACCCAACTGGCATATTCTTTTAATAGAGATACACCATTAAGCTGCTGGTACTGAGGCGGCAAAAAAGCCAGTTAAGGACATCATCAATAAATGTATTTGGTAGGAATCAACCACACTGGCTATAACTAAACAAAAGATCGTCCCAATACAACCAAACAGTACTAATAATCTGGTCGCTACTCTATCTAATTAAAAACTGATTTTAATGACTATTATTACAGATTAAATTCATTAAATACTGTGACCAATTAATCACACTACTTTACAATTAGGCAATCATAACTTTATTAAAGAGATTTTAACGATTTTTTATCATTATCCTATAAGCACCAGTAGTATAAATTACCCCGCCAATCACCAAAACGGCGCCTACTAGTTGTAATACATTTGGGATTAGGCCTGTTATTAGAGCAAGCAACATCGTAAAAACCGGGACTAAATTAAAAAATACTGATGTAGTTGCAGCACCTAGTTCTTTTATGCCAACATTCCAGAATAAATAAGCTAATACCGCGCCGGCTATTGCCAAATAAATAAGAATCATATGATTAGATAGAGAGATATTTTCAATCTCTTTTAATAAGTTACCTTGATATATTGAGAAAAGTAATATACCAATTGAGCCAAATAACATCGTAAAACTGGTGGTTTGTAATGGGGTTGAGTTGGCGATAAATTTGCGACAGCCGACGGTATAAATCGCCCAAGCTAAATTGCCTAATAAGATAATTAAATCTCCACCACTGAATTGTAATTTGATGATATTAGTTATATCGCCATTACTGATCACCAAAACCACACCAATCAAACTAATTAGCATCCCCACCCTTTGTGACCAAGTTACTTGGTGTTTATCTATGATTGAGGCAATTAACGCGGTAGTTACTGGCGAAGTAGCCATAATAAGAGCACCATTAATTGCCGAGGTGGTTTGCAACCCAATAAAGAACGCTAAATTAAACCCTGTAATACCACATAACCCTAGTAAAATAAGTGCCAGCCAATTTAATTTAAATACACTAATATTATTTTTAGCCTTAATAATCATGTAAATAAAAATAACTAAACTCGCAATAATAAAACGTTCAGATGCGGCAACCAGAGGAGGCACTTTTGTGACAACTATTGCTGCAGCGTTAAAATTAGATCCCCAAAAAAAGGTAGATAATGTAACCAGTAACAATGCCATTTGACGATTATTCATTTTAAACTCCATTATTTCTAAAATAAAGCATCTAAGATTATTGAAGCTATCAGTAATTCTTGTTGGAGAATTAATTCAAAATATTGAAATTTCGACAACATCACTATCTTTAGGTGTTTATGATTTTTAGATTTCCGTAACGCTGATATTTGATTCAATGACTCGTTATAATTTGAGTCAACTTAGATGTTTATTAGTAAACTAAATTTAATTTTAAGTTCATTTCATTTATAGTACAATGAACAAAATAACAACATTAAATTTCAAAAATGAAACTATCTTTTGATGATCTCATAATTTTTATTAGCGTAATTAAAGAAGGCAGTATTGTTAAAGCCGCCAAAAAGCTATCAATGCCTTCACCAACTATAAGCAGGCGCTTAACACAATTAGAACAAGCTATTGGTGGCCTTTTGATGTATAGGAGTAGCAGGAAGATCACGCTTACCACATTAGGGCAAATGTATATGGCTAAATTTACCAACTTAGTTGATGAATTCATTGAAACCGCAGAAAATCTAGAGGATTATCACCAAAAACTATGTGGAACCATTAAAGTAACCGCACCAATTAGCTTAACTCATCAATGGTTTGGTAAATGTATTTTTTCATTTAAAAAAGCGTACCCGGACATAAAAATAGATTTAATGGCAACGAATAAATTGGTTGATTTAGCGGATATGAACATTGATATTGCAATTAGAGTTGGCGATCTAGCCGATAGCGATTGGATAGCCAAAAGACTGTTAATATCGAAAAATATATTATGTACCTCTAAAGAATATTTACCACACCTACATGATTGTGCTAATCCTGTTGATTTATTGGATAAAAATTTGATTAATATCAACAATAATCTAATTTGGCCATTAAAGAATACCAATAAAGCCGAATACTACGAAGTTCACGCCAATCCTTGCTTAGTTATGGACGACACCGAACTTATCATAGATGCCGCCAAGGCAGGAATGGGGATCTGTTTTGTCCCATCGCAATTTGTCAAAAATAGCCTGGCTAAAGGTGAACTAGTACAAATTTTGCCGGATTG
Source organism: uncultured Gilliamella sp. (assembly GCA_945271295.1). GTDB lineage: Bacteria > Pseudomonadota > Gammaproteobacteria > Enterobacterales > Orbaceae > Gilliamella. The sequence goes on along the minus strand of CALYPG010000006.1, from coordinate 76,797 downwards.
GATAGGTAATGCCAGATCAATCTATCTCATATTTAAGGACAGAAATTACCTACCTAACCGGGTGAGAGTTTTTAAAGAATACATTGAAAATTATGTTAATAAAAATTTATAGAAATCAAAGGGGGGGCTTTTGATAACCCTATAATTTTGCATAAAAATTTGCCAAAAAAATAATTTGATTTTAAACTCTTCACTACAAAAATTTAAGTAATATCTAATTTAGATTTTTTGATATACATCTATAATTAATAGCATTTTTAAGAAAAGGAAATCAATGTATGACAACTTCATCCTTGGGTATAAAGATTGTTCATCTTACTAAACTAGGACTTGGTCCAAAATTGACAGTTTATATTCTATCTGCATTCGAATTTATATCTCTTATAGCCCTTCACCTAATCCATCTATTACCCTTAGACCAAACTATTGTACTTATTGCTGTTGCGATCATCATCAATTTAATTCTTTATGCGGTATTTGTCTTTTTTGCACGTAAAAATACTGACATACAATTTTATGAAAAAGGTTTAATAATCAAAAAAAGGAAACAATCGGTAAGTTATTTCTATAATCAGGTAAAAAACTTCTATATATTCCCTGATCGACATGGTTTTATTTCTATTCTCATTATCCAAATGGATGATGACCAAACATACTACAGTTCTAATAAATTAGGTGGAGGCAACAAAGAAGCTTGGTTACAAAACTATATAGATGAAGTATTTGAAGAAAAGCTGGCGCTTCTTGCACAAAATCAATCATTAAGTTTTGAATATATAGAAAATAAAAACAATTTACTAAACTATGCAATTGGTCGTAATTATTTAAAAAATTTTGATAATCAGAAAAAAAATATTGTGTTAACTCAAAATAAAATTCAATTTGATAACATAAATTCATGCCATTATTATCAATTACAATCAATTAGTACCAATGATTGGACCAATACTATCACTATAACTGACATTTATGGTAATGAGTTTTTCTCTAATGATTACTCCAGTCTATCTCAATGTTCGCTATTGATTTGTTTAATTAACTATCTGATTGCAGAAGCAAATGAGAAAATTAATTAACATTTATTTAATTACCATAAAAAAGGAATTTTTGCTAACAAGATATTTTTTAGTATCTTGTTAGTTTTATATTTCTAACGGTTTTAACTTATATGAAATTACACAATCTATATTAGGTTAATTGATATATTACTAGATAGATATTTGTAAAGATGTTTCAGGAATACTATACGTTTGAATATTAATAGCACAGGCTGAAAGCTACATTACTTGTTATCATTTTTATATATCAACTTAAATACTATTTCATTTTATATTTAGAATGTTTTGTAGTTGTACTAATTATTAATAATAAAATAATTTAATACCTGCGAACTGCTAAACATAACAACTTTACTTCAATTGCTGGTATTCTTGTTCCGACACTGGCTCACACCACTCATTACGTAAATCTTCTCCCGGGACTTCTATAGCAATGTGACTAAACCAAGAATCGACTTTAGCACCATGCCAGTGCTTGACTTCTGGCGGTATGACAATAACAAAGCCCGGTTGTAAACTAACTGCCTGTTTACCCTGTTCTTGATACCAACCACTGCCGGCGGTGCATAACAAAATTTGCCCACCACCTTTGCTGGCATGATGGATATGCCAATTGTTCCTGCAACCCGGTTCGAAAGTTACATTAGCTAGAAATAAGGATATATTGGCTGGATCGATTAACGGTTTAAGAAAGGAATGACCAATAAAATAGTTAGCATAGGCGGTATTAAGTTCTCCTACTCCAAATATATCTGCCTTGGCAAATTCAGTTTTGTCGATTATTTTCATATTAATTATCCTTAATATTAACAAATAGTTAAATAGCGCCCATAATGCGATGGGGCAAATACAATTCTTCAAGATAATTAATATCTTCCTGAGTTAATTTTATCTTGAGTGCGCCAATTGCATCATCAAGATATTTTGTTTTAGTGGCGCCAATAATTGGTGAAGTCACACCTTTGGCAAATTGCCAAGCTAACGCAATTTGTGTCATGCTAGCACCATATTTTTCAGCCAGTTCATGTACTCTTAGTGCTATATTGCTATCATTCTTTTGCGTACCATCATACTTAGCAATAGCGACTTTATCTGTCTTGCTGCGTAAAGTATCAGTTTGCCAATTTAAACGAGAAAGTCTGCCAGCGGCTAAAGGACTATATGGAGTTAGTGCAACATGATATTGTTTACAAATAGGAATAAGTTCACGCTCATCTTCGCGATATAACAAATTGTAATGATTTTGCATGGAAACAAATGGTGTCCAACCGCCCTTTTCAGCTGCAAGCTGGAGATTAAAAAACTGATAGCCATACATGGCTGATGCGCCTAACGCACGGACTTTGCCTGCTTTGACTAACTTATCTAACGCTTCCATGGTTTCTTCAATCGGGGTGTTATAATCAAAACGATGAATAATATAAAGATCGACATAATCAGTACCAAGGCGTTTAAGTGAGTCGTTAATTTCTTTTGCTATTGCCTGTTTGGAAAGATGCCCTTCATTAAAATAGACTTTGGTTGCTAATATGACTTTTTCGCGCGCAATATTGTTTTTTAGTGCCCGTCCAACATATTCTTCACTGGTTCCATTAGAGTAGGTATTGGCAGTATCAAAAAAGTTAATACCTAGATCTAATGCATGTTTAATAATGGTTTCGGTTTCAGTTGGGTTAAGCGTCCATGCATGCATTTTACTTGCCGGATCACCAAAGCTCATACATCCCAAACAAAAATTGGATACAGTAATATTAGAATTACCAAGTTTTACGTAGTTCATATAATCTCCACTTTTTAAAATCTATTAATCAGTCCAAATATCTTTAGCAAAACGAAAAGCAGCCCAGGCTTTTGGCCAACCAATATAAAAGGCTACATGGGTAATCACTTCAGCAATCTCTTGTTTAGTTATGCCATTGTCTTTAGCTGTTTGCAAATGATATTGCAAAGAACTATCTAAAATACCACTGGCTAACAAAGCGGTTACTGTGATCATACTTCGGTCTCGTTTAGCAAGCTGCTTTTCGCGTGACCACACTTCACCAAATAATACATCATCATTAAGTTGTGCAAACTTTGGGGCAAAATCGCCCAAAACATCTCTACCTGCGGTTACCTTGTTCATTTTTATTCCTTAATTACTTATTAAGCTTAAACTCAATTAGTCAGCTTGATCCCACCAGAATTTTGCCGTGGCACCACCATCAATTAAAAAATCACTGCCAGTAATATAAGCGCCTTTTTCGGACATAATCAGTTCCGCCAGATTGGCAACTTCATCGGGTGACCCACCGCGCCCCACCGGTAAATTTTTAAGCATATTACGGTAAAATTGTTTACGTTCACCATTAAGCTCGTCATTAGCAAGAGGAGTATGAATAATACCCGCACTAATACAGTTTATTCTGGCACCACGATGCCCCCATTTCACTGCTTGCGCTTGCACGCGCAAAGCATTACCGCGTTTAGAAAGTTGATAGGCCGTTAAACTGTCATCAATTGCTTGAATAAAGGGTAACTTAAGTAAATCTTCGGTAGGTGTTAATGCTAGTGCTTTGGTTTGTTCAATCGGTAACGGTTCTAACCGATGGGCCGATTGCGAACCGATCACTAACGCACTACTGCCTTTTGCCATCACGTCAGCAAAGGAATCTAATAACAGCGCCGTGCCATATAGATCAACGGCAAATAAGCGTTTAGCCGATGCTTGTGATGGCGATAAACCAGCAGTATTAACCAGTCCCATAATATCGCCAAGTTTAACTGCAAAATCGACTAAGTTATTAACATCGTCTGGATTTGATACATCACAACCAATGGTATGCACAGCAAATCCGGCATTACGCAGTTCTTGGGCTTGCTTTTCCGCATTGGCTATGTTGACATCGGCTAACACCAATTGTTTACCTACGGCAATGCGCCTGGCAATAGCTATACCAATCGCACCAGCACCACTCAAAACAATCACTTGTTTAGACATTATTAACCTCAATTGTCGCTGTTTATATGGAGATAATTCATTTTTTTAGATGATTAGGTAGCAATCATATTGCTTAAACTAACTAATCGTTGACAGTTATTCTAGACATTCCCTTTATTGAGATAAATTAGTTATTGTTTTATAGTATGATGAATAAAATTCAATAATGGCCTTACATATTATGTATAACTTCAATGAATTGAATTACTTTATTACTATTGCCCAAACCGGTAATTTTGTAAAAGCCGGTAAGCAGCTTGGAATTTCCTCTTCTGCGGTGAGCCACAGCATGCGCAAATTAGAAAGTCGCTTAAATTTACGTTTATTTAATCGTTCTACCCGTAATGTCTCACTCACTGAGGCAGGCAAACAACTTTACCAACAAATTTCCCCACTATTTAACTCTATTAATCAAGAAGTTAATGCATTAAATAGTTATCTAGATACGCCTACCGGCACTATTAAAATTAATGCCCCAGATTTTGCCATTGAACACATTATCTATCCTAAATTGCGTGATTTTTTACCCAAATATCCACAAATTAAAATCGAAATTCAAGCTGACAATAGTTGGGCAGACATCGTCAAACAAGGCTTTGATATGGGATGCCGTTTAGGTAACGATCTTGCCAAAGAAATGATTGCGGTCAAAATATCGGCCCCGCTAAAAATGGCATTAGTGGCTAGCCCTAGCTATTTAGTCGGTAAAGATCAACCTAAACAAATTACAGATTTAAATAATCACCGCCTGGTAGGTATGCAAATTTCTGCCCAACATGGCACTGAATTAACGTGGGAATTTATTGAAAATGGCAAAATAGTAAAATACCAACCACACTCACAATTTAAAATTAATAGTAGTGTGCGTAAGCAAGCCGTCTTAGATGGTTTAGGCATTTCATGGTTAGGCCGGCCCGATGTAGAAAACGAATTAGCCAGCGGTCAACTAGTTGAATTATTAACTGAATTTGCTATTAGCTACGATTCTTTTTATATTTATTACCCTAGTCGTCAAGGCCACTCAAACGTATTCAAACTCGTTGTTGATGCATTAAAATATTAATACCTTAAAAGCGATAAAAATGCCTATTTTATGCAACAAATTGCCTTAATTATGTATTCGGTTGCTCGCGGCAGCATGTTACTCTCATTTAACAGCCAATTTTCACCAGTGAACGCTTAATGCTAGTAGAAGGTAAAGATGTTAAAACGGTAGCTTTTCAAGTTGGCTAAGCGAGTCTATTATTAATTAAATAAGTGTTTTCAATCAAATATAAGAGTATTATTTTTAATTTAGTTAACACGCTGGAAGTTTGCAGATGAACTTTATCAAAAATTATGGGGTGGTAATGCTTATTGGTTTGACAGGATTCATTTCTGCCGCTGACAATTGGGTCGCTTCACTTTTATTGCCAAATATTGCAGCTGACTTTGGACTTACCATCTCACAAGTTAGTATCGTGCTTACAGCTTATTTGCTTCCTTATGGTTTACTACAGCCTTTTTATGGATATTATAGTGACAAATATGGTAGAAAAAATATATTACTGGCCTTAATGTTGTTATTATCACTTGCCACCCTGCTTTGTTCTTTTGCACCAAATTTGCTATTGCTAACCATTTATAGATTTATTACAGGACTATTTGCTGCTGGCATTGTCGCCGTCTCACTTGGTATTTTAGGTGAATTATATAAAAATGAAGTTTTAGCCAAACTAGTTGGTATTTTTCTGGGTTTGATTTTTTTAGGGCAAGGATTGAGTTCGGGAATTGGTGGTTGGTTAATAGAAATTAGCACTTGGCGAAATATATTTCTAATATTTTCTATATTATCCCTTTTATCTTTTATGACAATTTTCAGCTTACCAACTAGTCCGAAAAACATAGCAAAATCAAATTTCATCCCTACAACTATTCTATTACTGAAAAATAAAGCCTTATTAACGGTATATTTTCTAGCTTTTTGTAATGGATTTATAGTACTAGGCAGTTATTCTTTTATCGGCTCGTATTTTTTCAAATCGCTGGCTATCGATTATAAGTATATCGGTCTGGGACTAATGTTATTTGGTTTAGCTTGTTTTTTTACCGGTTTTATCAATAGAATTTTTTTAAAAAATATTACCTCGCAAAATATCGTTATTTTAGGTTTGAGTTGCTCGTTAACATCGTTATTATTATATTGCTGTAATAGTGTTATATTAGCTTATCTAGCAACAATATTACTTGGCATTGGCTATATATTAGTTCAATCGATCTTAGCGAGTAAAGCCCTTGAACTTGCAGGAGACAATAAAGGCTTATCGTCCGGACTCATTGGCGTGGCTATCTTTGGTGGTGGCGGTATAGGAACTTATTTAGGCAGTTTCATATTAAACATAATGCAATACCGAATGCTATTTACCATCTATATTGGCTTATTATTAATACCTTTTTGGTTAATTTTAAAAAGCAAAAAAATTTAATTGATTAATAAAGATAAATATAATAAATCGTTTTTTGATTTTATTTTACTAATTACAACCAGATAAAATAGCCGGATAAGCTATTTCGTTTATTGACTCAATCGCGTTTTTATCTAAGGCTTCGCCATCTAAATAACATCTGTTTTTATCTTTTCCGATAATAAAATAGCGATTATTTTTTCCATCTTTATAATTTAAACGAAATACAGAAAAAGTCGAAGCCTGAGCATTATTCACTTCGGCTATGTAGGTATACGCACCATAATGATAAACATGATTATTGCTTATTAAATACCTACCATCAAGTATGCTTATATCTTTAGATGATAATAACTCATCAACAATCACAAAAGGATAATTCGAATATTCAGTTCCGGTATAAAAATAGACATGATATTTATCCTTAAAAATAAGTTCATCAAGCATTTGATAACTTTCAATGTCAATCACTTTTGATATTGGAATTAAACTACCACTATTTTTATCATATATTTCTTTTTGTAAAAAGGTACCTAATTTTTTAGGAATAATAGTGACATCATCAGACGAAGAATGTTTTATATAATCGGCCATAAAATAAAGATTATTTTCCTTATCTTGGTATAGATTATTTTTAATAAGAGTAAGTCCTTCTGGCTTATCAATTTTTTCATTATCACTATTATAATATGCGGTTAGATTTTCTGCCCTAGCAGAGAAGCTTAATACTAGAGTCAATAAAAATAATAATTTTTTCATTTTCAGTTATTTTTTATTTTACATTTTTCAACTTTAATTGATGTTATATTACAATAAATCATCTTGTTATTTGTACAATAATTGTTATTTTCAACTTTATCTACAGCCCTTTTATAGATTGAAACGTATAGTGTTCCTGAAAGTTCTTTACAAATATTTTACTGAGTATGAATGTTGAAGTTTAAACTAAATCCCTACTTTTAGTTTTTTTGTCATCAGCAAAGTTGCAATCGTTCAATTAGCTACATTAACCTATAAAAATATAATATTACATTAGCTAAATTTGCTGAAATCATCATACAATTGCAAAGAACAGTTAATTGAACTTCTATTTGGTTAATGACAATTACCATAAATCATAGTTTAATAATTTTACGGATTTTTTTATATCAGTTCATTTATCTTTGTCAAATTAAATCAAATTTTGAACTTGGATTATAATTAACAGAGCATTGTATATTAACTTATGCCTAAACTTTTACTCTTTATCATTACATTATTAGGGTTAACTTCGATGACTAGTGCCAATACATTACAAAAAAAGGATTTTTATATTGAATCATGCTTTGACAAGCAACACTTATTTATCAGAGAAATTAAGCTTAAAGCAAATAAAAATGTTAATAAACCCGCCCCAGTACTTTTAATTCATGGAGCCAGAGTACCAGCCATAGGCTCTTTTGATTTACCCGTTGCGGGAGGATCGTTAGCAGAGGAACTCGCTAAAGCAGGAATAGATACCTATTTATTAGATCTCAGGGGATATGGTCAATCGACAAGACCAACTGCAATGTCACAGCCGGCAGCACAATCCGCACCCTTAATTAGAACAGATTCAGCCGTAGCTGATATTGCCTGTGCCATTAATCACATTATGCAATTGTCAGCTTCGTCTAAAGTCAATTTATTAGGATGGGCAACCGGTGGGCATTGGTCTGCGGCTTATGCGACTAAATATCCTGCAACAGTCAATAAACTGGTAATCTATAATTCACTGTATGGCACAACACAAAATCATCCAATACTTGGTAAAGTTTCTTTTTTGGACGATCCTGCACATTCAGGCCAACTTAATCCACACATAGGTGGTTATCAACTCAATACCCAAGAAAGTCTGTTCCCGGCATGGGATAACAGTATTACTGTAGAAGATAAAAATTTGTGGCGCGATCCTTTAGTGAGCCAAGCCTATGCACAAGCAGCATTAGCCTCCGATCCACAATCTTATAACCATACCCCCCCACAATTCCGCTCGCCCAATGGTGCAATGGCCGATAGCTTTGAACTGGCAATTGGCAAACGTCAATGGCAAGCAAAAGATCTCACTATGCCAACGTTAGTGATCTTTTCACAAAATGATTTTTGGAGCCGTAAAGAAGATGCCTTAGCTATCATCAATGAGGCACCTAATGCACAATTAGTCGAGATCCCAAAAGCTACGCATTTTGTCCATCTTGATAAAAATGAACACGGACGAAAAATTTTTGTAGATAATGTGATTGATTTCCTCACTATTAATTAAAATTAAGCAGATACTTATTATATTTAACTTACCTATGCATGATTAATTTATAATAGGTACTGCTTATTGGCCTTGCCGATTATTTAGCCTTTTTAATTCGATCTTGTTTGCTACAAAACATCAGCAACTTTAGCCAACAGCTAACCCACTGCTATTGGTTATTTTTACTCTTTTGATTATATCTGAATGAATAAATAAACATACAGATTAGTATTATGATATTCAATCCCCACAATAGTTGATACATTTCTGCCTTTTGTGCTAAATCAACATTACTTATATTGGTGCCTAAAATGGCTAAAGCATACTCGGTACCTAAAATAATGCCTAAATTTTGACACAGTCTTAACATTCCACCAATCGTAGATTGTCTATCTGGCTGTTGTTGCATTGCTACATGGATTAATGAACTTTGCAATAATCCACCACCAATACCGTAACCTAAAGCGGCTACAATATATGCACATGCTGAAATATTTAAACTTATGCCCCAAAATAAGGTAAATGCCAGCAACATTGTTGGTAAAGCATAGATCATGATTATTTGGTTAACATCGTTAGCTAATAATTTTTTAATTAAAACACTTAAAGTTACCCCAACTGGCGAAGCCATACTAATTAAGCCTATAATATCAATAGGATAATTAGTTTCCCTAATCAATATAATTGGGAAAGCTGAAAAAATAACCCCAGCAGTAAACCCAAAGATAAAACTGCCAATTGCCACATACCTAATAGTTGACTGAAGTAATAACTCGAAAGAGAATAAAGTATCGGCACGGTGCCTGCTGTTAGGTAACTTAGCTAGTGATAATGTCACTGCCAAACCTAAAATACAAAAAGGAATATTAATAAAAAATAGTAGTCGCCATTGCCAATATTGTAAAATAAAACCACTTAAACTCGGTCCCAATATTGGTCCTATACTAATAGCTAACATAATTACAGCATTCAATTGCAATTTTTGTTTAGTTGATTGTATTCCAGCTAATCCTAAACAATTTGCCTGTAATAATGCCGCAGCTATTCCTTGACCACATCTGGCTAAAATAAATTGCCAAGCTGATTCACTGAATCCGGCTAAAAACGAGGTTATGGCAAACAGCAAAAAACCTAATATTAACGCAGCTTTTTGCCCATACACATCACCAAACCAGCCACTTGGTATAAGCAAAATAATTAAAAATAATAAATATAAAGTGACCGATAAACCTATAAACGTTAATGAAGTAGCAAAGTTAATTGCTAGTGAATTAAGAATTAAATTAATAATCCCAGTATCAAGTGTTGATAAAAACAAGCCTAAACCACAAATAATATAAATAGAATAACTGGGTTTTGCATCAGTGATTTGATCACTCATTAGCTACCTACTATAAAGCGTTTTTTAATAACAAACATATTTAATGAGTTTATTTATAATTAGCTAGTTATGTTTAAAATTACGTTGAAACATATATTACAAAAGAGGAGTAAGATGTGCTGGTAATTAATTTATTGCGGTAATATTAAATCGATGAGTGAAAAATTATATTGTGAAGATTTAATCCATTTTTCTGATGTCATGTCGGATTTTAATCGAGTAATGATTATCATTGAGTTAATGAATGGCCGTACCCTTTGTGCATCATGGTTGGCAAAACAATTAAATTTATCACCGTCGGCAACGCGGTTTCATTTAAAAAAACTAGAAGATGCTCAACTAATTCATCATAGAACTTGTGGCAGGCACCGTTACTATGAAATTAACAATCAAGATACTGCCGATTTTATAGAATCAACCTTTAGAATTATTCCGCCCAATGATTATCTATTTTTAACCGGTACCAACAACAAACAAAAATTTCAGCAAGCGCGAACTTGTTATAAGCATTTAGCTGGATCATGGTCGGTAAAATTAACACAATCATTACTACAAAATAACTTAATAACAATTCAAGAAGATCTGTTTTTAATTACTACAGCAGGAAAAAATTTTTTAAATCACTACCAATTATTACCGGATGACTTTGACAACAAAATTGTTGGTAAACGTTGTATAGATTTTACCGAACATCGCGATCATATAGGTGGTCAATTAGGTTCACAACTACTTAAAGCAATGCTACACCAAGCTTGGTTTAAACAAGACATTAATCGTCGGGAACTAAGCATTACCCCATTAGGCAGAACTAAACTTCATGCTATTATTAATGTTAACTGCAGACAACAGCATCAACATGAAGTTGGATTTCCGAACCGCGATTATTAAGCACATCACGCGAAAATTAGATAAAATATTGAGTGAAAAAGTAGACTGATTGGTATCCATGCCCCGTTGATTGGCGGTTTCAGTAGTATTGCCTAGTGCTAATTGCCCCAGTAATGGCAAACTAGCAAACGTGCCTTTACCAAACAGCGCTATGTCAGTGTCAATCACTTGTAAGTCAGTGATTTTACCGGTGATGATTTGATAGTGGTCGTTATTTGCTTTCATTTTTTTCGCTTACGGTTGTTCTTTTCGGTATGGATAACGGTAATATAGTCGGGGATGGGTGGCGCTTCGCGGTAGAAGGCGACCCATTTGACCCCAGGTGGATCTTTACGGATAAATTCGTCAGTTGTGACATCGATATAAAAACCAGGTTCTTTCATGGATTTATTATTAAAGAACATCTCCATATATTCTTGTTCCATATTCACGGTTTTGGGTTTAGGGTAACCAAGGGTAGCAAATATTTTATCGGCTTCTTTAGAACCACCACCTAACATATTTTTATAACTCCAGTAGTAAAATAAAAAAAATAGCCCATCGACTAATATACAAATAATAATTGTAGAAATAAAAAAATAAAAATTATCACTAATAATTGAAATTGCTATGAAAGTTGCTATGAAAATAAGAAGTGATAAAGGTGCTGTTGCTTTTAATGCATCAGTCTTATTTGCTTTGGTTCCTTTCATTGCCCAAGGGTAGAGCCATAGGCGATGATCGATGGGTCGACGTAGGGCATAAGCATAATAGCTGCCGTCCTCCATTGGTTCAACCACTACTTCGACCTGATCACCATTATGAAAAAAAGCCCGGCAAAAAATGCCTTGTATGGTTAACTCGCCAAGTTTACAGCGAAAATATTGTACACTATTGAGGTAGTCGGCAGCCTCTTGCTGACCGCTAGCCATGCCTACCTGACTGGCGGCTTCGGTCGTGTTACCTAGTGCCAATTGCCCCAGTAAAGGCAGGCTGGCAAACGTGCCTTTACCAAACAGCGCTAAGTCAGTATCAATCACTTGTAAGTCAGCAATTTTACCGGTGATGATTTGATAGTGGTCGTTATTCATTTGTTTATTCTACCTTTAATTTAAATCATAAGAATAATTCGCACGCGCATTGGGATTGAACGGGTAAGTTTGTTTAAGTTGCGGTCTTTTTGCAAGTTCGGCTAATTTCATTTCATGCCGGCGCTGTAGATCATTGGTGATAAGCATCAGCGCATCAAATTCGTTAAAATCCTCGTCAGCTTCACTGTCTGGTTGTTGGGTTAGTTGATTTTGTTTATTAAAACATATCTTCAAGCTACCTGAATGATCACCAGAAAAATCTAGATAGGTTGATTCATTCCATTTATATGGATCATTGTCCCATTGTAATGACCATTCTCTATTACCGATAATTTCAGTAATATCAATATGCTTTTCTTCGTATTTTATTATTCTACCGATACCATCAGGATAAAAACTAATATCTTTCACTGTACAGCCGTTAATATATAATATTTCACCTGATACAAATTCCACAAAATAATCATAAAAATAAATTAATAACCACTTCTGTTTTCTAATTGATTTAGTTCAATTCTCACTTTTCATCTCCTATTTACTTCTACCTTCGTTTTGCCTGTCATTTATGATGATTGAAGCTCTATTCTTATTCTGTTGGTCGGCGTTTTATTGAGGCTTCAATGGTTTTGGCCAGTTGATAAATTTCATCTTTACTTAGTGGAGTATGCCCTTTCGCTTCGTCACGTTTACCAATTACCGTTAACAGTAACCATGGATGATTGACCTGACTTTTGTCATTTCTTGAATAATAGGAGACCACACCGTAATAACCATAATCCGAAGGCGATTTATCTTTATAACGTATCTCAACAAATCCGGCGGTTCCGTTTCGTCCATCCATTTCTATATCTCTATATTTTGTTGGGAAACCCAATAATTTGATGTCTTTGATATTATTATTGTTGATATCATAATTATCGTTCCAAAAAAGGTTTATTTCATCTTTCGCCTTAAAACTAAACGAATTAGTAAATTAACGGGTATTTTCTGAGAACGAAATCACAATATCAGGATGATCATTTAAACGAAAAGATACGGTAAGATTGAGCGGTGTAGTTGGATCATTACCGGCGACAAAGCCATATGGAATACACTTACCGGCCGTTTGTGGCACTTCAAACAGCTCACGGGTAGAAAATCCATTAATTATCGCCTCGGTATTTTGTTTATAAAAGTCATAATTTCTTTTTTCACCTTGATAACGTTCAGAAGTACGAAAAGAATAAATTCTATTTTTTTTTATAAAGATCACTCGTGAAGCTTCTGTTGAGTAAAAACCAAAACTATCCGTTTTTTCCCATGGTTCAACTAAATGATTCGGATTTTTAATTTTAATATTTTGAATAGAATTCGATAATTGTTTTTTTGCTTCGATTAAATTGCTATGATCCAAATTTGCAGTAATAGACAATTTATTATCATTATAATTAAATGTTGATAGAATCGCCCATTTACCATCAGCAAAATAGATTGGATAGCGTGATTTGGGTTCTAAATACTGTTTAGTCGGATAAAGCGCAACTTCAAGATTATCTGGTAAATCCACAGTATAAGAGCCTATACACTCGGTTTTATAGTTCAACTCAACCGCTTGAGTAGCAAAACAACTACCGAGCAAAGCGGTTAATAATATCACTCTCCTTATCATACTGTTTTCCTTCCCCCTCTTTTACTTAAACCACGCTTTGCCTGTTATTTTTGCGATTGAAGCTCTATTCTGTTGGTCGGCGTTTTATTGAGGCTTCAATGGTTTTAGCCAGTCGATAAATTTCATCTTTACTTAGTGGCGTATGCCCTTTCGCTTCGTTGCGTTTACCAATTACCATTAACTGTAACCATGGATGCTTATTTGGGCTTTTCTTGTTTATTGAATCATAGTCAACTACACCATAATAACCATAATCCGAAGGCGATGCATCTTTATAACGTATCTCAACAAATCCTGACACTCCTTTTCGTCCATCCATTTCTATATCTTTATATTTAGGTTTTTCTTGTAATTTAATATCCTTGATATTTCTATTACCATTATCATAATTGTAACCCCAAAAATGACGTATCTCGTCTTCGGCGCCAACCCTTAATGAATTGGTAAAAATATTTGTATTTTCAGTAAACGAAATCACAATATCAGGATGATCATTTAAACGGAAAGATACGGTAAGATTGAGCGGAATAGTTGGATCATTACCGGCGACAAAGCCATATGGAATACACTTACCGGCTGTTTGTGGCACTTCAAAAAGTTCTCGGGTAGAAAATCCATTAATAATTGCTTCAGCATTTTGCTTATAAAAATCAAAACCTTTTTTATCTCCGTCATAATAATTAGAACTTCGAAAAGAATAAATTCTATTTTCTTTAATAAAAATTACTCGAGATGCACCTTTTTCAAAATAACCAAAGCTGTCTTCTTTTTCCCACGGTTCAAATAAATGATCTGGATTATTATTTTTAATACTTAAAAAGGAATTAGTTAATTGTTTTTTTGCATTGGTTAATTCATCAGCATTCCAATTTGCTGTAATGCTTAAATTATTTCGATTATAATTAAAAGCAGATAAAATAGCCCATTTACCATCAGCAAAATAGACTGGATAATGTGATTTGGGTTCTAAATACTGTTTAGTCGGATAAAGCGCAACTTCAAGATTATCTGGTAAATTTACAGTATAAGAGCCTATACACTCGGTTTTATAGTTCAATTCAACCGCTTGAATGGCAAAACAACTACCGAGTAAAGTAGTTAATAATATAACTCTCCTTATCATACTGTTTCCCTTTTCCCCCTTAACCTAAATTATCGCTTTGTCTGTTATTTTTGGATATTTGAAGCACTATTCTGTTGGTCGGCGTTTTATTGAGGCTTCAATGGTTTTGGCCAGTTGATAAATTTCATCTTTACTTAGTGGAGTATGCCCTTTCGCTTCGTCACGTTTACCAATTACCGTTAACAGTAACCATGGATGATTGACCTGACTTTTGTCATTTCTTGAATAATAGGAGACCACACCGTAATAACCATAATCCGAAGGCGATTTATCTTTATAACGTATCTCAACAAATCCGGCGGTTCCGTTTCGTCCATCCATTTCTATATCTCTATATTTTGTTGGGAAACCCAATAATTTGATGTCTTTGATATTATTATTGTTGATATCATAATTATCGTTCCAAAAAAGGTTTATTTCATCTTTCGCCTTAAAACTAAACGAATTAGTAAATTAACGGGTATTTTCTGAGAACGAAATCACAATATCAGGATGATCATTTAAACGAAAAGATACGGTAAGATTGAGCGGTGTAGTTGGATCATTACCGGCAACAAAACCATATGGAATACACTTACCGGCCGTTTGTGGTACTTCAAAGAGTTCTCGGGTAGAAAATCCATTAATTATCGCCTCGGTATTTTGTTTATAAAAGTCAAAATCCCTTTCTTTTCCTTGGTAATGTTTAGATGAAAAGAATGAATATACCCTATTTTCTTCAACAAAAGTTACATGAGATCCACCACTTGCATAAAAACCAAAACCATTTTTTTTGTTCCACAATTCAACTAAATCATCAGGATAATCAACTTTAACACTCTGATTGGATTCAATCATTTGTTTTTTTGCTTCGATTAAATTGTTATGATCCCAATTTGCAGTAATAGATAATTTATTTCGATTATAATTAAAAGTAGATAAGATAGCCCATTTACCATCGGCAAAATAGATAGGATATTCAGGTTTTGGTTCTAAATACTGTTTAGTAGGATATAGCGCAACTTCAAGATTATCTGGTAAATCCACAGTATAAGAGCCTATACATTCGGTTTTATAGTTCAATTCAACCGCTTGAGTAGCAAAACAACTACCGAGTAAAGCGGTTAATAATATCACTCTCCTTATCATACTGTTTTACTTCCCCCTCTTTTACTTAAACCACGCTTTGCCTGTTATTTTTGCGATTGAAGCTCTATTCTGTTGGTCGGCGTTTTATTGAGGCTTCAATGGTTTTGGCAAGTTGATAAATTTCATCTTTACTGAGTGGCGTATGCCCTTTCGCTTCGTCGCGTTTACCAATTACCGTTAACAGTAACCATGGATGATTGACCTGACTTTTATCATTTCTTGAATAATAGGAGACCACGCCATAATAACCATAATCCGAAGGCGATTTATCTTTATATCGTATCTCGACAAATCCGGCAGTTCCGTTTCGTCCATCCATTTCTATATCTCTATATTTTGTTGGGAAACCCAATAATTTGATGTCTTTGATATTATTATTGTTGATATCATAATTATCGTTCCAAAAAAGGTTTATTTCATCTTTCGCCTTAAAACTAAACGAATTAGTAAATTAACGGGTATTTTCTGAGAACGAAATCACAATATCAGGATGATCATTTAAACGAAAAGATACGGTAAGATTGAGCGGTGTAGTTGGATCATTACCGGCAACAAAACCATATGGAATACACTTACCGGCCGTTTGTGGTACTTCAAAGAGTTCTCGGGTAGAAAATCCATTAATTATCGCCTCGGTATTTTGTTTATAAAAGTCAAAATCCCTTTCTTCACCTTGGTAACGTTTAGATGAAAAAAATGAGTATATTTTTTTCCCTTCAACAAAAGTTACAAAAGATCCGCTTTTTGCAAAGAAGCCAAAGCTATTGGGTTTTTCCCACAATTCTACTGACTCATCAGGATTATCAATTTTAACTTTTTTACTAGAATCAATTAGTTGTTTTTTTGCATCAATTAATTCGTTATTATCCCAATTTGCTGTAATGCTTAAATCATTTCGATTATAATTAAAAGCAGATAAAATAGCCCATTTACCATCAGCAAAATAGACAGGATATTCAGATTTTGGTTGTAGATATTGAGCTGTAGGGTAAAGCGCAACTTCAAGATTATCTGGTAAATTTACAGTATAAGAACCTATACACTCGGTTTTATAGTTCAATTCAACCGCTTGAGCCGCAAAACAACTACCGAGCAAAGTGGTTAATAATATCACTCTCCTTATCATACTGTTACCCTTTTCCCTTTTTACCTAAACTATCGCTTTGTCTGTTATTTTTGGATGTTTGAAGCACTATTCGGTTGGTCGGCGTTTTATTGAAGCTTCAATGGTTTTGGCGAGTTGATAAATCTCATCTTTACTGAGTGGCGTATGCCCTTTCGCTTCATCACGTTTACCAATTACCGTTAACAGTAACCATGGATGATTGACCTGACTTTTGTCATTTCTTGAATAATAGGAGACCACACCGTAATAACCATAATCCGAAGGCGATTTATCTTTATAACGTATCTCAACAAATCCGGCGGTTCCGTTTCGTCCATCCATTTCTATATCTCTATATTTTGTTGGGAAACCCAATAATTTGATGTCTTTGATATTATTATTGTTGATATCATAATTATCGTTCCAAAAAAGGTTTATTTCATCTTTCGCCTTAAAACTAAACGAATTAGTAAATTAACGGGTATTTTCTGAGAACGAAATCACAATATCAGGATGATCATTTAAACGAAAAGATACGGTAAGATTGAGCGGTGTAGTTGAATCATTACCGGCGACAAAACCATAGGGAATACACTTACCGGCCGTTTGTGGCACTTCAAACAGTTCACGGGTAGAAAATCCATTAATAATCGCTTCAGCATTTTGTTTATAAAAGTCAAAATTCCTTTCTTCACCTTGATAATGGCTAGAAGTAAAAAATGTATATATTTTATTCTTCTCAATAAAATTTACAAAAGATCCGCTTTTAGCATAGAAGCCAAAGCCATTGGTTTTTTCCCATAATTCGACTGACTCATCAGGATTATCAATTTTAACTTTTTTACTAGAATCAATTAGTTGTTTTTTAGCATTAATTAATTCATTATTATCCCAATCTGCTGTAATAGACAATTTATTATCATTATAGTTAAATCCAGATAAAATAGCCCATTTACCATCTGCAAAATAGACAGAATATTTAGATTTTGGCTGTAGATATTGAGCTGTCGGGTAAAGTGCAATTTCAAGGTTATCCGGTAAATTTACAGTATAAGAGCCTATACACTCGGTTTTATAGTTCAATTCAACCGCTTGAGAGGCAAAACAACTACCGAGCAAAGCGGTTAATAATATCACTCTTTTCATAATATTTTTCCTTAAGTCACTAACCTTATATGATAAGGAATGGCATTATTTTCACCTTCGGTCCAATGGATAGGTACCAATGTAATATACCCTTTGACTTTTTGTAATTCGGAAGGTTGATTAATAGTATAATTTTGCCAAAAAACAGTATTAAAAGGCATTAATAATTCGTGTTTAAAATAATAATATGCCATGTTATCTTTAGCTAACTCTTCTATGTCATCAATAGGGACCGATTCGTATTTTGGATATTGTCCCTTGTTTTTTTCGGTTCTAGCTTTAATCTCTTGCCATTTTTCACTATTACGTTTTTCTAATTTTTTATAATCTAAAGCCGGCCAAATTGAAGCAAATTCAACCGTAACATCCATGCCAACTTTTTCTTTAAAATAATTCCTCGGTATAAATGGAAAAACCGATTCAAAAATATCAGTATTAGCTTTAGCTCTAGATTGAATGGCTTTAACGCTACTGGCTAGTTCAGGTACTTTAATTGCTTGTTCTAACCCCTCACCATACAAACCTTGGCAGATTTTTTTACGTAATTGATAAGCAAACTTTCTAACCGGTATCTCAATACCACGTTCCGGGCATTGTATTGTTTGGGCATCATTATCGACAATTAATGCTGCCAATTCAGAATCCCGATCACCCAACAAACTACGATCATTAATATTGGCACTGCCCACCAATACATATAGATCGTCAACAATGGTTAATTTACTATGTACATAAATTTGTTCGGTTACGCTACGATCGCCTAACTGCGTCCAACTACGTAAATTAAGCAAAGTAACATATTTAGCACACTCTTCTAACGGGACGGTTTTGTATTCATCACCCATCTTATCATAATAGGTTGGGCGCAGTTTATTCCATTGTTTACGTGGTACTTTATCATTGTTAAGTTGTTGATAAACCCATAAATGTTTACGAATACGGTTGAGCAAACTATCTGTCCCAAAAGAAATAGTTTGCCTGGTGTGATGAGTCTGAGTGATAATTGCACCTTCACTTAACATACCTTCCGGATGTACAGGTATGGTAATATAAATATGAAAAGGTTGCGGTTGATAAGCAAAGATTACATTAGCTATCTTATCACTCAATGCTTGTACAATTTGATTTTCCGGTAACTCATCTCCACTGAAAGATAGCAATCTTGTTAAAAAGGGGGTTAATCCATTTTCAGTCTCAGCTGGTTTGGATAGCTTAGATAAACCCGCAAAAGGTTGACCATAATCAGAGATAAAAAATTGATTCTCTATATAAATATAACGTTTGGCTTTTTTGATTAATTTAAGCATTACTTGATAAATATCACTTTGAGGTTGGTTTGTAAATTTTACGTTATTTTCAACATTTGGAGGGCGGTTCTTTACTCCCTCTTTACCTGAAAGTATATCATTGACAGCATCATGTAGTACTACCTGTGCCTCATTAACTCGCATAGATTTTGATGCACTTCTTAAGATTTGGACGCTGATATTACCTGTATCGCTTATGTCATCATAATTTTCTTGAGTCGGTAAGGGAATCTTACGGTGAAGACATTCATCAGATACATTTTCAGGAGGGAAATTTACATCTTGATTTGTTGGAGGCCAATTTTGTGAACGGTTGTTATAAGTTACATTTTTAGAATGTTCATTTTTGTTCTCAGCTTGATTCCAACGCAAAATAAAATTGATGGCTAAATCAAATACTGCTTTACCTTCAATTTTGACATGAATATCTTGCCATGGCATGATAGGTTGATTATCGGCTAATGTCACTTTAGTTGGTTGAGCTAATTTTTTGATAAATACCTGATCCTGTAAATGTTTGTACAATTTTAGTGATGAAAACGATCGATCCGTCGGGTCAAAAGTGAGGGATAATTTTTTTTTCGCATCTCCCATTAATACTACACATGGATTATATCGATTCAGTACTTGCCGATTATCAGCTTTAGGATCCAAATCATAACCATGACTATAGCGACCATAGGCTAAATCAATCCCTCCAACAAACGCTATTTTCTTATCGATAATAATACTTTTTTGATGATGAGAGTAAAACCTTGTGGTTACAGGAGAAGATTCATCATTTAAAGATTGATGAGATCTTACCGCTATTGCTTCGCGTCCTATATATTCATTAATATAATTTCTTAATACAATCATGGTTTCATGATCGCCTGTATTCATTGGGTATTGATGTCTCCAGGGCAAAATAAAAATTTGTAAATTTTTATTCTTTTGTACCACTTCAAGTAGTACATCTATTAAGCGTAAATCAGGTGTTAGCTTTGCATCCCAATTGACTTGCCATCCAGTTATGTAGATTTCTTTTTCGGCACTTCTAATTTCAGTAATCAAATCCTGAAAGTATTCATAGGATTGTACATATCCTTTAACACTATTTTTATGTGTTGGTTCGGCAAAATTATTCCTAATATTTTGTTCATTTATATCATATAGCCAAATATCATCGGTGACAGTCGAGGTGTAGTCTTCTTTATTATTTTTATCAAGTAAAACGTATGTTTTATTATGTTCCGTCATTGGTATACCATTACTTTTTTATTGAGTTAATTAATTGATTCTTGTTGATTTGTGAGTTACTTTCAACTGCATTTAAGAATCTTTTTTGCTCTTTTAACATTTTGGTGTTATATCCCATCGCATGAGCCGCTTTAATATTTTTTTTCAAACTATCTTCATTTCCTAAAGTCGTAAATTGTAGCTGATAAGCAATATTATTAGTCACTATCCATAGGAATCCTGGATGTTTATTATATTGTTTTATCAATTCTTTCGAGTCATCTGGTGATATCGCTAATTCACCTTGTGGTGTTGTTTTTCCTTCTGAGATAACCTCATCGGTCATTAGCGCATCATCTGAACAATTGGCTAATACAATTCGCCAATCTGAATTAGCATAATTAATACCATTTCTACCTGGAATATCGCTGATTTTAAGATTCAGTTGACAAGGAAGTTGTGAAAGAGTAATTGCCCCTAAAGGAAGCTCGATGGTTGGTGCAAATAAAGATGCTGGCCCCATTTTTTGTAACGCATTGCATTTTAGATAGATATTTCCGGAGGTACCTAGCTCAATGCCTTCACTGCTGATTTTAATATATGAACCACCACAAATTAACGTGATGTTTTCACTGGCGGTTATACTTACTTTACCCTCTACACTATCTATTTTAATGTCTTGTTTGGCCGCCATGGCTAAATTGGCATTTTGCGCTTGCACTTCTATATCGCCTTGATTGGTAAATACTTTCATACCTGATTTATGGGCAAACAGACCTATTGCTTCGGCCGATGATGCGGTGATATTTTTTAAAGCACTGATATCCGTTTGGTTTTCAGCAGTGACAGTTACGTTATTGCTGGTTGATAGCTGAATATCTTCCGGACTGGTTAAGGCAATACCTTCTTGTGCATAAGCTAATATTCCGCTTTCAGCTAGTTGAGTTAATGATGTTTTAAGTTGCGCCTGGCTATCCGTCTCAGCGGTGTGTGCTTGTGAGCTGTTTGCTGCATTTTGCAGTGCTTTAGCGATTGATAGCGCATTTTCAAGTTGCGTTATCGCACCTTGCATATCAAGTTGTTTGCCTTGTGCTTTTGGCTCGGTCTGGCTGGTTAGGTATAAACCTTTTTCAGCAGCGATAGCTCCCCATTCATCAGTTCGTAGCTCAAACCCTTCACCACGTTGTTCTTTGTTTTGATCCACTAAATGACCAATATTTAGTTGCGTTTTGCCGTATTCGGTAGCAAGCTTGATATGCTCTTTACCTCGTTTATCGTCCATGCGTAACTTATTGTTAGTTGGCGTACGGATGACATTGCGATGTTTATTTACCGTTGTTACATGATCAGGGTGAGCACTGTCATGCATGGCATGCGCAATATAGGGGCGATCTGGATTATTATCCATAAAGCCAATGGCTACTTCAGTGTTATTAATAAGTGGGAAGTGAAATCCATAGGTATGACCGGCATACGGCTTAGCCAGTCTGACCCACAGACTTTCTTGACCATTTTTCCAGTTTTTTAAGTCAACATTAAACTTAACCCGGTAACGCCCTTGGGTATCGATATAACCGTAAATATCGTTATCCGGACTGGTCACTCGAGCAGGTAATGTACCTACGGCTTTGGGCCACGCTATTGGAGCCGGGCGATAGGGTTTTAAAACCTGGTAAGCAATGGCGGTAAAGCTCAGTTCAAAGGCATCAGTACGATTTCCTTGCCCATTTATAGTTAATATTATTACGCCTTCTTGCAGTGCAGGTAATGGATTGCCGGTAATGCGTATATGCTGACCGGGCGCTAAGGTGTAGCTATTGCTTTTTCCGGTTATAAGAATTTGTCGGCTAATTGCATGTTCATGACGAATTCGGGCATACCATTGACCGCTTTCAATATTACCACTATTGTCATGATTGTTATCTTGGGTATTACTGTTTTGTTTGTCACCACCGGTACTTTTATAATGCTCCGCGTAACGGTAGTTTGTACCATATGTTGTGATATCTGTCGGTTGAGTATTCATTTCGCACAATAGATTTTCATCGGCTTTACGATAGTTATAATCTTGCACTTTTACCGATGATTCCACTATTTGACTATGTAATGCCATCTCCCAAACACTTTCTACTTCACTGTCGAGCGTTCCTGTTTCAAGTTTGTAATCAATGTCAGTCGCTTGATGATAACCTTGCTCATAATCACTTAATACCATTACGTCGCAATCATGTTGGGTATGACTTTCAAAACGAAACCATATCCCCACATCTGCCAGTAAACGCTGAATAAATTCCAAATCACTTTCGTTCCATTGGGTAATAAATTCGCGTATCGGATAGCTATCTTTTAATGCTAAGCGATAATCAATACCAGTAAATCCGTGACTACGTAGTACTTCTTCAACTACGCTTACTACACTCATATTTTGAAATATTGCATTATTACGGTTTAAGGCAAGTCTTGCTAGTCTCGATGATAATACTACCTGATAAAGTGCTTCGTCTTTATTAACCGATAATTGACTAAACTCGGTTATCACACCATACATCCGGCGTGGATTATTGATGGATGGTAAATCGCTGAGTGAATGTATCGCTGTGTTTAATAATGTGTCAGTAACAGGATTAAATGAAAACGTGGCTTGTTGGTTGAGCACAGAATTAATTGATAACATTTTATCTGAACTGGTAAAAGCAATGGTGTAACGCCATGGTTGATTTAACTGTTCTTGAGTTTCAAGCCGTAAAATCGAAATTGGTGAACTAAGTTTATCAATGGTTAAAGTGTAACGATTATGGCTAACCTTACCGATTAATCCATTGATTAAACCTTCACTAAATTGATTAATGAGGTCATTTAATACGTTCGCCATGTTATTTTCCTTTACATTGTTTAATTATTATCCATAACAAGTTGTTATTTATTTGTTCAATTTAGTTTCAATTAAGAATATACCTTTTTTACTAAATAATTTGAGGTTAACATTTTATTCTTATGCACATTTTGAGTAGTTATTACTTGCCAATTGATTAAGATTATTGGTATTGAATAATGCAACTTGATAATCTGTAATGTATATTTAATATACTATTTTTTGATATTATTGCAATAATTTCTCATTTTCACTTTTGATAAGTAAATTAGTTTAATAATTTATGGTTTTATTTATTTTATGTATGGTTAGTGTTAAACGGGAGTTTAGTAACTCTAATGCCACGTTAACTATTAGCTAATGACATTTTTGATTTAAGTAAAGATAAATATAACTCTTACACAACTTATCTGTTTTAATAATAGTGAATTGTCCAATTAACTAAATATGATTGGAGTTTATAAAAGAATAATCCTCAAAAAGAAGAAAATTATGGCATAATGTGCGCCAAATTTTAATTCAGCGACTTTACTCATATTTTGAGTTGAAAGTGACTTTAATTTAGAGAGTACATTTTTGTGTTAACAACAAATAATATGACCATGCAATTTGGCAGTAAGCCTTTATTTGAGAATATCTCTGTTAAATTTGGTAATGGCAATCGTTATGGCTTAATTGGTGCCAATGGTAGTGGTAAATCAACCTTTATGAAGATAATTGGTGGTGATTTAGTACCCACATCCGGCAATGTGAGTTTAGATCCCCATGAACGATTAGGTAAATTACGCCAAGATCAGTTTGCTTTTGAACAATATAACGTCCTTGATACGGTGATTATGGGGCACACACAATTGTGGCAAATTAAACAAGAGCGCGATCGCATTTATTCATTAGCGGAAATGAGTGAAGAAGACGGCTTTAAAGTTGCCGACTTAGAAACCCAATATGCGGAAATGGACGGCTACAGTGCCGAAGCCCGAGCCGGCGAACTGCTATTAGGCGTGGGCATTCCGACCGAACAACATTATGGCTTAATGAGTGAAATTGCTCCGGGTTGGAAGTTACGTGTGTTATTAGCCCAAGCACTGTTTTCCAATCCGGATATTTTACTATTAGACGAACCCACCAATAACTTAGATATTGATACTATTCGTTGGTTAGAAAATACCTTAAATGAACGTGAAAGCACTATGATCATTATCTCGCATGATCGTCATTTTTTGAACATGGTTTGCACCCATATGGCCGATATGGATTATGGTGAATTAAGGATTTATCCGGGTAATTATGATGATTATATGACCGCTTCGACCCAAGCACGCGAACGCTTACTTGCCGATAATGCTAAGAAAAAAGCCCAAATCAATGAATTACAATCATTTGTCAGCCGTTTTAGTG
Organism: uncultured Gilliamella sp.; assembly: GCA_945271295.1. Taxonomy (GTDB): domain Bacteria; phylum Pseudomonadota; class Gammaproteobacteria; order Enterobacterales; family Orbaceae; genus Gilliamella. The sequence continues at coordinate 51,768 of CALYPG010000006.1, read as the reverse complement.
CTAATGCCTCTAAATCTAAACAAGCCACCTCGCGTGCCCGACAGATTGAAAAAATCAAACTGGAGGAAGTCAAAGCCTCGAGTCGGCAAAATCCATTTATTCGCTTTGAGCAAGACAAGAAGTTATTCCGTAATGCCCTAGTTGTCGAAAATCTGACTAAAGGATTTGATAATGGACCACTGTTTAAAGATCTTAATTTAATGGTTGAAGTGGGCGAAAAAGTGGCAATTTTAGGAACCAATGGGATCGGTAAAACTACCTTGTTAAAAACCTTAATGGGTGAACTACTTCCCGATCAAGGTGACATAAAATGGTCGGAAAATGCCAATATTGGTTATTATGCCCAAGATCATGAATATGAATTTGCTGAGGATCTAAGCGTATTTGACTGGATGAGCCAGTGGAAGCAACCTACAGATGACGAGCAATCAGTGCGCAGTATATTAGGACGATTATTGTTTTCGCAAGACGATATCAAAAAACAAGTAAAAGTCCTTTCTGGTGGTGAAAAAGGTCGGATGTTATTTGGTAAATTGATGATGCAACGCCCTAACATTATTGTGATGGACGAACCCACCAATCATTTAGATATGGAATCAATTGAATCACTCAATACTGCATTAGAGCTTTATCAAGGTACATTATTTTTCGTGTCCCATGACCGTGAATTTGTAAGTTCACTGGCGACACGAATTATTGAAATCACGCCAGACAAAGTGATCGATTATACCGGTAATTATGAGGATTATTTGCGTAGCCAAGGTATAGAATAATGCCAACAACGTTGTTATAAAAAACTTATTCCATAAAAATAGCCACAGCTGTGGCTATTTATTTATAAACTAATTATTGGTAATATTAAAAATTCAACTCATCCCACCAAATATCGATAAGTGGACTCGCTTCGACATTGGTTAACCCATGGCTTTCTAGCCAAGCAGTAACCAAAGTGCGATGTTCTTCAGTACAATTACCTAGTTTTTGGGTGCAAATAATCCCTTGCCAATTTAAAAAACCGCTACCTTCATAAGCTAAGCCATTCGGTTCAATGACTTCACGGATAAACTGATCGACAACTTTGTCCAAAGTGGCTTCATCAGTACCTTCATTGAATGACCAACTAATAGTAAAACCTAATTCTTTAAATTCATCGATATGTAATTTTTTACGTAAACGTCGACTGCGATTTACCATGATTTGCGTTCCTTTTCTTTATTGAGTATAACTTGATTTATGTTTAGAAGTAGCCTGCCTTTTAGCTAGTTTACCACTATTTGCATTGCCACTACTTTTATTTGTCGGGGCTGAGCGATTATTGGTTGATTGCGATTTACCTTGTGCACGACGAGGTGCTGTTTTTTTCGCTGGTTCTGCTTTAATCGTTGGATCAACCGCAAAACCTTGAGTGGTTAATTCCGGGATCGGCATTTTAATTAACTTTTCAATGGCTTTTAGTTGTGGCAGTTCATCAATACAAACTAACGAGATAGCCTGCCCTTTGTTTTGTGCCCGACCGGTGCGACCAATGCGGTGCACATAATCCTCGGCCACTTGTGGCAGTTCATAGTTAACCACATAAGGTAATAATTCAATATCCAAACCCCGTGCCGCAATATCAGTCGCCACTAAAGCGCGAATTTGGTCATGTTTAAAATCGGCTAAGGCTTTAGTGCGGGCGCCTTGACTTTTATTGCCATGGATAGCTGCGGCTTTAATGCCATCTTTAGTTAATTGCTCGGCTAAGTGGTTTGCGCCATATTTAGTGCGGGTAAAGATCAGCACTTGTTGCCACTGATTTTTGCCTATTAAATATGACAACAGTTCGCGTTTACGACGTTTATCAACTCGATGAACATATTGGGTGATCTGCTCTGAGGCACTATTGGTTTTAGCCACCGCAATTGACTGTGGATCATGCAAAATAGATTTGGCTAACACTTTAATGTCATCAGAAAAAGTGGCCGAAAACATCAGGTTTTGCCGTTTTTTAGGTAACTTAGCAATCACGCGGCGAATATCATGAATAAAACCCATATCCAACATACGATCGGCTTCATCCAGCACTAAAACTTTAACGGTAGCTAAATCAACAGCATTTTGTTGCACTAAATCCAATAACCGCCCTGGGGTGGCAATCAAAATGTCCACCCCACCCCGTAACTTCATCATTTGTGGATTAATACTAACCCCTCCAAACACCACCAATGAACGAATTGGCAAATAGCGGCTATAATCACGAATGTTGTCACCTATTTGCGCAGCCAATTCCCGAGTGGGGGCTAAAATTAGCGCATATAATGGCCGTCTACCCTTTTTAGCTTCAGGCTTATTAGTAGTATTGGTTTGTTGATCCAATAATTTTTGCAAAATGGGTAAACCAAATCCGGCGGTTTTACCGGTACCGGTTTGGGCACTGGCCATTAAATCTTTACCGGATAAAATAACAGGAATGGCTTGCTGTTGTATGGGTGTTGGTTCTGTATAGTTTTGCTCTTGAATAGCTTGTAAAAGCTTAGCGTCTAAGCCAAGCGAGTCAAATGACATGCAATGTTCCTAAATAAAAATATAAATAAGTGAATAATCAATCAACATTATAAAGCAATTCAGTAATTAGTTTCTGATTATTTCATTATTTTAGTATTTTAGTATTTTAGTATTTTAGTATTTTTGGTTTTTTACAATTAATATTGGGATGGCAAGCTAGATAAATTTGTAAATAGCTTTTTCACAGTATTAACGACTTTTAACATAAACATAATGATTTTTATTATGTTTCTTAACAAAAAGATTGTAATGATATTTATTATCATTACTGGCTGTGCTACTATTTATCCCCTGTATTTTGCCTGTTAGGATTTTGTATGTTTTTTAAATTTAACTACCTCAAAAATTTTTTAATTGTCTTATTATTATCAATATTTAGTTTTAATTGTTTAGCTAAAGATGATCTTACCTTCGCTAACTTCCGTGATATTCGAGATTTGAACCCTCACCTTTATTCCGGGGAAATGTGGGCACAAAATATGCTCTATGAATCACTGGTGCATTATAATGAGGATGGCACCTTTTCACCTTGGCTGGCAGAAAGTTGGACCATTAGCAATGATGATAAAACCTATACTTTTAAACTGCGAAAAGATGTTACCTTTAGCGATGGGGCTAAGTTTGATGCCCATAGTGCCAAACTAAATTGGGATGCTGTATTAGCGAATAAATTCCGCCATACATGGCTGGAAATGGTGCGGTTAATTACTGAAGTTAAAGCCGTTGACGACTACACTCTGCAAGTTAATCTATCTGAACCTTATTATCCATTTTTAATTGAAATTTCGGTTACAAGACCAATGCGGTTCATTTCGCCAAATTCAATGATTGATGGTACCACTAAAGATGGCGTTAAATCTTATATCGGCACTGGCCCTTATGTTTTAGGCGATCATAAAAAAGATCAATACGCCGTTTTTAACCTGAATCCTACTTACTGGGGTAAAAAACCGCAGTTAAAAACCATTACCATGAAGGTTATTGCTGACAATCAAAGTCGCTTAATGGCTCTGGAAAAAGGTGAAATTGATTTAATCTATGGCAAAAACATGGTGGATGCTGACTCATTTGAACGTTTTTCACAGATGGATAAGTTTCAAACCTTAATGTCAAAGCCTGTTTCTAGCCGAATGATATTGATGAATACCACTCGTTCTGCGCTAAGTGATGCCAATGTTCGTCGTGCTATTGAACATATCATCAATAAAAATGATATTTCTGAAGGTATTTTCAATGGAAGTGAAGCTCCAGCAGATACTTTATTGGCAACCAATATTCCTTTTGCTAATATTGGTTTAAAACCTTATCAATATGATACAAAACTAGCAGAGCAACTGCTTGATAAAGCGGGTTGGGTGAAAGTTAAGGATGAAAATTATCGTCAAAAAGATGGCAAACCCTTTGAAATCACACTGTATTACGATAGTAATACTGCGTCACAAAAAACCATTGCTCAATATATGCAAGATGAATTTGAACAGATTGGTCTAAAACTTAATATCCATGGTGAAGAGGAACAAGGTTATCGCGATCGTCAAAAAGCAGGTGATTTTGATATGGTGTTTGATATTTCCTGGGGTATGCCGTACGATCCGCAATCATTCTTAGCCGCCATGAAATTACCGGTGTATGGTGATTATATTGCTCAACAAGGATTACCAGAAAAAGCAAAAATTGATGCTAATATAAGTAAAGCGCTGATTGCTAATAATGATCAAGAACGGCAACAACTTTATCGTTATGTGTTAGAAACACTGCATAATGAAGCAGTATATATCCCTTTAACTTATGAACGTAATCGTGTTATAGCGGTTAAATCATTAAAAGGTATTGAATTTGCACCATCACAATTTGATATTCCTTTTGACAAAATGTACTATTAGTTTGCTTATTGTCATAATTAATAATAATGTTGAACTACATAATTAAACGTTTAATCATGATGATACCGATTTTAATCGGTATCTCATTTATCGCTTTTCTACTCATTAATTTAGCCCCTTCCGATCCAGCTGAAGTTGCGTTGCGCTTGAATGAAATTATGCCTACACCTGATGCCATTGAAAGCATGCGTCAAGAACTCGGTTTGAATGAACCTTTTTGGAGCCGCTATTTTAGCTGGCTGTATAACGTTTTTCATCTGGATTTTGGTCGTTCATTTGTCCATCGAGATAGAATGGTTTGGGATGAGATTATACGTAGCTTAAAACCCACTTTGGTTTTAGCTACTTCATCATTTATCTTTACGCTAATCGTTAGTTTAGTGTTTGGGGTGTTATGTGCTATTTTTGCTAATTCAGTGTTTGACCAGGTATTGCGTCTTTTTATTTTCTTAGGTACGGCAATGCCTAGTTATTGGCTTGGGTTATTATTTATTTGGTTTTTTGCAAATTATCTCGATTTATTACCAACTACTGGCTATGGTACATGGCAAAATTTAATTTTGCCAACCGTAACCTTGTCATTTGTTTATATTTCCACCTATATTCGTTTTATCCGTAACAATATGTTGGAAAATATGCATAACTATTCTATTTTTTATGCTAGGTGCCGCGGTTTAAGCCAACCTAAAATCATCCTTAAACATGTATTAGTCAATTCATTACATACCACCATTACCGCCCTCGGCATGACTATTCCTCAATTAATTGCCGGTTCTTTTGTGGTGGAGTACATTTTTTCTTGGCCGGGCCTTGGGCGTTTGTGTATTGCCGCAATTATGAATCGAGATTATCCGGTGATTCAAGCTTATATCTTAATTATGGCAATTTTGTTTGTGGTATGTAACTTTATTGTGGATGTACTACATCAAATGCTTGATCCAAGATTACGTGATAATGGTGGTATTGCATGAATTTATTACCACAACTTATTAAAAATAAAACTGCACTGTGTTGTTTAATCATCATAGCCATTATTATCGTTTTGGGGATTTTAGCACCTTATATAGCCCCATTTGATCCTAACAAAGTCAGGATAATTCGTAAATACGCGGGCATTTCGGCCGAACACTGGTTAGGCTGCGATCATTTAGGCCGAGATATTTTGTCACGGCTATTATATGGTATTCGGGCAACCGTGTTTTTATCCCTACTGACGATGATAATCACCATTGTAATTGGTTCCATTATAGGCTTAATTTCAGGTTACAATCGTGGCAAACTTGATGAATGTATTATGCGAATGTGCGATATTATGCTTTCATTCCCTAGTCAAGTAATGATACTGGCTATCGTCGGAGTACTTGGGGTTGGTATTGAAAACGTTATCATCGCTAACATTGTGGTAAAATGGGCATGGTATAGCCGTATGATTCGTAGTTCGGTTATCAAATATAGCCGTAAAAACTATATCTTATTTTCGCGAGCAATTGGTGCTCCGCATACATTTATCATTCGCCACCATCTATTACCAAATGTTATGTCGGAATTAGTCGTATTAGCAACGCTCGATACCGGTTGGGTTATTTTAAATATCTCAGCACTTTCATTTATTGGCCTTGGCGTTCAAGCCCCAACCGCTGAATGGGGATTAATGTTAAGTGAAGCTAAAAATGTAATGATACAGCACCCCATGCAAATGGTCTTCCCTGGAATAGCAATTTTAGTGGTGGTGGCAGCATTTAACATGCTTGGCGATTGTTTACGCGATATTCTTGATCCAAAGGAGCATAAACATGAATAACCCATTGCTCAAAGTTAGCCATCTCACTGTGATGCTAGATAATGGTAAGGTTTTACTTAATGATATTTCGTTTGCAATTGAACATAATCAATGTTTAGGCATAGTCGGTGAAAGTGGTAGTGGTAAAAGCTTGACCAGTAAAGCAATCATTGGTTTGTTAGAGCCCTATTTTTCGATTAAAGGGCAAATCCTTTTTATGCCAAAACAGCCGCAACTTAACTTACCTGAGCAGGGTGACTTACTTAAACAAAGCCCAGAAACCTTACGCCGTATTCGTGGAAAGGAAATTGCGATGATCTTGCAACACCCTATGAATTCGTTCGATCCTTTATATCGAATCGGCGATCAAATTATCGAAACCTTACTGGCTCACCAAACAATCACCAAAAAACAAGCCGTTGTCAAAGCACTAGATATGATAACTGAGGTAGGATTGAGTAATCCTAAACAAATATTCAATAAATATCCACATCAACTAAGTGGCGGCATGTTACAACGCATCATGATTGGCATTGCAATAATGCTGGAACCTGAGCTAATTATTGCCGATGAACCAACAACCGCATTGGATTCAATCAGCCAGTATCACATTTTAAAAATGTTGGCCAAAATTAAACAACAATCGAAAACGACGATGATTTTTATCTCGCATGATTTAGGGGTAATTCATCACATTGCCGATCATATTTTAGTCATGCATCAAGGCACAATTGTAGAACAAGGCAGCCGCGATCAAATTTTTCACCATGCTAACAGTGAATATACCCATCACTTAATCAATGCGCGGTTACAACTGTTAACTAAATTTAATGCGATTATTCACCCTAATTCGCAAAAATCAACCATGGAGTCTTGCTAAATGTCAGCGTTATTGCAGATTGAAAATGTAAGCAAAGCTTATTTACAACCTAACCAAGGGTTATTTAATCGACAAAAAACGCCGATCATTAAAAATGTATCGTTAAGCTTAAATCAAGGTGAATGCCTAGGCATTATTGGTGAAAGTGGCAGCGGCAAAAGTACGCTGGGTAAACTAATTTTAGGTTTAGAAAAGCCCGACCATGGCAAAATTTACTTTGATGGTCATGAAATGCAAACCCGCACATGGCGAAAATTGCAACTACAACGACAATTAAGTGCAGTATTTCAAGATTATAATGCGTCGGTCAATCCTTACTTTAAGGTGGCGCAAATTATTGGCGAACCAATCAATATTTACACAAACATGCCTAAAAAAGCTCGCCAACAACGAATTGAACAATTATTAGAACAAGTTGGTTTAGATCTTAGCTTTTATCATCGTTTCCCGCATGAAATGAGCGGTGGCCAATTGCAACGCGTCTGTATTGCTCGGGCGATTGCTTGTAATCCAAAATTCATTTTATTCGATGAAGCAGTGAGTTCTTTAGATATTTCAGTACAAACACAAATTTTAACTTTATTAACTGACTTACAAAAACAGTTAAATCTTACCTCTATTTTTATTAGCCATGATTTAACCACCATCACCTATTTATGTAATCGCGTCATTTTTTTCCAACAAGGTGAAATCGTCGAGAGCATTGATAATATGGCACAACTCAGTCAAACTCAAAACAGTTATTCAAAACAACTTCTGGAATCGATTTTAGGTTTTTAGCATTATGACAACAGCAACACTGCCGCCTAGGCAATATCGTTTTAAAAATTACCTAGCCCTGGTTATTCCTTTTATTATCTCAACCATCACCACTCCCCTACTTGGTGTGGTCGATACCGCTTTAGTCGGCCATTTACCCAATCCGGCGTTTATTGCTGGCATTGCCGTTGGCGCGGTTATTTTTAATACTATTTACTGGTTATTTGGTTTTTTGCGAGTCAGTACCACCGGTTTTGCTGCCCAAGCTTTAGATGATCCTATTTTGTTAAGAGCATCACTGATCCGGCCGCTATTTATTGCGATCTTTTTAGGTATCATCTTTATTGTTTTTCAAAAGGTGATTTTTGCTGCCTCCATGCAAGTCATAAAGCCTAATGATGAAGTCAAACATTATGCAGATATTTACTTTAGCATCCTAATTTGGGGTGCACCTTTTGTGTTAATCAATTACGTTTTAGTGGGTTGGTTAATGGGCATGGCAAAAGTGAAAGCAGTATTATTTTTACAAGTGCTGATCAATCTACTTAATATTGTTATGGCAATTATTTTTGTTTGGCAATTGCATTGGAACATTGAAGGTGTTGCTTTGGCAACATTAAGTGCCCAAGTTATTTGCAGTTTATTAGGGGTTTGGTTTATCTTTAGTTATTTACCCAAGGCTGAGCAAAAAACCGATCTAAGATCAATTTTATCTTGGCAATCACTAAAAGGGGTGATTTTGGTCAATACCAACTTAATGATTCGTACCATTTGTTTATTAATTGTCACCAATCATTTTATTGCTATCGGTTCGAGTTTTAACACCGAAGTTTTAGCCGCTAATGCCGTTTTATTCCAGATTCACTATCTAATGGCTTACCTTTTTGATGGTTTTGCCAATGCTTCTAGCGTTTTTAGTGGCAAAGCAAAAGGGACAAAAGATTTGACATTATATAAGCAAACCTTACATTGGTCACTACTTGCCTGCATCATCTGTCCAATTATTTTAATTGTGATATGGTTTGGATTTGACACGCATATTATCAAGCTTTTAACTAATCAGAGCGAAATTATCGCCATCTGCCTTGATTATCAATATTGGTTAATCATCTTCCCTATTGTAGTGGCGGGTGGGTTGATTTATTATGGCGTTTTTTCTGGGATCAGCTACACCGCATCCATTCGCGATTCGATGATCTTAGCCTTAGCATTATGGCTAATATCACAATATATCTGTGTGCCTATTTGGGGGAATGATGGATTGTGGCTGTCTTATATTTTATTTAGTCTTGGGCGCACATTATTTTTAGTGATTTGGATTAACCGCTCTAAACAACATATTATGGCTTAACAGTTAATGCTAACCAATCAACCATAAAATGGTTAATAAGAGGTTATCAATACAAACATTAATCCGATTGGTTAGCATTGAAACGTTTTTCATCGCCTAAATAGTTGATGAGGTAATTAATATAAAAAATATTAAAGATAATAATATAAAAGGATTTAGTTTTTAATTTGATATTGTATTCACCCAAACTATAATAAGTTAATACATATCTGGCAAAATTTGCCCACTCAATCAATATAAAAAAAGAAATAAAATCAATGATACTGTTAACTGATTCTAAAAACGCCAACGACGTTATAATACCGATTAAGGCAATGAAAAATGGTGAATAGTTCAAAATAATTAACGTAATGATATAAGCATTACTTTTTACCTCAACCCCTAGCAATTTTTTTATTGATTTATTAACTCTATAAATCCACACAAACTGGTAAATACCAAAGGTAATCAATGTCCATAGAATAAATTTAAATGTGCTTAAGTTATTTTCTTTTTTTAATTCAACAAATGTGTTCATTTTGTCCTGACACATGGTTACGTTAACTGAGTTATTAGCATAATAATTGCTTTATTGCGGACTTAGACGAGAATCGGTTGGCTTTAAGTTGCGTATTTTCACCCAACCCGATATATCTTCCGGATGGTCTTTTAAAAAGTACATAACATAATAAAAATTACCATAATCAGAATATACAATTAGCGTAGAAATTTCATCAGCTCGCAACAACGTATCGGTTCGGCAAGCTTCATTGGGAGCTGAATATAAGTAAACCTTTTCACCATTGTTGTTTTTTAGTTGGTAGGTTTCGAGAGGAGAAATCATCACACTATTTTCTGTAGCTTGTTGATTTAATAATTCACAATCGGTAGCAGTGGCAAAAAAAGAGGTTGATAACAGTACCAAATACCATATCTTTCTCATGTTTTATTCCTTAAAGGTAAATTCGGTACCTTGTTTTTCTCAATTATAATAGTAAAATCCCTTATTATTCTAAAAATTATTATACATTGTGCCTAGTTATTCATCCATAAAAAAACACTTGCATCTTTTTCATAAGATTAAACGTATCCAAGAAAAAGCGCCTTTGATGGTGCTAATTATTGCTGGGGTTATAGGAACCATTACCGGTATTATTGGGGTAATGTTTCAATATGCTGTCAATTGGGTTATCAGCATCCGCAAATTATTAATACTACATTTATTTGATAATATTTGGTTAACTTACTTAGCCATTTTTTGCATAACCGGAGCTATGGGGCTATTTGCCTACTATTTAGTTAAACGCTGGGCACCGGAATCGGGTGGTTCAGGTATTCCGGAAATTGAAGGTGCCTTAATGAACTTACGCCCAGTACGCTGGCGTTATGTATTGCCGGTTAAATTTATAGGCGGACTCGGGGCTTTAGGTTCGGGTATGGTGTTAGGGCGTGAAGGCCCAACTGTGCAAATTGGTGGTAATGTTGGAGCCATGATTTGTGATCTTCTTAAAATTAAAAATATTGCTTATCGACATACTTTTTTAGCCACGGGTGCTGCCGCCGGGATCACTGCCGCCTTTAATGCTCCCCTCGCCGGCATTTTATTTATTATTGAAGAGATGCGCCCACAGTTTCGTTATAATTTAACTTCCATCAAAGCCATATTTGTGGGTGTGATTATGGCGAGCATTATGTACCAATTCCTATTTAATCAAACATCAGTGTTTCAAATTGGTCATTTTAGTGCTGTGCCAATCCAATCTTTGTGGCTCTATTTAATTTTAGGGGTATTATTTGGTTGTATTGGGGTGATTTCCAATAAATGTATATTATTGATGCAAGACCGTTATCGACAATTTTATCAATGCAAATCGTCTAATTTTTTACTCACCGGCTTCTTGTTAGCGGGTATTTTTGGCGTAACTAGCTTCATTTTGCCAGAAATAACTGGTAGCGGATTTGATTTTATTCCTGACGCAACTTTTGGTAAATATGCTATTGGTACGTTATTTTTGATCTTATTGATGCGTTTTATTACCACAGTTTTATGTTTCAGTTCCGGTGCACCCGGTGGCATTTTTGCACCAACTTTAGCTCTCGGTACCACGATTGGGATTGTTTTTGGGTTATTCACTCAGCAAATTTTCCCCAATTATCATATTGAACTAGGCGCTTGCGCTATTATCGGCATGGGAGGTTTATTTGCCGCCACCGTGCGGGCTCCATTAACAGGCATTGTATTGGTGATGGAAATGTCAGATAACTATCAGCTAATATTACCAATGATTATTACTTGTTTAGGCGCAACCCTAATTGCCCAAGCATTAGGTGGCGTACCGCTCTACTCGGCCATATTAGAGCGGATTTTATTAAGAAGTAAGTCAGTTGAAGCTGAAAAAACAGAGCAAACGTAATTCGTTTTGATCTTTTAATTAACCCTTTTGTTCACCAAATCCTTCACCATAGAACACCAAGCCACTACCACCGCGTGGAATAGACTGGTGAAATTGATGTAAGGCTGTTTTTTGTTGCTGTTGTTGATTAGCTTTATATTGGCAGAGTTTATGTAACAGTAATAATTTAGCTAATCGTTTATTGGCATGTTGGCTGCGTTCCGTTTGTACTTTGACACTTATACCGGTTGCAATATGGGTTGCCCGCACCGCTGATTCGGTTTTGTTTACATGCTGCCCCCCAGCACCCGATGATTTCATAGTCGAAAATTCAATTGCACTATCCGTGATTGGTGCCGGATTAAGTAAGCAAGTTACACCAATAAACCAATTTTTACGTTTATGCTTAGGTCGATAGGGGCTTTGGCAAACCCATTGTAAAGTGCCTTGCCAACGCGCACTCAATTGATCTTTTTGCTCCCCTTCTATTGCAATGAGTACTGAGCGAAAGGTGCCGGATTTTTCACCCGGCACCGCTTCCAATATATCTGCAGACACATTTAATGCTAACGCTTCTTGCATAAATTGATTTACTGCCTTAGCCACCGCTAAAGTGCACTCATCCGGACCTTTTGCCGCAGAAAAATATAATAATGTCATCAATTTTCCCCCTGCGTTTTATAGGTCAATATAGGGGTAAGTTGGGCAATAACAGTAATAATATTGGCTTGTTGCATTGACTCAATCACACTATCGATTGATTTATATGCTTGGGGTGCTTCTTCAAAAATTAAACTATTATCAGCACAAATAACGCGACTACCTAGTTTAGTGCGCATCATATCATTTACACTATAGCGATTTTCTAGTTTACCCTTACAATCAGCACGTCGCCATTTGCGCCCGGCACCGTGCGCTAATGAAAGTAACAGTTCTTCACGCGGCATTGGCTTGACTAAATAGCTGTAATCACCGCGTGAACCCGGTACAATCACAATTTCATCCATGGCTGATGATGCACCTTTACGGTGTAACCAATAATCTTGCTTAGCTAAAGTAACTTTTTGCAAAAAATTATGACAGACATTAAGTACTTCATGCCCTTGAGTATTAAGGTTTGTCATGAGCCTTTGCGCCACAATTTTTCGATTTAATATGGCAAAATTTACCGCATTATCATGTTTAGCTAAATAATCTAGTGCTTCAGGACTATTTTCAACTAAACCTTGATAACCAAAGCGCGCTAATTGCTTTTGTAAAATAGCATGCCCGAGTCCTCTGGAACCCGAATGCACCAATAAAAACAACTTTTTAGCATTAAGCTGGTAATGATTAAAAAGTTGTTCATTATAAACTTGGCTTACTTTTTGCAGTTCAGCAAAATGATTGCCACCGCCAATCGTACCAAGATTATAGTTATGACGGCTATCAGGCTGATCGATATTACCAATACGGCGTTCAAGTTTATCGATACTTAATTTCGCTAAATTAATATCGGTTTGCCAAAAAGCCATTCCACAACCGATATCACTCCCTATCAACACCGGATAAATAAGTCCATGACTTAAATATGCTGCTCCGATAGGGTAACCTTGCCCCGGATGTAAATCTGGCATCCCGATCACTTTATGCATATTCGGCAAGTTTGCCGTTGCTAGTAATTGTTCAATCGCCAAACCGTCGATCCAAGTATTTTTAGATGCTATCATTAATGCTTTATCCGATAGCACTTTAATAGAAGTGTCCATGTTTCAATCCATTTAATAAATATTATTGTTGTACCCTGATGGTGTTCAAAGACAATAATTTAAAGATGAAAAGTCTATCAATAAAACAACTTATTTAGCATTAAACACGGTTTTATAAATTCCAGCATTTTATCTATGCAATGTTTTATCTATGCAGTTTTAATGTGATTTAATCACTGCTAAATCAATTGTCAGTTAATAACTGAATTGATTTCATCAATGTAATATCTTTAAACAATGGGTATAAGTTAAGTTGGCAGGTTAAGATCAGCAGAATAAATTGAAGCAAAAAACAGAAGGTAATTACTTAATTAGTTGGTGATGAACCTGCAAATGCTAGTTAAACAAATCATAATTAATTCTCCTTTGCTAATAATAATGGCGCGTATATTAGACAACTTTTTCACTATTGTAAATAATTTGTTTATATTATTTTATGCACCTTATTTTTAACTGGCTACCAATGGCTATTTACTTAACCAATTGATATATATAATTATATTAATAATTGATATCTGTCTATCAAGCTTAACTAGGTAGTATGTGACTTTTATAAGATAAGAAAATGAAGATCATTACAAAATTATATAAGCCTGTTATGGCCTTTTTTATTGACTATTGTTATATATTTTCTTACCAGACAGATTGAAGTGATTAATATTGATGTTGAAATAGGCTAACTGTTTAAATATCCTCACCTCAAATTTGATAATTATTATTAAACATTTGCTGTCATCATGATTTAAATAGATTAAGTGGCGGAAAGATAAATTTAGTTTGTTATAAAATGTAATGTGACAATTTAAATATCCTAATTGCGCAATTAGGATATTTAGTTCACGTAAGTTAAAAAACAATAAGCTTGAGTTTATAATCGAATAAAGAACTCTAACCTTGTAAATATAAATAATATTCTTGCAAATTTAATCATTATTGTTGAGTGAAATCACTCAATTTTTTGGAATTAGCAGGGAATCTCATCTCATCTTTAACGCCTATTTTTTTCAAAAATTTGAAAAAATCATTTTCACGAAATATTTTCATTTTTATCGATTTAGATTTAAATTTTCGTAATTTCACACTATCCGGAACAGGATCATCGAGAAAATAATCCCATTTATACTGCTCTTTATTAATGAATAAATCATTAATGGCCTTAAACGGAGCTTCTATTTCTACTAATTCACCATTTATAATTATCGACGTTTTATAATCATCCTCATCTTTTTTCCCAGCTGCAATACTTATAATGTCACTTACTCCTCCTAATACAGAATCTTTTTTATATTCAATTCTATAAATTACATAGTTACTGAGTGTTGGATTAATAATTGCAAAAGACTGTGAAGAGTCAACCGTAAAATTAACCGTGTCATTATTATAAGACAGGTTATGTTGACCAAATTCAAATTTATAATTAACACCTGAGTTTGCCGGTATCGCTAATTCATTACCGTCAATGACAACCTTTATATCGCTAGTAGTCGGATTATCTATCCAATGCTCAATAGAAGTCTTTTCAAAACAGCCGACTAGCATTAAGCTACAAATAAGTAGCAAAGTATATTTTATTTTTTTCATCTCATTCATTTGTTATAAAAATTAAAAAAGGGAATAAATTTTAACATATGCAAGAATAAATTGTTATTTGTGAATAATAAATAACAAGTTATTAGTAAATTAGCCATTTGGTTGGGCCAGTTCAGGTGTTATTAATTTGGTAACTTGCAAAAGAACATAATTAGTTAATCGGTGTTTTCTGATATTATTTTGCGCAATGCCTTTCGATCGACTTTACCAATGTGCGTCATGGGTAGCTCATCAAGCACTATGATTTTTTTGGGCATTTGGTAACGTGCAATTTGTGATTTTAACCAGTCTTTTATTGTACTTTCGGTTTGTTGGGTATTAGTGGTTAATACCACAAATGCCACTAATCTTTGTCCAAACTCATCATCTTCAATACCGATAACGGCTGTGTCATTAATATTAGGATGGCTTAATAAACATTGTTCAAGTTCGAATGGATAAACATTTTCGCCACCTGAAACTATCATATCGTCAACCCGACCATTTAGATAGTAATACCCTTCACTATCTTTTTGAGCTATATCGCCAGTAGCTATCCAGTTGTTACCTTGCGTTGACCATGCACATTGAATATAGAGTTCACCTTTTATAGCGTCCAGCTTATCGTTTTCCATTAATTTTGCCGATAACCCCTTAAGCGGTTTGCCGATGGTGGTTGGATGAATCATTAAATCATCTGGCGTAGCGATCATGGATAAGCCGGCTTCTGATGTTCCATATAAATTAAATAATACCTTACCGAGTTGATTTAGAGTTCGTTTAACCAAGATTGCAGTAATCGGTGCACCACCAGTAATAATACAACGTAAGCTGTATAGCTGTGTTGCTGAGTAGTTCAGCATTCTGTTGAGCATTAATGGTACTAGGGTGACAACTTCGATTTGATGTTTATCGATTAGCTGGCAGACTTTGGCGGTTTCAAAGCGTTGGCAGATAAACATGGTAGCACCTAATAATACCGACATGCATAGAGTAGCAATACCAAAACCATGATAAATCGGTGTTGCAATATAGATTTTGCTATACTGGCTAAGATTTAATTTCATCAATAATTGATAAAAAGGACTAATAAAATTTTGTGCTTTGCTATTCCGCCCGGCCATCTTAAATCGCCCTGTGGTGCCACTGGTTAATACAGTGAGTTTGGTAAAATGGGTGACATTAAGTTTGGAAGAATTAGGCAAAATTGCATCGTTCAATAGCGAGTAAATCGATACTTGTTCAGGATGATTAGTCGGTAAGGATTTAACAGTGGCTAAGGTGGTGATTTGCGGATCATGTATGATCCAATTGAACTTGACCATACCATGAATATTTTGTAATTGTGAAGCAGATAGTTCGGTATTGAGTAGATAAATATCCGCTCCTAATCGCGACACGGCAAACAGTGTCTGCACCATAATAGTATGATTGCTTGCCATTATGGCTATTTTTTGACGTGGTTGTATATGGCAATGTGCTGCTAATTGTTTAGCCAAATGTTGGGACTGAGTATAGAGCGTTTGGTACGTTATGCAGTTGTCATCTTCATTTATCGCTATTTGGGTTGGACTGAGTTTTTGGCGAACATAGAGCAAAGCCATTAAATTCATACCTACTGCGCCAATACTCATTAATAAATAACCAATCCCCTTAAAAGTAAGAAGCCGAGTGGTATAGAGAGCTTTAATCGTTTTTATCATCATTTTCTCTTTATATAATAGCGATTTAATATGAGCCAGATACCATTAAATAGTACGGAAGCGATTTGCCCTATAATCGTCCACCAAGGTTTATATTGCCGTTTTTGCGTTTGCAACAACCGACTTATAATTAAAGCGGCTTGCTTCGGTTGTAATGCGGGTAGGTTTTTATAAGCTATGTTCGGTTCGATCATTCTGGTTTTTACTAAGGGTAAATAAGCGGTCGATACTTTGATTTGCTGGTTTTGCAGTTCAGCCGTTGCACAGCATAGCCACTGATCGAAGGCGGTTTTTGAAGCTTGATAAGCGGCCCAGTTTACTGTTGGTGCTAGTAGTACATTTATTGCCGAAACGTTAACTATCAACCCTTGGCTCTGCTTTAGTTTAGGGATGAGAGCCAAGCATAATTGTACTGGTGCCAAATAGTTTAGTTTTATGGTTCTTTCAAAATCATGCAGTCGATCTAAAGATTGCATAATTGGACGGCAAATCGATTTGCCGGCATTGTTGATAAATATGTCAATGGGGAAAGCTTGTATATATTGTATAAATTCATCGATTTGCTGCGAATCGCGCAAATCAGCCTCATATAAGTCAATTTTAGCTCTGCACATAGCGAGCTGTTGCTTTAATTCCCGTAATTTATCAGCAGTGCGCGCAACGAGTATTAGATTACAATCAATATCCGCCAAAAGATGACAAAGTGATTCACCAATACCATAACTAGCCCCAGTTATAATGATAGTTTTATGCTGTAAACGCTGTCTTAAACGAAGCATATTTGGTTTGCGTACTGGGAATAGCAAAAAATAAAGCAAATTAATCAAAGCGACATCTTTTAATTGTGAATAATATGGACGACAGTATAAAATTAACGTTCAATAAGTCAATATGATAGCGACTCGCCGTCACCTCATCACAGTTATGCTGTTATCTAATAAGTCTAAGGTAAATTCAACCACGATTTGAATTAGTTAAATTTTCTACCAATAGCGATTGTTTGTTTTAACCGAGTATCTTTATTTAAATGATGAAGCTTGCCTTTAATGGTTAATTAACTTGACATTTATAGTAACAAGATTGCGGCTGATTAAAACAAAGCCAGGCAAATTAGTTATAAAGCAATAAGGGAGGTTTAAACAGTAAAAGAATGCTATGTCAATTTATTATCGAATTTACTGACAGGATTAACGATCACCTTTTAGCGATAAAAAACAAAAACTAAGATGGAGTTAAAATTAACGACAACGGCTACGACAGCGACTGAACGCTAATCTTAATCCGGCACCAATTTTTTCGGCTGAACTATCAATAGGTAAAACAACATCATCGTTTTTTGTTAAACCATGTCCGCTCCAAGCTTGTAGTTTTTCGTGACAAGTCGGCATTATGGTCAAAAATTCACCTCTAATCTCAAGCATACAATGCTTCATATTTTTAAATAAAGCGCGTTTGGTCTTATACTTATATATTTCAATTAATCTATTTACCCATTTATTATAAGTATCATTTGTTTTAGTATTATCAAAATAATCCGCAATTTCACTTTGAGCTATTTGTCGGCTTTTAGATAAGGCTAATAATGCTGCCTGACCTAATTCTAGATCTGATACATCGGTGGGTAATAAAAGCTCTTTTACATCAGGATCAATAGCCATCATTCTAAAACCTGAATAAGTTTGTAGAAAAATTAAATCTTGATTAAAATATGCCACAGCGCTATATTTTTCTTGTTTGGTAAAATCCATTATTTCTCCTATGTTATAATCATGTTAACACCTTGATTTTTAACTTAATCAATGGTTTTATAAATTTATTGCCATTTTTTTTAAAATAGAGTTACTGTTGTTACATTTAATTCCTGCTAGATATCCAAAAATATAATTATTCATTTAATTGTCCTTAACTTACACCTTATCAAGTCTTTTACCAACTCGATTTTCACTTAGCTTTTAAAACCTGCATAGTATGATTTCATAAAGTGTATTTGGTGGGCCTTGATACGCCTTGAAATCAGCATGAATAACTTTTCGCATATCAGAGAATTTTATTCTTCTTATCGTTTCTATTTGATTACATTCAGTCATGGATACCACCATTTTGGATGTATTAGTAATTTTGATCATATCAATCAATGTATTGATCAGTATATCTAGTCGTGCTTTAGGATCAGCCGGAAAACCAATATCTGTATCTGGTGCATATTGGTCATAATCAATTAAATAAGTAGCATTAATAGAATTTGGACCATCACTAATATCGAATATAAAAGACTCTGTATGTGGTATTAAATATGTTGGATAGTCAAATAATTCGCTTTGTTCAATTTGCCGAATATTAAGGGAACATGTTTGTAGGTAACGTTCCAATGTTAATTTATAGTCTGTATTTGGATCAGGTAATATATAACCATATACATCATTTGACATAACATTCCCTATTTTTTACATAAAATCAAATTATTGACAGAATTACTGTTGTTATCCGTTGGTTAATTATTTTTTCTCTAAATAAAAGTAATAAAAAAATCCTACAATTTAAGCGAATGGATCTTTTTACTTACCACCACTTAGGATAATCAATAAACTCATTTCTGATGACCGCGTATGCATCATCAGTAATGTTACTGCTATAGCCTGCACTCATAACATTTCCATCTGGATCTTGTCTGTTAATTGACCATGTAAATACTATCGAGCCATTAGTTTTTATTATATGTATAAAAAAACTATTATCCATATCATTTAATATGGCATCACCTCCTTCGGATAACGCTTTGGAAAACTGATCCCAATTGTTACAATCAATCCAAATTTCACCACTGTATGCTAAAAAATGAGTAAACTGCTTTAGATGGAGATCAATTTTAAATTTAATTGATGGTAAATAATGATCTATTTCTATCTCATCAAAAATGATTTTGATGGGATGATTTAAATTAATACTCACAAATGCCTCTAATTATTTGTTTACGGCTGAATTTAGAGCCTTATACAAACGATTTGTTATTATGACGATAACCTTACAGCTTTGAGATATAGTTTTTTGCCCTAAATTGGGGAGTTTAGCAATATGTTCTATCTCGTAATATCCTCGATAGTTTTGTAGATCAGCGTTCACCATGAACCCAACGCTGCCTTGGTTCACATACACTATAGCAAAATCCTCAAATTAGGCAGATCAGATGAAAATCCATCTCCCCCGCCCTTTTTTGGCATTATTGATTATGCTAATGCAATGCTGTTTCATTTGTTTTTTGAGGGACTGAATCATTCACGGATATCCAACCGTAATATTCGATCATTTTGTTACCTTAATGATTTAGGATTAAGCGAGTTACTATCTACAATAACTTTTACTCCTTAATAATTACGATGATCCTCACCCAAAATAAACCTGAAGCTTCTCCTATGGTATAAATAAAAAATCCTAGGAGAATCATCATGATCAACAAATTTAGTCTTGAATTTAAACAACTATCTATTGATTGTGCCTATACATCCTAAACTATATGCAAGTGTATATTTAATGCAATATTATCAAATTAATAAGATAATTCTTTATGAGTAATATATTAGAATGAATATCGATAACCACCATTAACTTGTAATAAATCAAATTTATGCCCTGGTGAACTTTCTAAATCAAAATAAATAGTATGTTGGTGATTGATGTTTGCACTTACACCCAAGCCATTATTCCACCAGTTACCTTTAAATGAGTGGCTCTCTTTATTATTGTTTAATTTATAATAAGTGTCACCATTAAATTCCCTTACAATCCCGGTTTTAGCATACAGGTTGATGTTATTATTTTCGTTACGAATTTCATAACCAAATAAAGCCGACGCCCGGCCAATAAGTGAATTATAGTTGCCTAATTTGACTCGCAAACCGTTAGTTGCATTTATCGATGTACCATTTTGGTGGCTGTACGATAATTGTGTTTGTGGTTCAATATAAAAACGTTGGAACATATATTTTTTACCTAATTCCATGGATAGACCTAAACCATTGGTATGACCATTACCTTGGACTCGGTTATTGGCAGTGTCCCTAACTTTAAAATGATTGCGTTGACGAGCATATTTACCCACAACATCAACGTATAATCCAGTATAATCAAAATAAGAGGTATAAAGGCCGGCATTAAATGAACGTAATGAGCCATCGCCTTTGCGGTAGTTAGGATCACCATAAGTTTGACCAACAAAAGCCCCAACGACAAAAGGTGAATAGTCAGCTAACTGTTTATCGGCACCAAATTGGAAACCATGATAACTCATATCGAATTTACTTAATTTGCCACCGGCAAACGAATCCAATTTACCAGAAAAACCACGCAACCACACATCACCAAATTCACCACTATTACGCATATCACCTAAACGTTTTAACAGTGTTTGCGTTTCCACATAACTCATCAAGTAGTTACCATTAAGGAACCCGGCACTAGCCATGGCTGATGATGAAAGAGAATTACTCCTTAAAACCCAATTATTGCCGTCTTTATTCAAATTATAGCGATAACCACCATAATCAACATCATGATTAATTTTAAAAACAGCAGTATTGGCAGCATTATCATCAATTTCAACTAAGGTTAATTTTTCTTCACCGGAAGTATTAGAAGCGCCATTATTAGTCAGATTAATTATATGTGTTCCTTCTGCTGAATTTGTAACAACAATTTTATCACTTTGTCCGGTTACAATGTTGCTACGTAGGTCGAAATTAGAACCACCTTTCAAATTTTCAATAATTAACTGGCCAAAATTATTAGTATGATTAGCATAAGTAATATTAAGGTTATCGTTAATAAATCTTATATTTCCCTGTCCTGATAACTGAGTAATATAAGAATCGTTACTAGTAATATCCCAAGATGCATTTTTAGCAAGATCCATTATAAGGGTACCAGCATCATCATCTGGGTAATCAGGGTCGGCATTACTATGTATAGATCCTATTATTTTTGAGCCAGGTTGCAAATGTAATTCAATTACTCCACCATCATAGGCTTCTATATCACCATTGATTATTGATTGATTATTAATTTTTAGATTTCCTCCCGCCATCACCATAATTTTGCCGTTAATTAATGATTCACCATTCAAAGTTAAGCTGCCGTCATCTATATCAAGGGCATATGAATATTCACTATCATCAACATTTAAAGTAGTTTTTCCATTAACTATAATTGAACTATTAGGTGCTCCCATATCGATACCAATAGAATCACTACCATGTAGATGAATATTAAGATCACCATTAAAAATAGTAGATGAGGAACCTGTAATGGCCCATACTCTAATGCCGTGAAGAAAATCATTATTGTTGTTTCCATTCGATTCTATGATGGTGACATTTTTTGCAAAAGTAGTATTACTGTTTTCATGTATTTCAATACCTGAATATCCTGTTCCTATTCCATCAACTTCACTCCAATTATGAGTAACAGGAATATTTATCTCATCTGTATAAGTCTGATTGCCTTGTAACTCCAATGCCATAGCCGTGAGCGGTGTAGCAAAAGCTAGGCCAACGATTAATTTGTTTTTCATTGTTTTCTTCCCATTTATCCCTAAAATCTTAAATAGCTTAACATAAAGCAAATGATATTCAATACGCATATCAACTCGAACCTCTAAACTGACATTGCCTTTAAGGCTATTTAATTCACTGCGGTACTATTTTGATTAGTACGCTTATAACATGAAATTGGCTTCTAATTGGACTCGTTATATCCACAATTGAATTGTGCCACTACTGTTGCTATCTTTAGCTTTAATCACAATATCGCCTGCCTGTAAAATTTATTCAGGAGTCTATACCGTCTAATATTACTCAACTCAATGTAGTTTACCGTTTGTGGGCAATATATTTACCGGCAGTGAAACCCTAATACAAAATTTAAAGACCGTGAGTTTTTTAAAAGGCGGATATTTATAATTTTTAGTAGCCAGGGAAAGAATACTAATGGATATTATCTAGATTCTTGTCATAATTCTGATACCATCTTATTAATTAAATAATATAGGAGAATATTATGTTTAATAAAATAAGGTTGTTATTAGTTTATTTTTTATTACTAGCAACACCACTATGTTACGCTCAAAAAAAAACTATCCTATGCCCACTATCAATAAATGTGCAAGGTATTCAAAACATATCTGTAACCCCTCTGGATGATTTTTCGCTGCTCCTTAGTGATAACATCCCTATTTATACTAATGGAATTGCATTATATAGTGGACATCCTAATCAGAAGTCAGAATTAAAACCTTATAATGAAGATGATAATCCTCCCACATGGAAATGGTTAGATAGCAATAAAGAAACTGTTTTTATTAGTTGTATTTATGCTAATGGTTTAATTCGACTTAACAAAGCTATTGAAAATGTTAAAACTTGTACTGCTTATCAGACTAATAGTGAAGCTAAATTAATATGCCAATGATTTTAGATTGAGCTATTATTTTGATTTAAGAGTATATTTTATCCATCGCAATACTGCTAATTTATCAATTATCTAAACTAATTTTTTAAAGAAAAAATAAGTGTAGTTTGGGTGTTTCTTTTAGTTAGTAATTAACGCTTGGCAACTAACAATTTTTGCGAAATTCATTAGAGCAGACATAAAACTGTCATGTACTGTTTGAGCAGGAATAATTATATCGTTAAACTGTAGATCGCAAGTTGCACAGGCGTCATGAATTAGTATTGGTTGATAATTTAGTTCACCTGCCATGCGGGTAGTTGAATCAACACACATATGACTCATCATGCCACAAATGACCAGTTGTTCGATGTTTTCCTGTTGTAATTTTGGTTGTAATTCAGTTTGGTAAAAACTATTGGGAAAGGCTTTAGGGATAATATATTCGTGTGGGTAAATAGGTAATAAGCTACGGTGAATTTTAGCGCCATGACTGCCTTTAACAAAAAAATTTGCATTAGGATCGGATTTGATATGTTGAATATAGTAAATCGGTAAGCGTTTTACACGAAAATATTGTTGCAATTTTAAGGTATTTTGTAATGCTACTTCGCTATTAGTTAAACTATATTTTCCATTAGGGAAATAGTCGTTTTGCACATCAATAATAATTAGGGCTTGTTTCATTTGATTTTCCTTGCGTTAGGCTTCTATTTATAATTATGCGATAATCATGCAATCACTAACATAGTCAATTGAAAGCAATCTTTATTACTTGCTTTCATGGTGAAATAATATGGATAAAAAAGATCGCGCTATTTTAGATCAACTCAAAATTAACAGCCGCCAATCATGGAAAGAGATTGGCAACAAAGTATTTTTATCTGGACAAGCCGTTGGACAGCGAGTATATGAACTGCAAGCAAATAATGTTATTGAAAAGTTCACAATTAAGGAAAAAACAGAATATACCCAATTTATTACTATTTTTATGAATTCAAACCAATTTGAATTATTTGAAAAAATCGTTAAATCTTTCCAAGAAATTCTTGAATTTTATAAGATTACGGGAGAGGGTTGCTATTTTATAAAAAGCAGTTTTACCCCACAAAATCTATCAGTATTCATCGAAAAAATCGAGCCCTACTGTCGATATAAAGTTAATCACCAATTGAAAGCAATTATTTAATTAATGCGATAATCGGTATTATTTAATTATTACATTGATATTGTATTCAAATAACCAATACCTTCTTAAATATTTTAAATTAACGTTATTACAAATATTTAGGTGAATTTTTAACTAATAATAAAAAAAGAGTTGCGAGTAATCAATTTCTGTTATATTTTGTTCACTAGTTTGTGTTTATATTTAATTAATGGTTTGTATTTTATGAATTGTTTTTGCGTTTCAGTTATTAAACATCATCACCATCATCATCCCTGAATAGTCTTCGGGCGTTTGGTGCTGGAAGACATTTGATCTTCCGGTGATAACGCGAAAGCAAATAGAAAACCCTCGGAAGGTCAAGCTTCCGAGGGTTTTTTGTTTGTGGTTTATACATTTTTTGGATAAGTTGGAGAATAATATGTTGGATAATTCACGTTTACGCATTGCTATGCAAAAATCTGGTCGTTTAAGTGATGAGTCAAAAAAATTACTGGCTCAATGTGGTATTAAAATCAATCTTCAAGAACAACGTTTAATTGCTTTTGCTGAAAATATGCCTATTGATATTTTACGTGTTCGTGATGATGACATTCCTGGTTTAGTTATTGATGGCGTTGTTGATATTGGTATTGTGGGTGAAAATGTTTTAGAAGAGGAAGTCCTCGATAGACAAGCTGAAGGGGAAAATCCTCAATATAAAAAACTACGCCGTTTAGACTTTGGCGGTTGCCGGCTATCCATTGCTGCACCACGTGATTTTGAGTATACCGGCCCTGAATGCCTCAATAACCTACGTATCGCCACCACTTACCCTCACCTACTTCGTCGCTATTTAGCTCAATATAATGTGACATTTAAAACCTGTTTACTTAACGGTTCGGTTGAGGTAGCACCAAGAGCGGGGCTGGCTGATGTAATTTGTGATTTAGTGTCTAGCGGGGCAACTTTAGAAGCCAATGGTCTGCAAGAGGTCGAGGTGATTTATAAATCAAAAGCCTGTTTAATTCAACGTCAAGGTGAAATGAACTCTGCAAAACAAGCATTAATTGATAAAGTGATGACGCGTATGCAAGGGGTTATCCAGGCACGAGAATCCAAATATATTATGTTACATGCGCCAACAGCAGTATTAGATGAAGTTGTTGCCCTTTTACCTGGTGCAGAAAACCCAACCATTTTGCCATTAACCGGTGAACAAAATAGAGTTGCTCTACATATGGTTAGCAGTGAATCCCTGTTTTGGGAAACCATGGAAAAACTAAAAGCACTGGGCGCTAGCTCAATTTTAGTACTACCAATCGAAAAAATGATGGAGTAATAATATGCAACTTTCTTATTGGCAACATTGTAATGATCAACAGCAAGCAAAATTATTAACTCGTCCGGCTGTGGCGGCATCAGATTCAATTAGTCAAGCGGTGTCAGATATTTTAGCCCAAGTAAAACAAAATGGTGATGAAGCCTTAAAAGCCTTTAGCAACAAATTTGATAAAGTACAAATCAAACAAATCAAACTTACCCAACAAGAAATTAAATTAGCCACAAGTCGTGTTGATGCTAAATTAAAACAAGCAATGCAATTAGCGGTTGCTAATATTGAAAAATTTCATCAAGCACAAGTTAAACAAACTATTACCGTGGAAACAATGCCCGGTATACAATGTCAGCTAGTGACCCGACCCATTGATTCTGTAGGTCTGTATATTCCTGGTGGTTCTGCCCCACTATTCTCAACGGTATTAATGCTAGCCACACCAGCAAAAATTGCTGGTTGTCGTAAAATCATTTTATGTTCACCCCCACCAATTGCTGACGAAATTCTATATGCCGCTGAACTTTGCGGGGTAACGAAAATTTATCAACTTGGTGGTGCTCAAGCTATAGCGGCGATGGCACTGGGCACTGAGTCAGTACCTAAAGTGGATAAGATTTTTGGTCCAGGTAATGCTTACGTTACTGAAGCTAAACGCCAAGTTAGTCAACGCCTTGATGGCGCGGCAATTGATATGCCGGCCGGCCCTTCTGAAGTGCTGGTGATTGCTGACAGTTCGGCTAATCCTGCATTTATAGCCGCTGATTTATTATCTCAGGCAGAACATGGACCAGATTCACAAGTTGTTTTACTCACGCCAGATGAAAAGATGGCTAAAGCCGTCGCTGTTGAGGTTGATAATCAATTAGCACAATTATCAAGACGAGATATTGCACAAAAAGCGCTACAACAAAGTCGCTTAATTGTCACTCAAGATTTAGAACAATGTATAAATATCAGCAATCGTTATGGACCAGAACATTTAATTATCCAAACTCGCAATGCAGATGAATTAGTCAATAAAATTAACAGTGCCGGTTCAATATTTTTAGGCGATTGGTCGCCAGAATCAGCGGGAGATTATGCTTCTGGCACCAATCATGTGTTGCCAACTTATGGATATACTGCCACCTATTCAAGTCTTGGACTGGCTGACTTCCAAAAACGCATGACGGTGCAAAAATTATCACCCGATGGATTAACAGCCATTGGCAATGCCGTTGAATTGATGGCGCAAGCAGAACAACTGACAGCACATAAGCAAGCTGTTGCACTTCGTTTAGCAGTTTTAAAAGCTAAACAAGCATAATTAGGGGGAAAAATGGATATTAATCAATTAGTCAGGAAAAATGTACAACAGTTAACACCCTACCAATCGGCTCGCCGTATTGGCGGTAATGGCGATGTATGGCTCAACGCCAATGAATACCCAATTGCACCACATTTTGAATTAACCCAGCAAACTTTAAATCGTTACCCCGAACCACAACCAGAACAAGTGCTTACTCGTTATGCGCAGTATGCTGGTGTTAAGTCAGAACAACTGATAGTCAGTCGTGGTGCTGATGAAGCAATTGAACTACTAATGCGGGCTTTTTGTGAACCACAGCAAGATAGTATTTTATATTGTCCGCCTACTTATGGCATGTACCAAGTTAGTGCCGAAACACTTGGTATCAAAACTAAAACTGTACCGACAAACGCTCAGTGGCAACTCGATCTTGAGGGAATTAAAAACAATCTCGATACAGTTAAATTAATTTATGTTTGTTCACCTAATAATCCAACTGGCAATTTAATTAACCCAGAAGATATTAAAACCTTACTGACTATGGCAAAAGATCAAGCATTGGTAGTAATTGATGAAGCCTATATTGAGTTTTCACCACAAGCTAGTGTGGTAACTTGGTTAGCAAATTACCCACATTTAGTTATTTTACGAACCTTATCTAAAGCCTTCGCTTTAGCGGGTTTGCGTTGTGGTTTTACCATTGCTAATAAACCGGTTATTGATGCCTTACAAAAAGTGATTGCACCATATCCATTAGCGGTACCTGTCGCTGATATTGCCGCGCAAGCATTAAGTAAAGAAGGCATTAACAATATGAAGTTGCATGTGCTAAATATGAATAATCAAAAACAGAAATTTGCTGCCGCACTTGCACAATTACCCATTGTTGAACAGGTTTATCCTAGCGCTTCTAATTATTTATGTGTTAAATTTCAAGATGGAAAAGACGTTTTTAACAGATTATGGAACCAGGGAATTATTTTGCGAGATCAAAGCAAATCAACCGGTATTAACAATATGACTCGTATAACCATTGGCACTCAAGCCGAGTGTGAAGCTGTAATTTCAGCACTAAGCGCGATTAACTAGGAGCGATAATGTTACAGAAATACTTATTTATTGATCGTGATGGTACTTTAATTACCGAACCACCTATCGATTTTCAGGTTGATCGCTTTGATAAACTTGCTTTTGAACCTAATGTGATTCCTGCACTACTAAAACTGCAAGCTTCTGGCTATAAATTAGTAATGGTCACCAATCAAGATGGTCTAGGTACAAATAGTTATCCGCAAGCAGATTTTGATGGTCCACATAATCTGATGATGCAAATATTTACATCACAGGGCGTTAACTTTGAACAGGTACTTATTTGCCCACACTTTCCGGATGATAATTGTGAATGCAGAAAACCTAAAATCAAATTAGTATTACCTTATTTAACCAGTGGTAAACTGGATAAAGATAATAGTTACGTTATTGGTGATAGAGCTACTGATATGCAACTAGCCGAAAATATGCAAATAAAAGGACTTCATTATGATCCTGAAAGTTTAAATTGGAACGAAATCGCCCAACGCTTAACAACAACTGATCGTTATGCTAAAGTTGAACGCAATACCAAAGAAACTAAAATACTAGTCGAAGTTTGGCTTGACCGCCAAGGTGGTAGCAAAATTAATACCGGAATTGGCTTTTTTGACCATATGTTAGATCAGATAGCTACTCATGGTGGCATAAAGCTCAATATCCAAGTTAAAGGCGACTTACATATCGACGATCATCACACTATCGAAGATACCGGACTCGCTTTAGGGGAAGCCTTGAAAAAAGCCCTTGGTGATAAACGTGGCATTACCCGTTATGCCTCAGTGATCCCAATGGATGAGTGTTTAGCCCAATGTGCAATGGATATTTCAGGTCGGCCTTACCTCAAATTTTCAGCACAGTTTACAACGCCTAAAGTGGGCGACATGAGCACGCAAATGGTTGAACATTTCTTCTATTCAATTAGTTATGCTATGGCAATAACACTGCATATTGCCACTGAAGGAGACAATGATCACCATAAAATCGAAAGCCTATTTAAAGCTTTTGCCCGAACCTTAAAGCAAGCGATTAAAATTGAAAGTAATCAGTTACCTAGCTCAAAAGGAGTACTGTAGATGAAGATAGTCATCCTCGACACTGGCTGTGCTAATTTGGCATCAGTCAAATATGCCGTGGAAAGGTTAGGCTACCGACCAATAATTAGCCTTGATCCTGATGTGGTACTGAATTGTGATAAATTATTTTTACCAGGTGTCGGTTCAGCCTCTGCGGCTATGCAACAACTAAAACAGCGCAACTTGATTGAACTGATTAAAGTGTGCACTCAACCTATTTTGGGAATTTGCCTCGGTATGCAACTACTAGCGGAGCATAGCGATGAAGGTAATGTCGATACCATAGGTATTATTCAGGAAAAAGTAAGTAAGATCCCTGATTGCGGTTTACCATTACCTCATATGGGATGGAACCGGGTTACGCCTAAAGCGGGACATCATCTTTTTAGAGATATTCCTGATGGTGCATATTTTTACTTTGTTCATGGATACGCATTACCACTATGCTCAGCAACTATCGCAGAAACCAGTTACGGCGAAAACTTTACCGCTGCCGTGCAAAAAGACAACTATTACGGCGTTCAGTTTCATCCCGAACGTTCTGGAACAAACGGTGCAAAATTATTGAAAAACTTTTTGGAGATATAATAATGGCGGTTTACCCAATTATTATCCCTGCGCTTGATTTAATTGACGGCACAGTAGTACGATTACATCAGGGTGATTATCAGCAACAACGTGATTATGGTAACGATCCGCTATTACGTTTACAAAATTATGCACAACAAGGTGCAAAACTATTACACCTTGTCGATTTAACCGGAGCCAAAGATCCTAAAGCACGGCAAATATCATTAATCAAATCACTTATCCATGGAGTGCACGTTCCGGTGCAAATCGGTGGTGGCATTCGCAGTGAAGATGATGTCAAAGCATTACTTGCTGCTGGCGCCGCGAGAGTTGTGATTGGATCCACTGCAATTAAACAACCACAATTAGTTAAACAATGGTTTACTAAATATGGCGCCGAAGCCTTAGTATTAGCACTTGATGTGCGCATTGATGCCAAAGGCAATAAGTTTGTTGCTATCCATGGTTGGCAGGAAGATTCCACACAGACATTAGAACAAGTTATCGACGATTATTTACCGTATGGTTTAAAACATGTGCTTTGTACCGACATATCCAAAGATGGCACACTATGTGGTGCAAACAACCAACTTTATCAAGAAATCAGTAAAAAATATCCACAAATTGCCTTTCAAGCTTCTGGAGGGATTGGTCATTTAGAGGATGTTAAAGCACTTGAAAATAGTGGTGTTGCTGGAGTCATAGTAGGAAGAGCATTACTTGAAGGTAAATTTACAGTTCAGGAGGCAATTTCATGTTGGCAAAAAGGATAATACCTTGTTTAGACGTTCGTAATGGACAAGTCGTTAAAGGCGTACAATTTCGTAATCACGAAATTATTGGTGATATTGTCCCTTTAGCCAAAAGATATGCCGAAGAAGGAGCGGATGAACTGGTATTTTATGATATTACTGCTTCATCTGATGGGCGAGTAGTGGATAAAAGTTGGGTGGCTAAAGTGGCTGAAGTGATAGATATTCCCTTTTGTGTTGCCGGAGGCATTAAAACAGTGGCTGACGCTGGTCAAATTCTATCATTTGGTGCAGATAAAATCTCCATCAACTCACCAGCATTGGCTAATCCAGATTTAATTAGCGAACTAGCTGCGTGTTATGGTGTGCAATGTATTGTAGTAGGTATTGACACTTGGTATGACCAAGAAACGAATAATTATCAAGTCTACCAATTTACAGGAGATGAAAAACGCACAGTTGCAACAAAATGGAATACGCTCGATTGGGTACAAGAAGTACAACAACGGGGCGCTGGTGAAATTGTCCTTAATATGATGAATCAAGATGGTGTGCGTAATGGTTATGATATCAAGCAATTACAAGCAGTACGTAATGTATGTCAGGTACCATTAATTGCCTCTGGTGGCGCTGGGCGTATGGAGCATTTTTTATCAGCATTCAATGAAGCAGACGTTGACGGAGCATTAGCCGCTTCTGTCTTTCATAAACAAATTATCAATATTGGTGAACTTAAACAATATTTAGCTCAACATGGAGTAGATATTCGATTATGCTAAATTCAAATTCAGTCACAACACTAAACCTATCACAACTTGATTGGCAAAAAGTGAATAATTTAATGCCAGTTATTATTCAGCATTATGTTTCTGGTGATGTTTTAATGCTGGGTTATATGAACCAAGATGCCTTAACCCAAACATTAGATAGTGGGAAAGTCACTTTTTATTCACGCACCAAACAACGACTTTGGACCAAAGGCGAGACTTCCGGTAACTTTTTAAATGTTATTGATATTGGTGCAGATTGTGATAATGATACACTACTAATTTTGGTCGATCCTACTGGCCCAACTTGTCACACCGGTTCAAATAGCTGTTTTACCTCAACTAAAAGCGAATGGGGATTCTTATTTGAATTAGAACAATTACTTGCTTCACGTAAAAGTGCTGATCCAAAATCCTCTTATACGGCTAAACTATACCATGATGGCACCAAACGAATTGCCCAAAAAGTCGGTGAAGAAGGCGTTGAAACCGCATTAGCAGCTACAGTTCATGATCAAGAAGAGCTAAAAAATGAGTCAGCCGACTTAATTTACCATTTATTGGTATTACTGCAAGATCAAAATTTGTCATTGCAAGATGTGATTGGTATTTTAAAAGCCAGACATAAATAATCATCAAGAAGAAAGTGCGATTGATTTCGCACTTTTATAATCAAGCTTGATTAACTATTTTTAAATTAATATTGTATTGACTATCAAGACTAATTTATTATTTATCACTTTATATTTCTCATATTAATGTATTTATAATTAGCTGATAAATGTTATTAACCTAATAGATTGTATTGATTACAATTTTCCTGCACTACCACATATACGAATTTTGTCTTGTACAATTTTTTTCATTGCCGCTTTAGCGGGTTCCATATATTTTCTTGGATCATTTGCATCTGGATGTGTAGAAAAATAGTCTTTCATTGCATCAGAAAAGGCTATTTTTAACTCGGTTGCGACATTTACTTTACAAATACCCAATTCAATAGCTTTACGTACCATCGCTTCAGGGATACCCGATGCACCATGTAACACTAATGGTATCTCAACTTTATTATTAATTTTTGCTAAACGTTCAAAATCAAGTTTAGGCTCTCCTTTGTACATACCATGTGCTGATCCAATTGCCACAGCTAATGAATCAATATTAGTGCGCTCTACATACTCTTTTGCTGCATCAGGATCGGTAAAGGAACTATCTTTGTCATTGACAATAAGATCGTCTTCTTGCCCACCTAGACGCCCTAATTCAGCTTCCACACTGGCATTATATTGATGACTATAATCAACTACGTTTTTAACAATTTGAATATTTTCTTCAAAACGATGGTGAGAGGCATCTATCATAACTGAGCGTATACCTGCTTTTACTTTTGTCTCAATATCTTTTGGATCTTCATGGTGATCCAAATGCATAGCAAATGGAAAACGATATTCCAATGCTGCCGTTTTACAAATTTCAACTAAATAACTTGTTCCAGCATATGAATATGTTCCTGGCGTACCAGCAACAATCAATGGCGATTGCATTTCAGCAGCAGTTTGAACAACTACTTGAATGGTTTCTAGATTATGAATATTAAATGCAGGAACTGCATATCGTTCTTTTTGAGCTTTTTTAAGCATTTCTTGTGTCGAGATTAAATACATTTTTGCGATCCTTTTAATTGATTTTTTCCACAATAACTTGTTGAAAATATTCCTCATAATTTTTCATATTAATAAAGCCAGTTGTCGCTTCCATTGCATTCAACATTCCCATTGTCATTGCTCTTTTCATCATTGTTTCAACATCTTCATTTTGCAATATACTAATAGCAAGTCCACCTAATGTAACATCTCCTGAACCTACCGGATTAACCACTGCTATACTAGGAATTGAGACCTGATAAAAATCATCATGATACTTTACAAAACAGCCATCTTTACCTAATGAAACAACAACAATTGGTACATCCTTACAAATAGAATTATTAATTGCATGTTTTAAACAATTGATATCATTTGCGGGTATTTTTTGATTAATTAATTGTGATAATTCCTCTTTATTTGGTTTAATTAAAAACGGTTTGTTGGTTGATTTAAGGCATGTGAGTAGTGCATTGCCCGAGGTGTCTAATAAAACAGGGATTTGACATTTTGTTGCAAATTCAACCATTTTTGCATAATAACCAATATCAAAACCTCTGGGTAAAGAACCTGAAATTGTAATAACTTTACATTGCTTAATAAGAGTTTGATAGTTATGCCAAAAGCCTTCTTCTTCTTTAGCAGTTAATTCCGGACCAGCTTCTAAAATCTCTGTTTGATTACCTTCATGTAAAATGGCGATACAATTTCTTGACTCATATTGAGTGGTATAAAAATCATAGCGAATGTTGTCTGAATCTAGCTGTTTTGTGATGTATTGACCTGTTGAGCCACCTATTATGCCCGTAGCCAAAACTGGATAGCCAGCAAGGTGGATACCTCGTGTGACATTTAGTCCTTTTCCTCCAGCTGTTTTTCTTACATCTACAACACGATTAACATTATCAATTAACAATTTTGGTAAAGGATATGAAATATCGACTGATGGATTCATCGTGACGGTTAATATCATTTATCCCCCTTTTGTTTAATATTTAACTTATTATTTTATATAATAAATTACAAACATTGAAAAGACATTTATCAATCATGATAATAGTTTTCATCCCATTTTTTAAGTTCTTCATCAAAAAAGTGCATATTGCCGGTTTGATTCGATAAATCACTAGGACTAATACTGTCAATTTTATTGATAAGACTTCGGTTTTCAGGGGTAGGTTTATAAGGTGTGTTTATAAATGCATCAATAATATCATAGATCAAATTATCCCCCACAATTTTGCCACCAAATCCAATAATATTAGCATTTAGTTCTTGCTTGGCATAAATAGTACTAGCTACATCTCTGACTAAAGCTGAGCGAGCACCTATATTTTTATTGGCCGCTGTAGTAATACCTACTCCGGTTCCACATAATGTTATACCCAAGTCAGCTTGTTTGGACACCACAGTTTCGGCTACTAATTTGCCATAAATTGGATAATGGGTACGCGTAAAATCATAAGTGCCGACATCGATAACTTCATAGCCTTTACTTTTTAAATAATCAGAAATTTTGATCTTAATGTCTGTAACAATGTGATCACAACCTAGTGCAATAATCATAATTTTCTCCTATTAATTATTGATTGTTCTCTAATAATTAAAGCATTTTATCTAACATATCGACACGAACTTGGTGGCGTCCACCAGCATAATGCGAATTGATATATGAGGTGACGATGCTAATAGCTAATGCTTCACCAACAATATCAACACCAATAGCAATAGCTCTTGCATCATTATGATTAAATGTCATTCTTGCTGAATATTCATCACTAACATTTGCTGTAATCATTCCTTTCAGTTTATTACTTGCCATATAAGATCCTACACCATATCGATCGAGCATAATACCACGGTCGGCTTGCTTACTTAATATAGCTTTAGCCACAGCTAAAGAAGAATCAACAAAATCATCAGCTGGTTCAGTGGTTACGTCAAGGACTTCATGCCCTTCCCCTATTACGATTTTTTTAATTAACTCTTTTAATTTGAAGCCGTCTTTATCTGCTCCAATTGCTATTTTCATAGTTCTTTCCTCTTCAATATTAATTAATATATTTTTTATACGTGTCACTGATCACTTGTGTATAATTTGAATAATGCCTTCTTATTTCATTCTCTAAGTTTGAATTAGTAATTAATCCATCGATATCACTCAAATTATAAAAACAGTAGAAATCACTTTTGTTTAATTTATGTAAATCAGCAACAATATATTTTTTTTCAGCACAATTTAATGCTAATTGTTGTGTTGAACCTTCTTCTGAATTTGAGTTACTAATACAGTCATTATTTATGCCATTTACGCCGATAAATGACTTCGAAAACCGCATCTTTTCTAGCACACTGTTGGTGATACTACCAACAAATGCACCTGTTTTTTTTCGATAATTGCCACCTAATAAAATTACATCATATTTATCCACACGATCTTGTAAGCTTTCAAAAACAGGCAAGCTATTGGTCACTATGCGGATAAAATTTTGATCAAAATATCGAGCAAACAATTCAATTGTTGTTCCAGTGCCAAGGAAAATGGTGTCGCCTTCTTCAACATAAGATGTTGCAATTTCAGCAACTTCCATTTTCTCCTTTTTAAAAACTGATTTTTTTTCGTCATGCGCTAACTCATTTTTCATGTTATAGGTTAGGCTTTGACAACCACCATGCATTCGGATGAGCTTGTTGCTATTTTCTAAATCAGCTAGATCCCGACGAATAGTCATATCAGAAACACCAAGCTGTTCAATTAGCTGATTAACTGTAACAATGCCACTTTGATTAACTAAATTTAATATCGTAACCAATCTTTCTTTTTTTAACACGTCATCACCTTTTTTATAGATTGTGGTACTTGCACATTAAATTGACGGTACTGAATTTAAATTACTATATTTTACTTGTCACTTGCTTTTAAGTTTATTTAATTATGTTTAATATAGTTTAAATTTGTTTTTTTACATAATAATAACAAAAATAAACAAACATTCAATGTGAAAACATAAAAGTGTGAGCAATATCTCAAATCAGAAAATAGTTATAAACACTTGTTGACTATTACTATTTTTAATAAATATAATCGGACAAAGAAAAACAAATTCAATCATAATTAAACATAAATGTGTATTATGAAATCTTACGAATGGTGATCATATGAACAATCTCTTTTCACAAAAATATATTTTTATTTCAGATAAAAAAAATCAGAAAGACGTATTTGAAGAGGTTTATAACATTTTACTCAAAGACAATTTAGTGAAAGAACAATTTTTAAAAGAACTATTAGAACGTGAAAAGAATTACCCTACCGGTATTGATCTATCGCCAATTAATAGTCAATTACTCAATATTGCCATTCCACATACTGAAAGTGAATTTGTTAATCAAACATTGATTGTTCCAATCAAATTAGAACATCCTATCGAATTTAAAAACATGATGAGTACTGATAACACATTAAAAGTTAACTTTATTTTTATGATTTTAAATAATTTAAAAGAAGAGCAAGCAAGTATTTTAGCCAGTATTATGGAATTTTTAAGTACCACTCCATTAGAAACTTTGCAATCTCTTTTTTCTGCAAAAACGACTCAACAAATTTATACTTTGTTAACGGCAAACTTTAAACCAATTTAATCAATGACTACAATGGATTATTAGGAGAAATGTTATGGTTATTAAAATATTAGCAGCTTGTGGCGCAGGAGTTAATTCAAGTCACCAAATTAAAGAGGCTTTAGAAAACAATCTTAAGGAAAAGGGGTTTGATATACATTGTGATGCAGTAATGGTTAAAGATATTACTGAAGATATGTTAGCCAAATATGATATTTTTGCACCAATAACAACAACCAATTTAGGTTTTGATATAACCATACCTGTTGTAGATTGTGGCGCAATTTTATACCGAATGCCAAGTTTGGCAGAACCAGTTTATGAACAAATGATTAAAGTAATTAGTTCATTAAATAAAAGTTAATGGAGGATCCTTTCATGGATATTATTGAATTAGCTAACACCATTTTTACCCCTTTAATTAATCTTGGTGCTCCACCTTTAATGTTGATTATTTTAACAATTGTATCATTATTAGTTGGAGTCAAATTTACCAAAGCCCTTGAAGGCGGTATAAAACTAGCCATCGCCTTAACCGGTATCGGGGCAATCATCGGTATATTAACAACGGCTTTTTCCGGAGCATTAACGCAATTTGTACAATCAACGGGTATTGAGTTGACTATCACCGATGTGGGTTGGGCGCCTCTGGCAACTATAACTTGGGGTTCGCCTTATACACTTTATTTTTTGATGGTAATGGTAATTGTAAATATTTTAATGCTTGCATTGAAGAAAACCAACACGCTAGATGTTGATATTTTTGATATTTGGCATTTATCGTTTGTAGGTTTAATGTGTATGTTTTGTGGCGCTAATTTAGTGACCGCAACGATACTTGTCATCTTTATCGGTGTATTGAAAATTATTAACTCTGATTTAATGAAACCTACATTTAATGATTTATTAAATGTCCCTGCCTCGAATCCAATGACCACCACTCATATGAATTATATGATGAACCCTGTCATCATGTTATTAAACAAAATTTTTGATAAATTGTTTTTCTGGTTAGATAAATATGACTTTGATGCCGCTAAACTAAACAAAAAAATCGGTTTTTGGGGAAGTAAATTTGCTATAGGTATTTATCTGGGAATTTTTGTCGGCTTATTGTCCAAACAAAACCCTAAAGAGATTTGTGCTTTAGCGTTTACCGCTGGTGTCTGTTTAGAATTATTTTCAATGATAGGTACTTGGTTTATTGCAGCAGTTGAACCGCTATCACAAGGTATTACTGATTTTGCAAATAAACGTCTAAAAGGCCGTACTTTAAACATTGGTTTGGATTGGCCATTCATCGCTGGACGAGCTGAGATGTGGGCGGCTGCCAATATTCTAGCGCCTATTATGTTAATTGAGGCTTTAGTTTTGCCTGGAAATGGACTTTTACCTTTGGGTGGTATTATTGCTATGGGTGCAACACCAGCATTATTAGTGGTGACTCGTGGCAAACTATTAAGAATGATTATTATTGGCGCAATTGAATTACCTATCTTTTTATGGGCGGGTACATTAATGGCTAGTTTTGTGACTTCTACCGCTAAATTAGTGGGTGCTTTCCCTGCCTCAATATCATCAAATGCATTAATTTCACAAACGACAATGGAAGGACCAATCGAAAAATTCTTGGCCTATTTAGTTGGACAAGCATCAACC
Organism: uncultured Gilliamella sp.; assembly: GCA_945271295.1. Taxonomy (GTDB): domain Bacteria; phylum Pseudomonadota; class Gammaproteobacteria; order Enterobacterales; family Orbaceae; genus Gilliamella. The sequence continues at coordinate 13,790 of CALYPG010000006.1, read as the reverse complement.
GGTGCTGGACAAGCAATTTTATATGCGGCTCTTGCATTAGCGGCTTATCTATTAATCTTTATTTGGTATGCCTTTGAGATGAAAAAACGCAATAAAGAATATCAATCAAATAATAAGTAAATAAATAAAACGTCGCTGTCGCGACGTTTTTTTTGTAGTTAACTTATTTCATTATCATTATGTCGACTAACAACAAGAAACTTAAAGGTTATTTAATTGGTAATTTAACCCCATTAAATCTTGCTAAAACTTCAGTATTATTTTCACATGAAAGGAGTTGTTCAATAGTTTGTTGGTTTAAATGCTGTGAAAACTGACTGATAAAATCGAACATATAACGACGTAAAAATAACGAGCGAGCAAAGATAATATAAGTGGTACTATAAGGGAAAATGTGTCCAGCATTAAGCACAACTAAATCATCATCAGATGCAGTAGTTACGGCCATTTTGGCCACGATCCCCACACCTACTCCCAATTTTACATAAGTTTTAATCAGGTCGGCATCAGTAGTGCTAAAGACAATATTAGGCGATTGATTGGCTTTTATAAATGCTTGATTTAAATCCGAACCATCATTAGTAAAATCATAACTGACTAATGGATATTTCGATAATTCGTTAATCGAAATTAAATGGCTTTTTGCTAATGGATGATCCTTCATCACTATCACAGCTTGGTTCCAGTGATAACAAGGCAAAGCAATCATATCATCACTAAGTTGTGAAAGATCGGTAACAATAGCAAAATCAGCTTGCCCAGACTGAGCTTGTGAAATACATTGGCTTGAAGATCCTTGTTCCATATGCAAGGTAATACTGGGATACTGTTTCATAAACTGTTGTATGACTTTAGGTAAACTATAACGAGCTTGGGTATAAGTGGTCGTAATGGTTAAAGAACCTTGATTGGGTTGACTAAACTCTTTGGCAATAATTTTTATGTCTTGTGATTTATTTAGTACTTCCCTCGCTAAAGCAACAATTTTTTGCCCAACCGCCGTTACCTCAGATAGATGTTTGCCAGTACGTGTAAAAATCTGAACTCCAAGTTCATCTTCCAGTAATTTAATTTGCTTGCTAATACCTGGCTGCGAAGTATAAAGTTTTTCGGATGTTAACGATACATTAAGATCATTATTAACCACTTCAACAATATAGCGTAGTTGCTGCAATTTCATGATAAAGGCTCCTTTAACCTTATACTATCCTCCTTTATTGGTGTTTAACTAAAAGAAGTCATAAGGTAATTCCTTTCATACTTTGGCACAAACCAGAATAGATTTTTTATACTAAAACGTATGCTTTTCCTGAAACATTTTTACAAATGCCTCAGGCATAATTAACTATTTTTTACTATTTACCCATTTACCATCAACATATTGCATCACCCAACCAGTCGATTTGCCATTTACTTCAGAGGTAACATATTGTTGCTTACTTTTGCGGCTAAAACGAACAATAGCTAAATTACCATCCGGATCTTTATTTGGTGCTTCAGTTAAGTATAAGAATTTTTCAGGTAAACGATCTTTAAAACGCTGTAATTCTTCGATCAACGGAGCTCTAGTTTCCCGTGATTTTGGGAAGTTATGCGCAGCTAAAAAAACACCCGATGCACCATCACGTAATACAAAATGTGCATCAGACTTAGTGCATTTAAGTTCCGGTAAATCTACTGGATCTTCTTTAGGTGGAGCAACTTCTCCATTTTTTAAGATTTTACGCGTATTTTTACAATCCGTATTAGTACAACCCATATATAAACCAAAACGCCCAGATTTTAAATGCATTTCTGAACCACACTTTTCACACTCAATAATCGGACCTTCATAACTTTTGATCTTGAAGTTACCTTTTTCAACAATAAAACCATCACAAATTGGGTTGTTACCACATATATGCAATTTACGTTCACTATCGAGTAAATAACTATCCATAGCTGTATGACATTTTGGACAACGTTTAAGTGCTCTTAATGCATCGGTTTCGGCCGTGTCGCCTTCTTCTAAAATATTTAATGTTTCGTGTTCAGGAATTAGGTTAATAGTCTGTTTGCAACGCAATTTAGGTGGTAGGGCATAACCTGAACAAGCCAAAAACACGCCAGTGCCAGCTGTTTTAATACCCATCTCCCGACCACAATTTGGACATTTAATTTCAGGTGTTAAAACTAATGGATTTAATTGCATTCCACCTTTATCAGGTTCTTGCTCGGCGATCTCAAGATGATCGCTAAAATCGCTAAAAAATTGGTCTAAAACCTCGCGCCATTCTTGTTTTTTATTGGCTATTTCATCAAGCGCTTGCTCCATACGGGCAGTGAAATCATAACTCATTAAGTCGTTGAAATTTTCACTTAATCTGTCTGTAACTATCTCGCCGATTTTTTCAGCATAAAATCGACGATTATCCAAACGAACATAACCGCGGTCTTGAATGGTAGAAATAATTGTTGCATAAGTCGACGGTCGACCTATTTCGCGTTTTTCAAGTTCTTTAACTAAGGATGCTTCATTATAACGTGCTGGTGGTTTAGTAAAATGTTGATTTGGATTCAAGTTTTGTAAATCTAATTTGTCATTAATTGCGACCTTAGGTAATATTTTATCTCCACTATTTTTACTAAGTTGTGGTTGTACTTTAGTCCAACCATCAAAACGTAAGGTACGACCTTTCGCTTTTAAAAGAAAATCACCTGATTTAACTGTTATAGTGGTTGAGTTATATTCAGCGGATGTCATTTGACAAGCCACAAATTGTCGCCAAATTAATTGATACAATTTACTTGCATCAGCTTCAACATCACTAAGGTTTTCAGCCAATACCATCACATCTGATGGTCGAATCGCTTCATGCGCTTCTTGAGAATTCTTTTTACTGCTGTATACATTAGGTGATTTAGGTAAATATTTATCACCAAAATTTTTAACAATATAATCGCGTACCATAGCTAAAGCATCTTGGCTTAAATTGGTTGAGTCAGTACGCATATAAGTGATATAACCTGCCTCATAAAGCCGTTGGGCTAACATCATGGTTTTTTTAACACCAAAACCGAGACGAGTACTAGCAGCTTGCTGTAAAGTGGATGTAATAAAAGGTGCTGTTGGGTTACTTTTAGTTGGTTTTTCTTCAATATTAGCAACTTGATATTGGTTCTTATTTAATTGAGTTAAAGCAATATCAATGGCAAGTTTATCTTTTGGCTCAAAGGCTTCGTCTTTATAGTGAGTAACTTGTAGGGTTAATAAATCATGGTTAGCGGTATTTAAGTCCGCATAAAGATCCCAATACTCCTCAGGAATAAATGCATGGATTTCGCGTTCACGTTCCACAACTAAGCGAACTGCAACCGATTGTACACGGCCCGCTGATAACCCTCGAGCAACCTTTTTCCATAATAACGGTGATAACATAAAACCCACAACGCGATCCATAAATCGGCGAGCTTGCTGGGCATTAACGCGATCCATGTCGAGCATGGATGGCTCATTAAATGCATTTTTAATAGCCGTTTTAGTAATTTCATTAAATACCACGCGGCGATATTTGCTATCTTCACCACCAATTACATCTTTAAGATGCCACGCTATAGCTTCCCCTTCTCTATCCAAGTCGGTCGCGAGGTAAATCAGGTCAGCATCTTTAGCCAATTTTTTAAGTTCTGAAACTACCCGTTCTTTGCCAGGTAAAATTTGGTAATGTGCTTGCCAACCATTATAAGGATCAACGCTCATACGATCGACTAAGATTTGCTTTTCAGATCGTTTTACTTTTTTTTCTGTTTTATCTTTGCTGGTTTTCTCGGTGCGTTGACTACTTCCACTTACAGGTAGATCGCGAATGTGACCAACACTTGATTTAACCACGAAATCTTTACCAAGATATTTATTAATTGTTTTTGCTTTGGCTGGTGATTCCACAATAACAAGGGATTTTCCCATAATTAAACCTATTTATCATGTTGTTTGTATTATTTACTATCATTGTTCACGTCAAGCAATGACTGTAAATCATCTTTAATTGTCGATACTTTTGTTGCATATTGCTCTTTCTGCTCTGCATCTTCAATTAGTTGCGTAATTGTTTCTGATAACGTTGAACATCTTCGTTTAGCTAAATTAGCGAGTCGTTGCCAAACTAAAAATTCTAAATCAATGGATTTTTTGCGTGTATTTTGTTGTTCCGCATTAAAATGTCGTTTCCGTTTAGCTCGTATTGTTTGCTTCATACGATTATCTAAATCGGGATTCAAATGTTCTTTTATCCAACCAACCACATCAGTTGGATTATGTTCCAATAACAATAATTCATTAACGGCATGTTGGGCAGCACTTTTCTCAATATAACGAGTAATAGGCTCACCTTCTAAATGCCTTTTTACTAGATAGTGCCACTTCCAACCACATTCAAGATTTTCAAGTTGTTGATATTTCATTTGATTACCATGTGACGCTGTAACTAAGATGGATTATTTGTAACATAATCATGTTACACAATAAAGAAAATTATTGCATTTGACAAATTTTTTATAAATCTGCTATCGTTTGATTTTAGTTTTGATCTTAATTTAAGGAATCACGAATAATGGCTAAAGCTGATGTTATTTATATAAATGGCTATATTTACACTGCTGACCAGCATGATACCATCTGCGAAGCGGTTGCAGTCCGAAATGGCTATATTATAGCCGTTGGTAGCACTCAAGAAATAAATAACAATAATTATGTTGATAATCACACAGTTATTCATGATCTGTATGGCAAAACAATGATGCCTGGAATTATAGATTCTCATCTTCATACTTTTTGGGGAGGAATGCAACTATCTTCGTGTAGTTTAAATTACCAAAGTTTAACCGTTGTTGATACTTTAACTATTATTCAGACATATTTAGACGAAGATATAAATAAAGATAGTAATAATTGGTTGCAAGTTCGTGGTTGGTTACGCCAAGAGGTTTTACCGCTTGGCACAGATATTACTCGATTTGATCTTGATAAGCTTAATACTGATCGTCCAGTCATTTTATTTTCTAATGATTGCCACACATTAGTCGCTAATTCTGTCGCATTAGTAAAATTTGGCCTTAATCAAAATACACCTGAACCTCCAGATGGAAAAATAGGTCGCACTATAGATGGTGAATTAAATGGTATTTTGGAAGATGCACCGGCTATGCGAGCTTTTGATAGTATTTCTAAACTTACAACCGAACAGGCCATTAGTGTTGCCAAATCAGCGCAGGTTGAATTAAATAAACAAGGGGTAACTGCTGTAATGGATGCTCGAATTACTCAAACCCAAGCTGATGCATTTTTAAGTCTTCAACAACAAGATCAATTGTCAATCCGTTTATTTGGTGCACATGAACTCCCTCCGGATGATATTTCAACAATCGATGCTATCCCTAATGTGATAAATAAAGTCAAACAATTTGCCAACCATTATAATGATAAAAATTGGCAACCCAAACCAGGTATTAAGATCTCACATACTAAATTATTTGTTGATGGTGTCATGCAAGCACCATTAATGACAGCTCGCTTACTACAACCGTATCATCTGCCAACAGAACAAGATCGTTACGGCGATCTTTACTATTCACCTGAAATGTTAGATGCGTTAATCCTTGAATCAGCAAAAGCGGGCTTTCATCCACATATGCATACCGTTGGTGAAGGTGCTATTGAGGTTGTTCTTGATGCCATTGAAAAAATGCGCCAAACATTACCGGATGCTGATATTCGCCCGAGCACCGCTCATAACGAACTGAGTGCCACACACCAGTTTGATCGTTATAAAAAATTGAATACCAGTGTTATCTTTTCATTCCAATGGGCTGGATGTAGCTCAGCAATGATTGAACAATACCATAGTTTATTTGGCTCAGAACGCTATAGCGGTCTTGAAGCACATGGTCAATATATTGATGCAGGTGTTACCTGTGCATTTGGTAGTGATTGGCCAATTGATCCATTAAATGAATGGTATGATTTCCAAGTTGCTATGACCAGACAAATTGATCGAGATTCGCCACGATTAAATAATGATCGCAATTTGACTGTCACTGAAGTATTACGTTGTGCAACAATTAATGCGGCATATGTGTTACAACAAGATAAGTTTATAGGATCAATTGAACCAGGTAAATTTGCCGATCTTATTATATTGGATCGTAACCCGTTTAATATTGCATCAACTGATATACATAAAATTAAAGTGCTAACTACTATCGTTGGTGGTAAAATCGTTTATAAACAATAAGTTATTTTGTAAATCACTAACCACAATATGGGTTTATATACGGTAATTTAATTACGAATTGGAGAATAGTTATGATAGCCAGAACATTGGAACGTCGACTGCTTTACCATATAGTTATGATATTAGGAGAGTTTATTAATGAAATTGTTTAACACTATCATATTACTTATTGCTAGCTTATTTAGTCTATCTGTTTCAGCCAATCAAGAAAAGGATAGTATTGATAACAATTTGAGTTATAAGGATTTTATATATAATAATTGGGATTCGATAAAAGAAATTGTTGCAGATAAAATTTTTGAAGATTGTCATCAATTTTGGAATGAATTAGAAGCAAAAAATTCTCAATTTATTCATTTTGAGCATTGTGAATATGATGCGGGTGATCAAGGAACTCCGCTAGTCATCAAGGGTTGGATAAATGGTGGTATTTACGCTTTATCGGCTGAAAAATGGTTATTGGATAAATATCACATTGCTCGTATAGAGCGATTAGTTGGTGGATGGGGAAGCGATTCACTTTTTGCTAATTTTAATAATGAAAAAGATGTATATTTAAGAATAATAATTAGTTCTACAGAACGCCCGGACGTAAGAGACCGCAAAGATTGGGATAAAATCAGCAAGTTTGAAATAACGTTCATCAAATATCCAGCAGACGCAGTGTAATATAACTAGTTAGGAATTTTTTTAAAATAACAGGCTATGCTAAATGATGTTTTCTATGCTTACTTTATTTAAGTGATGTTTGTGTGGCAACTTTGTTAATTAATAATACTAATCTTTGCAATAGTATTTTCCAAATAATTGAACAAGGAACATTATCGACAACTCATAGCGCGGTCGGTTTATTAATCCAACCGCTATTACGTTGACACGCATTATAAATCAGTTCTTACAGGTAATAAATCTGCTTCACGTAATCTCATATCCAGACGATTTATAGTTTTTACATCTTCAATATTATCACGATTCGGAAAATGATCGAGCGATACAATTACGGTACCAACTTGTTTATCGTCATGATTGATCGGGATAATTTTATAGGCTTCCGGGTAATCTTTGGCATTTAATGGAACGGGAATATACACAATCATCGATGTACCGATTCGGTTAGAGAACATGACTTCGTTTGGTTCAAAAGTAAACTTCAAATCAATTTCAATATAACTTTGATAGAAAACTTCCGCTAATTCGGTGACAAATTGAACAATACTATTATATTTTTCTGCATTTTGATATTTCTTAAAAAAGAAATCTATCTTCGATTTTATTGGTTTATTAAGAAACTTTGCTGCATCGTAAATTATTAAATTTCCTCCAGGATAGGGATCAATAACATCATCAGATGTAAACAATATCATTAGATCGCCCGTTTTTTCCATTCCTTTTAATTTCGATGTCAGTTTTTTAGCTACTAATTCAGTCAATCCTTCGTTATTGTAAACTAAAAGCTCCGGTTCAATTTTTACTGGATCACTAAAATAATACCAATTTACTTTAGGATTAACATATTTTTGATAGACTGCTAATGCCTTATCAAGTTGCTCACTTATTCCAACCACATTAAGTTGCAATACTTTTGGGAAATAGATTATTACATCAAATTGCATATAATCGATTTGATCACGATTACTCATAATATTTACCTTTTTTAGAGAAGCAACAGATATTAATTTTGTTTTATTGTCTTGATAGATAAACGTATAATTATTTACACCACCCTCAAAATGTTGGGTGATTTCTAATTTATTTTTTCCTGACCATTTGTATTCCACATTAACATTTTTATCGGCATAAGTTGCGGAAAAATTTTTACCTGCTTCAATGGTGTTTCTAAATATATAGTTTGGATAAAAACTCATGGCATTATAGACTTCCAAAATCGTCATATTTTCATAATAACAAATAGCAGCCCTCTCCATTTCACCTTGCTCTGTTTCGAGGCATTGTTCATTATTTTTTAAATCAGTTATTTTGTTTTCATCTTCATCGGATAATGGTTTATAGAAAACTAGCAGATTGTTATAAGGGATCATCAGTTGATTATTTTCTAGCTGAATAATAGCTTTGACATTAAACCCAATACAAGCATTAGATAAATTTGATTCATCAATGGTATAAAGTCGTTTAATCTCATTTAAAGACAAGTTATATTTCTTTAATTGTTGATTATAATCGCTATAAAAATTTATTTTACTTAATGCTGCATTGATCTTTGCTTTTGAAATTTCAACCCGGTTAACGTCACAGCCGGATATACTCATCTTTTGAGGGTCACCTTTAATTAAATCATTAAAAATATTTATTAATTTTTCCCTTTCATCTTTTAGTTCAGTTTGTTCGTTTAATCTATCTTGCATTAAGGTATAGTGATTATTTTTACTCGAATTAAGTTCCGATGCCTGTACAAAACATGATCCTAAAATTAATAATAAACTACTGAATAAAATACTTTTCATGGCCTAACTCCATTTCAATTTGTAACCTATTTCTTCAATATTCACTTATTACTTTTTATTATTAAATATTTGAAATTGGCATTTTCCATATTGTTTTTACTTTAGACATAATTAGTTGTTGCATTACTAATTATATTTTTATCTGAGTCATATTTCTCAATTAATTTATTTTAAGCATGGTGAATATGATGTGGGTGAACAAGGAACATTATCGACAACTCATAGCGCGGTCGGTTTATTAATCCAACCGCTATTACGTTGACACGCATTATAAATCAGTTCTTACAGGTAATAAATCTGCTTCACGTAATCTCATATCCAGACGATTTATAGTTTTTACATCTTCAATATTATCACGATTCGGAAAATGATCGAGCGATACAATTACGGTACCAACTTGTTTATCGTCATGATTGATCGGGATAATTTTATAGGCTTCCGGGTAATCTTTGGCATTTAATGGAACGGGAATATACACAATCATCGATGTACCGATTCGGTTAGGGAACATAGATTTACTTAGTTTAAAAGTATATCCCAAATTAATTTCAATATAACATTGATTGAAAACTTCCGCTAATCCGGTGATAAATTGAACAATACTATTATATGTTTGTGCATTTTTATATTTATTAAAAAAGAAATCTATCTTATATTTTATTGGTTCATTAAAAAACTTCATAGCAGAGTACATTACTAAATCCCCTTCAAGATAGGGATCAATAACATCATCTGTAAACGATATCAATAGATCGCCCGTTTTTTCCATTTTTTTTAATTCCGATGTCAGTTTTTTAGCTACTAATTCAGTCAATCCTTCGTTATTGTAAACTAAAAGCTCCGGTTTAATTATTTTTGAATTAGTAAAATAATACCAATTTACTTTAGGATTAACATATTTTTGATAGACTGCTAACGCCTTATCAAGTTGCTCACTTATTCCAACCACGTTAAGTTGCCATACTTTTGGGAAATAGATTATTACATCAAATTGCATAAAATCGATTTGATCACGATTACTCATAATATTTACCTTTTTTAGAGAAGCAACAGATATTAATTTTGTTTTATTGTCTTGATAGATAAACGTATAATTATTTACACCACCCTCAAAATGTTGGGTGATTTCTAATTTATTTTTTCCTGACCATTTGTATTCCACATTAACATTTTTATCGGCATAAGTTGCGGAAAAATTTTTACCTGCTTCAATGGTGTTTCTAAATATATAGTTTGGATAAAAACTCATGGCATTATAGACTTCCAAAATCGTCATATTTTCATAATAACAAATAGCAGCCCTCTCCATTTCACCTTGCTCTGTTTCGAGGCATTGTTCATTATTTTTTAAATCAGTTATTTTGTTTTCATCTTCATCGGATAATGGTTTATAGAAAACTAGCAGATTGTTATAAGGGATCATCAGTTGATTATTTTCTAGCTGAATAATAGCTTTGACATTAAACCCAATACAAGCATTAGATAAATTTGATTCATCAATGGTATAAAGTCGTTTAATCTCATTTAAAGACAAGTTATATTTCTTTAATTGTTGATTATAATCGCTATAAAAATTTATTTTACTTAATGCTGCATTGATCTTTGCTTTTGAAATTTCAACCCGGTTAACGTCACAGCCGGATATACTCATCTTTTGAGGGTCACCTTTAATTAAATCATTAAAAATATTTATTAATTTTTCCCTTTCATCTTTTAGTTCAGTTTGTTCGTTTAATCTATCTTGCATTAAGGTATAGTGATTATTTTTACTCGAATTAAGTTCCGATGCCTGTACAAAACATGATCCTAAAATTAATAATAAACTACTGAATAAAATACTTTTCATGGCCTAACTCCATTTCAATTTGTAACCTATTTCTTCAATATTCACTTATTACTTTTTATTATTAAATATTTGAAATTGGCATTTTCCATATTGTTTTTACTTTAGACATAATTAGTTGTTGCATTACTAATTATATTTTTATCTGAGTCATATTTCTCAATTAATTTATTTTAAGCATGGTGAATATGATGTGGGTGAACAAGGAACATTATCGACAACTCATAGCGCGGTCGGTTTATTAATCCAACCGCTATTACGTTGACACGCATTATAAATCAGTTCTTACAGGTAATAAATCTGCTTCACGTAATCTCATATCCAGACGATTTATAGTTTTTACATCTTCAATATTATCACGATTCGGAAAATGATCGAGCGATACAATTACGGTACCAACTTGTTTATCGTCATGATTGATCGGGATAATTTTATAGGCTTCCGGGTAATCTTTGGCATTTAATGGAACGGGAATATACACAATCATCGATGTACCGATTCGGTTAGGGAACATAGATTTACTTAGTTTAAAAGTATATCCCAAATTAATTTCAATATAACATTGATTGAAAACTTCCGCTAATCCGGTGATAAATTGAACAATACTATTATATGTTTGTGCATTTTTATATTTATTAAAAAAGAAATCTATCTTATATTTTATTGGTTCATTAAAAAACTTCATAGCAGAGTACATTACTAAATCCCCTTCAAGATAGGGATCAATAACATCATCTGTAAACGATATCAATAGATCGCCCGTTTTTTCCATTTTTTTTAATTCCGATGTCAGTTTTTTAGCTACTAATTCAGTCAATCCTTCGTTATTGTAAACTAAAAGCTCCGGTTTAATTATTTTTGAATCATTAAAATAATACCAATTTACTTTAGGATTAACGTATTTTTGATAGACTGCTAATGCTTTATCAAGTTGTTCACTTATTCCAACCACGTTAAGTTGCCATACTTTTGGGGGATGGATTATAACATCAAATTGCATAAAATCGATTTGACCACGTATACTCATAAGATTTACCTTTTTTTAGGGTAATGGAATTAAAATCGCAGTTATTGCCGGATAGCGGCCTAAATTAAGTATTTCCAAAAACGTATCATATAGCATAGGCGTCATAAAAACCCAACAACAACGCGCCGCTGGAGGGTGCATTAAGCATACCTTATTGTGTCGCTCAGCTTGTTTACATAAACTATCCATTTTTGATATCCCTATTTGCTTTAAAACAGGTTTTCCCATGCGTAAAGACTGTGAACGACTAAACATCAGTCTATCATAACTAGCTTTCATTTCTAACAATAGACAAAATTCACGAAGCCAACCATCAAACTCAACCTTATCTGTTGGTCCATCATATAACCATTCTTTTATTTCTACAGACATTATACCGGTTTTAGGGTTTTTGGTTCTATCCCAAGTAGATCCAGCTATTGTTGCTTGATAGTCAGCGGATAAATCACTCATATTTCGTCGAAATATATTAGGTTTGATATAAGGTGTAATAGAGCAATTACAGTGTTTGGTTTTTTCAAGCTGTTCCTCTTTAATCTTCACCATTTTTTCGGCAACTTCAATCTTAATTTTATCTTTTTCAGTATCAGTTAAAGTTCTTAAACTACCATATTTTAATGTTTCAATATCTTGTCGTAAATCTGCAATTTCTTGATTGATTTCGGCAATAACTCCTGATAATTCTCTAGGTGTATATTTGGCACCACGTGGGGGGAGACCCTTTTCTAATCTTTCAAGTTCTTCTTCATAATAAGCTATTTCATATGTTAATTTTTCGACCTCTTTTTCTAACTTAGCTATTGCCTGCGGTGTATCTGGCTCTATGTCATCTTCTGTTTTATCGATTATATTGGAAGTACACGACGTAAATTCAGTACTTACTTTTTGAATCTCTTTAATGATTAATGAAAAAACTAAAGAATTTTGATATTTGGGATAGATATTTGGTTGCGTAACAGAAGGTGATTTTGTGTAAGTGTCCCAAACAGGAACGGTGCTAGTTTCATAACCTGGCGGATAAATTGATGATTCCTTGCTTGTTTGATTGCCAATTATAGAGGCAGCCATTATAACTAATAATTCTTCCAGAAAGTATAATATCGGCATTGTTATTCCTTATAGTAAACCTTTTTGCTTTTTTTCAGCAATAATCAGCAAATCCTGGTATTGTTCTTCAGGGTTGTGATTTTCTTTTTCGACCCAACTTTTGATTATTGGATTATCTTTATAACCAGGCGTCACTGCTTCACCATATAAATAAGCTTCAATAAGATTTTTTTTGGTAAAACCCAGTCCTATAAGGTAATGATAAGTCTCTTTTAGACGGTTAAATAAATCTTTAATATCTTCATTTGGTAAGGTTAAACGCTCATCATCTTTTATTTTATGAATGACTTGCCAAATATAGTCATCTTCTTCTTGTTGCAAAATAGCATCAATTTGCTCATTACAAAATTCCATTATAATTTACCTCCTATTAGTGAGTAGTAATGATTATTATGATAATAAATCCATTCATCGATATTTAACGTAAATAATTTAAATTGATCCGGATTTAAAACGTGTAGCAATTTGTTTAACACACGTGGATCGTAGTAACGCAATAATGCATTACGTTTATCTGGTAATTGCAAATGTAGTTGATTTTCTAATTGATTGAATAAATGTTCAAATCGCAGCGTTGAAATTAACCATGATACGGCTGGATAGGTTTGTTCAAGTTGAAATAGTGAATTTTGTATACTTTTATCCGTTTGTGTAATATTAATAATCCAAGGTCCTGCAAATGCAACTTCTTTATTACTTGGACGGATAAACAGTGGCAACATGTTTTTATCTTGAATGATCTCTTTTTGATATAAACGCTCATACTCTAGTCCATCTACAAGAGTGTAAAGAGCAAGTGTATGCCGCGATAGTGATTGTCGATGTAAAAGTGTTTGAAAAGCAATATGTTGGTTTAGCATTATTCTTCTCCTAGTATAACTAACATTTGTGCTTTTTCTGCAGCTCGGAGCAAGCATGGTAAACAAATTCTTTCGTTAATTTCCGATATGATATTTGGCAATTTTAGCGGAGCTATTGCTCTTGTATTTGGCCCCATCTTTTGCATAGCATTACACTTCAAATAAACATTCCCTGATGTTCCAAGCTCTATCCCTTGACTACTGATTTTGATATAAGAGCCG
>CALYPG010000005.1 GCA_945271295.1 uncultured Gilliamella sp. | reverse complement strand
ATTAATAATCGACGGCGTAATATTATAAAGAGGTGAATACTGACTCATCATCAATTCTTTCTATTAGTTTTATGCAAACCATCTAAATAATCGCACCATTTTTCCAACCATTCCCTGCATTCATCGTCATAACGATATAAATCATATGTTCCTTCAATCCCTTTTCGTGAGTGCCCAAGTATCGCTTCTGCTATCTCATTAGAACAACGTAATCGAGATAATCCAGTACGAACAGTACGCCGTAAATCATGCGGTGTCCAGTGTGGAATATTTAACATTTCGTTATTTCGACGCAAAAGCCAAGTATATTCAGTTAACTTTTTTTGATCTAATGCCTTACCTGTATAATTTGATGTAAATAGATAATCAGTTGAACTTTTTTCTTTAATGCATTTTAATAAATTTATTGCTTTTTTTGTTAATTGAACGTAGCGTTCTGTCTCAGTTTTTGTTAATTTTATGTGAAAAGTGCTTTTCTCAAAATTAATATCCTCCCACTTGGCATTGCACCATTCCCCAGTTCTACATCCAGTATATAAAGTTAGTAAAAGTATATGTTTAGCTTTTTCTGGTAACTTACAAATAGGTAGCCATTTTAAAAATTGCTTAAGTTCTAATTCAGATAATACTCTACTACCACGTTTTGAGGTCAACTTAAATTTAGCCTTCTGTAAACTATTTTTCGCAAGAATAACAGGATTGTCAAAATTATTAGCAATTTTACCTGTTCCTAATGCATACTCATACGCAGCATTAAGTTCTCTTAGTACATTACCTGCTTGAACTTTTGCACCTCTTTCACAAATACCTTTAATAAGATCAATAATATTTTGCCTTGTCACATCAGTTGCGGGTTGATTACCTAAAATTTGTACAGGATCCGCATATAATGTTCTTCTAACTTCATTTTGACCTTTAGGCTTTCTTGCACCTTTTATTACTTTACCATCTTTAGTTTGGTGATCTTGAATATATTCAGTTAGATATAAATCAATCATTTCCTTAATAGCAAAATTAGATTTATTTTCTTGGGCTTTTTTAAGTTGTAGCTCTTTAATTTTTTGTTGTTCTCGTAGTTCTCTAGGGCATTGTCCACTTTCTCTAATTTTTAATTCTAAACGAGCTTCAGCTAATTGCATTTATGGAAAATAACCAATAGTCATTATGACCAATTAAGCATCAGTGCTTCGGTATCTATATATAAACCGTGTTTTACCTTTTTTTGAACACTCAACTCTTAAACCACGATTTTCATCACAATCGGATTATACTTTACCATTCGGCTTTAGTTTTACTATAGCTTGATGAGATAACGCTTTTTGATTGCCACTTGCCATAAAATAGCTTTCTGCTATGAACTAATATTCAGTTATAATAAATGGATAATGACTATTATTTTATAACTAAATTACAACACATTACTCATAATAGTTATACTTTTAGTTATACTAATGATTAAGAATCAGTGATATTTTATGAGTCTAAGTGATACTAGGTGAGACTAATAAAAATAACTAATACATTGAAATATAAACAACAATAAAAAATAAAGCTATGATTAATGAAGAAAATTTAACCGACCACACACCAATGATGCGGCAATACCTGAAGTTAAAAGCTGAGAATCCGGATATTTTGTTATTTTATCGGATGGGTGATTTTTATGAGATGTTTTATGATGATGCTAAACGCGGCTCTCAGCTACTAGACATTTCATTAACCAAACGCGGGGCATCTAATGGCGAACCTATCCCAATGGCTGGCGTGCCTTATCATGCAGTCGAAACCTATTTAGCCAAATTAATTTCACTAGGTGAATCAGTCGCAATTTGTGAGCAAATTGGCGATCCAGCCACGAGTAAAGGGCCGGTAGAACGGAAAATAGTCCGCATTGTCACTCCTGGGACGGTGAGTGATGAATTACTGTTAGAGGATCGTAAAGACAATTTATTAGCAGCCATTTGGCAAGCTAAAAACCACTATGGTTATGCGACTTTGGATATTAGTTCGGGTCGATTTTTTGTTTTTGAATGTGATACCGTTGAAGAAATTCAAGCAGAATTACAACGAACCAATCCGGTTGAATTGCTCTACCCAGAAGACTTTCAAACTATGCAGCTGATTGAAAATCGACAAGGATTACGCCGCCGTCCTGCATGGGAATTTGATTTAGAAACCGCCAAGCAACAACTTAACTTACAATTTGCCACTCAAGATTTAATTGGTTTCGGTGTTGCAAATTGCCAATATGCACTTTGTGCTGCCGGCTGTTTATTACAATATGTCAAAGATACACAACGCACTGCTTTACCTCATATTCGCTCGATTATTAAAGAATCATCTTATGACTTTGTGGTACTCGATGCTGCCACTCGTCGCAATTTAGAGATCACCGAAAACCTATCCGGTGGTACTCAAAATACGGTAGCGGAAATATTGGATAAAACCCAAACCCCAATGGGTAGCCGTATGTTAAAACGTTGGCTGCATTCGCCAATTCGTAATCTCACGACCTTACAAAATCGTCAAGATGCCATTAGCGAATTACATCAGTATATTACTGATGTTCAACCATTATTAAAGCAAATTGGCGATGTAGAACGCATTTTAGCTAGATTAGCGTTACATAGTGCTCGCCCGCGCGATTTTGCACGTTTGCGTGATGCTTATAATTTATTACCACAACTGCAACAGTGGTTAACTCACTTTACTACACCTTACCTAACCAGTTTGAGCACTAAAATTAATCAATTTGATCATATTGCTGAACTGCTTAATAGTGCTATTGTTGAAACACCGCCAGTTATTATCCGTGATGGTGGGGTAATTGCCACAGGCTATAATGCCGAATTAGATGAACTACGTAGCTTGGCCGACGGCGCAACTAGTTACCTCGAACAACTAGAAATTAGGGAACGCGAAACGTTAGGTATCGACACATTAAAAGTTGGATTTAATGCGGTGCACGGTTACTATATTCAAATCAGTCGTGGTCAAAGCCACTTAGCACCAATCCATTATACGCGTCGCCAAACCCTCAAAAATGTTGAACGCTATATTATTCCTGAACTTAAAGAGTATGAAGATAAAGTCCTTACTGCAAAAGGTCGAGCCTTAGCCTTAGAAAAACAACTTTATGAGCAATTATTCGATCAGTTATTACCGGATCTTGCCGCCATGCAAACCAGTGCTGAGGCAATAGCTGAATTGGATGTACTAACTAATTTGGCTGAACGAGCTTTAACGCTTAACTACCAACGCCCAACGTTAACCACCAAAGCTGGCATTGAAATTCAGGGCGGCCGTCATATTGTTATTGAACAAGTGTTAGCCACGCCTTTTATTGCTAATTCGTTACGCTTATCACCTGATCGGCGCATGCTAATTATTACCGGCCCTAACATGGGGGGTAAAAGTACCTATATGCGCCAAACCGCCTTAATTGTATTACTGGCTTATATTGGTAGTTTTGTACCAGCAGCTAAAGCAGTAATTGGCCCGGTGGATCGCATTTTTACTCGGATAGGAGCGTCTGATGATTTAGCTTCCGGCCGTTCCACCTTTATGGTCGAAATGACGGAAACCGCCAATATTATGCACAACGCCACCGCACAAAGTTTAGTATTAATGGATGAAGTTGGTCGTGGCACCTCAACCTATGACGGACTGTCACTCGCTTGGGCTTGTGCTGAAAACTTAGCTAATGAAATCAAAGCGATGACACTTTTTGCCACTCACTACTTTGAACTTACCCAACTACCGGAACATATGCAAGGTGTCTACAATATTCACTTTGATGCGATTGAGCATGATAATACTGTAGCGTTTATTCATGAAGTGGCCGAAGGCGCTGCCAGTAAAAGCTACGGCATTGCCGTTGCTGGGCTTGCCGGAGTACCTAAAACGATTTTGAAACGTGCTAAACAAAAGCTAAAGGAATTAGAAGTTATATCTAAACAAGCTGCCAATAGTCATGTTGATACTTCTCAGCTGTCATTTGTCACTGAACCTGAACCTTCTGAGGTAGAACAAGCTTTAAGGCAGATAGATCCAGATTCACTAACAGCCAAACAAGCTTTAGACATGCTATATCAACTTAAAAAATTACTATAATGATTTGATGTGGTATTATCCCGCAACAACTAGCGCGGATAATACCACTTACATTTAATTTTTATACTAAAACGTATAGCACTCCTGAAACATCTTTACAAAAATTAACATTAGTTATCCATGTTATACTTAATCTTAAGCCATCTAATAGGATCAAATTACAAAGTGGCCCAAATAACGCCATACCATTAATGCCAGAATTTTTTCTTAGATGTTTTACCAATTCCCGGATTAAAGCTATTGGTTGGATCAAGTTGATGGTAAAAGTTTTTCAAGTCGTCATTGGCATGGTATAAATGCCCAACATTATGCTCCGCTGGATACTGTGCTCCACGTTGATCCAAGATTTTTAACATTTCTTCTTCAACTTTGGCACAATCGGTACCTTTTTTAGCAATATAATCTTGATGAAATACCGAACAGAAAAAATGACCGTAATATAATTTATGAATAAAGTGTTGACTGATGCTATCAGGTAAGGTTTCGAACCATTGTTTGTCATTACGCCTTAAGGCAATATCCAAAGCAACTAAATCTTCCACCGTTTTACGGTGCACACTACGGTAAACTGTTGCCGCACCTGCAGTTGCAAAGCGGTGTAACATGGCAGCTTCAGCTTCTTTATCATTACAGCAAAAATAGCTACCTTTTTTATTTTGAAAATACTCTTTTAAAAAAGCGGCTGCTTCGGCAATACCATTATCAGCCATTTTTAAAATTAAATGGTGTTCATAACGATCGCGATAATCACGAATAGATTTAGGTAAATGTTTCGGCAAAATTTTACATACCGTTACCGCAAAGCGATCAGAAAAATTATTTGGGAAAAACGGAATTTTGCTGGCAATACGGTCAACCACGCCTTTAAAGGCATATAACCGAGGGATAACATCAGTACCTAATTTTTGAATAGCCAGAAAAATATGTTTACCATACACTGCTGCAATATCAAAGGCATCACGATGGATATATTCGCCAGAAACAGGCAAATTATCAAACTGACCTAAAATATGACGACGAATATCATCAAGTTCACTGGTATCATTGGTACCAATGTAAAATACCGCTGTATCTTCTTCTAGGGGAAAGGTGTCCAAGCGCACGGCAAATACCATTAACCTACCGGCACTACCTGATGCTTCATAATGTAGTTCGGGATCAGCATTAAAGCGTGCTGGTGTGTCGGCGTCAATTTTTCGCACATGATCGCGATAGTTGTGATCATGTCCTAACCCAGCATCACGTTTAATATCTATGTCAGTATAAGTATGATTTTGTAAATTATTTAAAATCGTTTCAGGATCATCGCCAAGCTCTATTCCCAAGTGATTAACTAAATGTAACTCACCCTTTTCATCCAACTGTGCAAAAACTGCCATTTGAGTATAAGCCGGACCATGCTGAATTAAAGCGCCACCTGAGTTATTACAAATACCACCCATGACCGATGCCCCAATACATGACGAACCGATCACCGAATGTGGACCTCGTTGATATTTTTTTAATTCCTTTTCTAACCTAAATAAAGTACTACCCGGTAAGCAAACCACCTGTTCACCATTTTCAATCACCTGAACGCCATCTAAACGGCGAGTACTCACAATCACAATTGGACGATCATAATCGTTGCCATCGGGTGTTGAACCACCGGTTAATCCGGTATTAGCTGACTGCGTAATCACAATCACATCAGCTTCAACACAGGCTTTTAAAACTTGCCATTGCTCAACTAATGTGCCTGGCAAAACCACCGCTAATGCATCCCCTTCACCAAAACGAACGCCCTTACGATAAAGCAGCGTTTGGGATGGTTTGGTTAGTGTATATTTATCACCCACAATCACTTTGAGTTTTTCGATAAGAACTGCTGGTGTATTGGTACTCATATTAAGTTCCTTATATAGGTAAAAAGGTCAAATTGGATTGATTTTGACTATTTATTAACCAATACATCTTAACCAAAAGACAATTAATATGCTATCTAATTTTTATAACGTAACCCTGTTGATTAAGGTTAATAGCAAACTTCTATCCAGTTATAATTGTGCTAATTTTTCAAATGGGGGAAAGTAGAATCTTTAGGCAGATAATTATAAAAAAGTCAGACAAAACTAAGTAATATCTGACTTAAAATTTAAATTACTTAAAAATTAATAATATAATTATTAGAAGAAATATTTAAAACGCACTCGTGCGCCATAGCGATTATCATCGCCACCACCCTGTTTTTTGTCTCGATCTAAATGTGACCAATAAGTACCAAGGTAGATATCAAAATTATCCAATTCCATAACATCTGGTATCAAATAAGAGGCATTAATTGTATGTAACTTATATTTACCTTTAGCATGAATTTCACCCTCACCTTTGTAGCTTGGATTAAATGATTTAATATCATTGGCGGCAAATATATAACCAAGTCCGATACCTTTCCAAATGCTATTGATACCAGCAGTAAAATCTGTTTCTTGCTCAGCATCTAAATAAGCCACACTGGTATTAACTAAAATTCCGTCAGTAGACTTATTAAAATCTCCCTCACTATTCCAGCTCGTCGTTAAACCATATCCAGTGCGTTTAGACTGATCTAACCATTTTCCGTTATGATCATTATAACCATACGCATTATTAATCAAATTATGTTCCACCGCAGCAGCGACAGATACAAAACCATTTTGATAAGAAATTACCGGTCGTAAATAGATAACATTTTTATCTTTATGTAATTTATAACCATGATAAGTATTATCATCAAACAAAGTGGTACCATCTTTAATCATGGCATTAACTTGAAAAGTGAAATCCCCTAAATATTTAGTTAGTTCTATTGCACCACCATCGCTACTACGACCACGCCCTTCTTTCATCATGTAAATATAACCAAAGCCATCACTATAGAGATCATTTGCGGTATTACCTGAATATTCGATAAAGGTGTCTTGACCTAAAGGAAACATATCATACGCTTCATAACGACCAATTTTGATCCGCCAATCATTTTGATGACCAAAATAAAAAGCCGCATCATCTAAATTAACTTTACCGCTTAAATCGGCTAATGGTTGAGCTGAAAATCCTGCATAATTTTGATTGTCTAACTCACGCAGGCCATCAAATCCAATTAAAATACGACCGTTAACATCCCAACGATCAGTGTCTTTAGCATCAAAATCTTTTTTGGCTGTTGTCCTTACCGATGTCAATTGATGTTTTTTACTTGCCGCATCAACATTGAACTCGACATCACCATAAAACTTTAGCGTTCCTTGGGTAGTCTGCCATTCAATTGATGCTAATGCTGAAACAGAATATAAACAACAGACTCCTAACATTATTTTTAACTTCATAGTCCTTTCCTCATAGATTATTATAAATACCAAGTGTTACGCTTATGGGTTATCATTAGAATTTGAATTTCTGGCATCGAGTTCTGCTCGAATTGATGCATAATTGTCATCAAGTTTATAAAACTTACCAATCCAAAACATCGAAGCGATAATTAATATTGCAGGCAGGTATAGATAACAAAGTTTGATCGCAAATAATGCACTTGGCTCTTGAGCTTGATTGGCAACATATCCACCCCAAGATAATAAAAATCCGGTAATCGCTCCGGCGCCAGCCATGGCAACTTTACCTAAAAAGCCATTAATTGACGTTAAAATACCTGCAGTATTGATGCCTGTTTTCCAAACCCCATAATCAACCGGATCAGCTTGCATTGAAAAATAAATGGCTAAACGCTGGCCATGACCAAGTGATAGCACTACTGCACCTAAAATAAGACCAATATGATTAATCCCTGACAAGATCATAATCCCCATACCAACCAAATTAATGGTGCTGGAAAATAGGTAGATATGCCGTTTTTTTAGATAATTAGCCAAAAATGGGACCGTTAATGTGCCTAATAAAGGAACAAAAGTAGATATACCAGCAATAATGGCGGTTAATTCGGTACTTTGCACATAATAATTAAAGAAATAAACCAACGAACCAGTTTGGAGGAAAAATGCACCCCACATTAAGAAAATGTTAAAGGCAAACACTTTCCATGGCATATTATCTTTTAATCCTTGCCAGGCTCTTGTCAATGTCATTTTCTCTTGGTTGATATGAATTTTTTCTTCTACGTTTTTAAAACTGATAATTAAAAAGAAAGTAGCAATAATGCCAAAAATAATTGCGGTATATAAAAAGCCATGATTTTGATCACCATGACCTAATGTTGCAACAAGTGGTAATGTCGCAACCGCCACGATGGTTGAACCTAATGATCCTAATAAAATACGTACTGATGATAGCGTTGTGCGTTCTAAAGAGTCAGCGGTAAGAAAAGGCAACATTGCACTAAAGGGAATATTGACAATAGTATAAACAAATGAGAGACATAAATAGGTAACAAAAGCATAGATTAGTTTACCTGTTATGCCAAAATCCGGCACATAAAAAACCAATACACAAAGCAAACCAAATGGTACAGCGCCAATGAGTAACCATGGGCGACAACGTCCCCAACGAGTGGTGGTGTTATCAATAACCAGTCCCATTAAAACATCGGCAACCCCATCAACCAACCGAGTAACTAAAAACATAATCCCCACGTAATAAGCAGGTAAACCCATAACATCGGTATAAAAATACATGAGATATAACGAAATTAATTGCCACACAAGATTGCAAGATAAATCTGCTATCCCATAACCTATTCGTTGTTGCCAACGTTTAAAAATTGAATTCACCATATTGTCATCCTTTTATAAAAATTAATTAGTTAAAGTGCATAGTGACGAATAAACCATGCCGGCGTACAACTCCACGCATGGCAATAACTATTGATTATTTTGTTGCCATATGGCGAATAACTTGGATTTTGCGGATCGAATAACTCCCAAAAAGTATCTGCGCCATATTCAATCATTTTTCCCCAATAGGCTTTGATCTCTTCTATAGCTTTATTTTTCATGCCAATTTTGAACAGAGCTAAAATAAAATGATGTCGCATGTAAGGTGTGTTCATGCCAATTTCAGGAGGGGACGACAACAGATTATTCATGAGTTTTTGTTGATGGGCTAAATCACCAACATCAGCAAGAATCATCCAAATTTGTGTAGCGTAACTAACTTGCCGTTGTGCGCCGCTGACATAAAAACCTAACTTGGCGTCCCACAATTTATTAGCCGCGCATTTAAGAGCATCTAAGTGTTGTTGTAATTTAGGTACCATGTTAGGTTCGAAGATTTGAGCCAGGTGCAGGGCTTTATCAAGACAATAAATTAATACCCCTTGTGAAGCACCTTGTTTATTAAGCTTTTCATGCCAATCAATGAAAGACCACCAATCATCACTATCAGCAACAATGCCATGTTTGTCACAACGACTTAACCCTAGTTCGATCTGCTTTAAGGCTATAGGCCATAACTCTTTAACTGTTTGTGAGTCATTGGTTGCGACAAAATAGTTATAAAGCACATCGACATAAAAAAGCGAATAATCAAATAAAAAAGTATCATCCGCCACCACATCCGGTTTAACAAATACATTTGCCGAAACCATTCCATCTTCACGTCGGTGACCTGCAAACAAATATAAACAACGACGAACAAGATCATGCTGTTGAAATGTGACATTATTAACTAAAGCTTGCAGACGTAAATCCCCTAACCATAGCCGACGATCTCGTTTTGGGCCGTCTTCAAACACTTCTTGCATACAATTTCGAAGTGTAAGGACTGAAATCTGATCTATCTTCGCTAATTGGGTATCAGTCGGTTGATAAACAATGCCGTTTTTAGGTGCTGAACTGACGGTTTTAAACACCATATTTTTAAATATGATTTGATATTTAGGAGATAATGAAACCACCTCTATCTTTAAGTATCGAAAACAATAACGCCTTGGTAAGTTAACTTGAGCGGGTAAAACATCGATATATTCATCATGCTCTTGTAACCAACTTTTACTTAACCAGCCTTGGTATTGGCTAAATGGTTCGGCAATCTCACATAGTGTTTCGCCAAATGTTAATTTAAGGTGAGCTGGTGCATCGGGTGGACTACCTACAGGTTGACATAAAAATGACAAATAACCGACACCATGACAACCAAAATCAAGAATAAAACTATCACCCGTTTGGAAACTTTGTTTTAAATAACATTGTG
Source organism: uncultured Gilliamella sp. (assembly GCA_945271295.1). GTDB lineage: Bacteria > Pseudomonadota > Gammaproteobacteria > Enterobacterales > Orbaceae > Gilliamella. The sequence goes on along the minus strand of CALYPG010000005.1, from coordinate 123,463 downwards.
CTTGACTGATTATATTGGCTGAATAGCCGTCAATAGCATTGGCATTCCTCACTAACGTTATAATTTTTTGTGGGTATATGTTATTTTGATAAAGAGTGGGTAGTAAATTTTCGGCTTTTGAAATGAAAACTTGATCTCTAACCATAACAACATGATCGTTTTTTTGGATCTCTTGTGCCATATTATTCCTCCTGTTTAACTTATTCAGGAGTATAACCAGGGGGGATTTAGGTTAGCTACTTTAGTACTGCCAGATTAGAGTGATAAATGGCAGTAATGAAAAGAACACAACGAGGAAGTTCACATATTTTGAATTATTATTTTCTATCTAAAAGTCAATTACTTTATTGTGTTATTGAGATGATTGAAAATTGCGTCTTGCAATGATTCATAACCAAAATAGTCATTATAATTTTAAAATTTTGGTCGAAGTAATCATTAATATTAAGCTTTGTTCGCAAACTAATAACTTACAATTTAAATTAGCCAGTTTAGCATTTAATAAACCAAGCATTTTCAATAATCTTAATTAAGAATAACTATAATAAATTAGGATCGACATTATGAATACTTTAAAAATAGCTACTTATTTTAATTCAGAATCAGATAAATTGGCGTTATATCAGAGTGATCCAGAGAGTAATTGTATTGAGCATAACCATGAATTTGACGAATTAGTCATTGTTGAACAAGGCCATGGGTTACATGTGATTAACGGTAAGCCATTGTTTATTCAACAAGGTGATGTTTTTCTTGTTCGTGATCATGATTACCATTTTTACGATGATTTAGGTACGTTAAAACTGACTAATATTCTTATTAATCCATATCGTCAATTTGTATTTTTAAATAAGATTGAAAACATTTTAAACCGTATTTCAGCAAGCGATTTAAACTCTTACATATGGCTTGCGCCAAGTTTACGAAAAGAGTGTAACATGGTTATCGATCAGCTTTTTAATTTAAAAAATCCATTAGAGTATCGAGAATATCTATTTTTTAAATTAATTACTATTATTAGCCAAGCACATGGGCAAGCACAAAAAAATAACACACGCTATAAACTTCACCTTCTGCTTAATCACTTACAAGAAAACTGCTTTGAAGAATATGATTGGAATAATATAGCCCAACGCTTCCACCTAACCCTTCGAACTATGTTTCGACATATAAAAGAAGCAACCGGCTTAACACCTGAAAATTATATCAAACGGTTAAGATTATTATCGGCTAGAAATAAAATTAGAGAGAGTGATATGACAATTACCGAAATTTCATTATTATGCGGATTTATTAACAGTACTCACTTTTCTACGCTGTATAAAAAGGCTTTTGGGGTTACACCTCGTGAAGAAAGACGGAAAACAGACAATATTTAGCTAAAATAAAATTATCCACAACTTCAAAAATTAGTATGGTTTTTCAGGTATGTCTTTTTAAGATTGAATAAGCCTTAAACTCCATTACTAATAATTAGACCGCTTATGCAGCGGTGAACGGGTTTCTGCATTATACCGTCAGAGTACTAGTTTTCTAAACCGCTTATGCAGCGGTGAACGAAAAAGATAAGAGTGACCCGTCTAAATTTCATTTCTAAACCGCTTATGCAGCGGTGAACTTTCTCGATTACCAAGTCAGCAACGGCGACGTTTTCTAAACCGCTTATGCAGCGGTGAACAAAGAATGCAGAAAACTAGCAAAAGCAGGAGTTTTCTAAACCGCTTATGCAGCGGTGAACGTAGATACTGTTAGCGATGATACGCTCGTCGATTTCTAAACCGCTTATGCAGCGGTGAACGTCCATAATTTTCTACAACCTCCAGCTTAAATTTTCTAAACCGCTTATGCAGCGGTGAACGTTGCTAATTCCTGCTGTGTGATTATCTGGGATTTCTAAACCGCTTATGCAGCGGTGAACTATTCTCATCTCTCCGGGCTTTGAGCCACCATTTTCTAAACCGCTTATGCAGCGGTGAACTTCACTTGTTCAGATGTCGCTGGATGCAGAAATTTCTAAACCGCTTATGCAGCGGTGAACGCTTGCTATGATTTTTTTGATTACTGTATTAATTTCTAAACCGCTTATGCAGCGGTGAACTCAATTCAAAAAATAGTTTTGGTGCTTATACATTTCTAAACCGCTTATGCAGCGGTGAACTAGAATCCAATATACTATAAAGCCTGTTCAGCAAAAGACAAATAACAATTTTAGCTGTTAAAACCCTTTTTTGAAGCTCGTTTTTAATCTATTGATTTTATTAACATTTAAATTACAAATAAAAAAAGGGTAAACTACTTAGCTGGTACTTTATACTAAAACGTATATTATTCCTGAAACATTTTTACAAAATAGTCAACAATACTTGTTTCTATCCATTTATTTAAGTATTGCAGATAAAGTAATTTGTATCGCTTTTTCGGTTGTTGTCCAATAAACTTTGGATATGAAGGTAGATAATATATACGCAAGTATGAGAATGTAAATTAACCAATCAAAGTAATTATAATATGACCCATCTTTACACAAATCTGAAGCGGATAAATTTGGGGTAATTTGAATAATTGAACAAAACGAAAGTGTGTTGGCAAATGAGTATCATAGATGGTACAAGTAATGAAAGAACAAGATTTCACATTAAATTCCCTAGTGTTATAATATGCATTATATTAATTTTATTAAATAATTTAACACGTTCAAAATTTTACTTAACCACTAAATACGTTATGATTAAACTTCTAAACTAAAAATCGCCAAAACTATATTGCGCTATAAAAAACATAGTAGGATTGATGTTAATTATTCCTATCAGGCCTGTAAATAATCAGTTAGCCAACTATTTGACGATTTGCTATAATTTTGCATCTTTAAGCCGATAGATAGTACCATGAAAAATCATTTCCATTTATCACTTATAACGTTAGTTACTCTGTTATCAATATCTTTTAACTCATTTGCAGCCGATTTTAACGGTTCTGAACTTTCATTATTATGGGGTATACCATTTATAGGTATTTTACTATCTATTGCATTATTACCATTATTGTTACCAAGGCTTTGGCACTATCATTATGGCAAAATCATTATTTTTTGGACGCTGCTATTTTTAATATCTATGTTATTGTCATTTGGTTGGCAAATTACTATCACCTTAACTAGCCACGCTATTTTAGAAGAGTATATTCCTTTTATTTTATTATTATTGGCACTATTTACTACTTCTGGTGGTATTTTAATTAAAAGCGATGTAATTAGTAGTCCAAAACTCAATGTCGGTTTGTTAGCCATTGGTACATTATTTGCTTCTGTTATGGGCACTACCGGTGCTGCAATGTTGATGATTCGTCCGTTAATTCGTGCTAATCGTGAAAGGCAACAGCGCGTGCATATTATTATCTTTTTTATCTTTTTAGTTGCCAATATCGGCGGTGGATTGACACCTTTAGGCGACCCGCCTTTATTCATTGGTTTTTTGAAAGGCGTCGATTTTTTTTGGACTGTCAAACATATGCTAGGTCCGGTTTTGTTAACCTCGTTTTGGTTATTAGCGATTTTTTATGTTATTGATTGCCATTATTACCGACAACAATATGGTAGCTTAAAAATGCCATCACCAATAAAAAACACTAATCATATTAAAATATATGGAATTAAAAATATTATTTTATTATTCGCAATTATTATTAGTGTGTTGGTATCGGGTATTTGGCAATCACCGTTTAGTATTAGCATACTTGGTTCACATATTAGCCTACCTAATTTGGTGCGCGATGGTATATTTATCATAATTACTATCGTCTCACTGCTAATTACCCCAAAACAAGTTCGCGCTGGCAATGAATTTAATTGGGATCCCATTTTCGAAGTGACTAAACTCTTTGTGGGTATTTTTATTACGATTGTGCCAGTCCTTGCTATTTTACGTGCTGGCACTGATGGAGCTTTAGCGCCAGTAGTCGCGCTGGTTACTGATGACCAAGGGCAAGCGATTAATAGCATGTATTTTTGGCTCTCTGGATTACTTTCTGGATTTTTAGATAACGCGCCTACTTATTTGGTATTTTTTAACTTAGCCGCTGGCGATGCCACAACATTAATGACGATTTTTGAACAAACGTTACTTGCTATTTCGATGGGTTCGGTATTTATGGGAGCACTGAGTTATATTGGTAATGCGCCTAATTTTATGGTCAAAAGTATTGCAACACAACATCAGATCAACATGCCTAGTTTTTTTGGTTATATGAAGTGGTCAATTGGTATTTTAATTCCGATCTTTATTATTAATAATTTGGTGTTTTTTATGTGGTTTTGAGGTGGAATTAACTGTAAAGATCTTTCAGGTTAGCTACACGTTTCAGTCAAAATAGTGGCTATAAACTGTGAGTTTTCGCACACTTTTGACAAAAAATCTCGACTTACTGTAAATTACAGCCAAAAAAATATTTTTGATGTCCAAATATTAATGGTCAGACTCGTATTTCCAACCTAAAATATTCCTATTAGCATTGAAGCGAGGATTATTTCATGGTAATGATGCTTTTTGATAAGGATTTTTTTTCCTGTAATGAACAAAATATTACAATTGAACCAAGAACACCCCAACCGGTTTATCCTGAACATACTCATAACTTTAATGAAATTGTGATTGTTACCGGAGGTCATGGTAAACATATTTTAAACGGTCAGATGTTTGATTTATACCCAGGAATGATGTTTTATATTCATGCTTCGGACTGCCATTTATATGAAGAGGTGGATAATTTACACCTGACCAATATTTTATTTAGAGACTTTAACAAATTTAATTTTATCAATGGGGTCAGCGATTTAATACCACAACAAGATCCATTTCAAGCTCATTATTTTTTTGATAAAAAATGTGACCAAAATATTCAAACTATTTTGACTGAATTAAATCGTACCGGTATTAAACCTACTGCTTATCAGGAAAGTTTATTTTTACAATTATTAATTTTATTTAAACAAAACCAGTATGTTGAGACAGGTTCTGGATCAAATGATAATCGTGTTAGACAACTATTACGCTGGCTACAAGTTCATTTTAAAGAAACAATTGATTGGGATAAAACCACTCAACAATTTTCATTATCGTTAAGATCTTTTCACCGACATGTAAAAAATGAAATCGGGATTTCACCACAAAAATATTTAATAAAATTACGTCTAGCCGATGCTTATTCTCAATTAATTTATACTAATAAAACAATAACGACTATTGCCCAAGAGTGTGGCTTTAATGATAGTGCTTATTTTTCGACATGTTTTAAACAAGAATTTAATTTTACACCACAAACATTACGCAATAATCCAGATAAACGATATCATTAATTTTATGGTTATATTGACAGGGATCGGTTATGCATAAATATTTACATTTATATAAAAAGGATTATTTTATTTCTGAATTAAATACCGTTACTGTTGAAAGAAGAGAACACCAAGAGCCTTTCCCATTACATGACCATGACTTTGATGAGTTAGTTATTGTGTCTTCTGGTAATGGAGTACATGTATGGAATGATTATATCTATCCAATCACCACTGGCGATATTTTGTATATTAATCACGATGATATTCACGGCTTTGAATCGGTGAACAATCTTAAGCTATACAATATATTATATATTAGAGAAATTCTGTTTTTATCTTCAATTATTGAACCCTATTTACCCAAAACTAACGCTAAACATACAGAACGCGTATGGCGAATACATCCTTCATTTTTAAAACAGTTATCACCTTTAATTGAACAATTATCGATAGAATCAAAAAAGAATAATTTAGCGTCAGTACACTTATCTGAAGCACTATTTTTACAATTTATTATATTACTCGATAGAATTAAGCAACAGCCTAATGATATTGCCCCTACGGCAACCCATCAATTAGATATATTATTTACCGTGCTACATAACAGTATTGCAAGCCCATTTAATTTTGAAATATTTTGCAAAGATTATAATATTGCTAGCCGTTCTCTTAGCCGATTATTTAAACATCAAACTGGTATGACAATTAACGGTTATTTACACAAATTGCGTTTATGTAAAGCCATGTCATTATTGCGCAATACCTCTTTTGCTATTAGTACTATTTCGGCTGAATGTGGTTATGAGGATAGTAATTATTTTTCCGCAGTGTTTAAAAAAGAAACTGAACAAACACCTTCGCAATATCGAGCACAATTCCGTAATATCAAAGTTCAGTAATCACTCTCTTATACTCGCTGTTTTATAAGTATATTTAGGTTTGCGGTAAAGAGAGTTATAACATTTTATTCAAGATAGAAAACTGGTAAAAGCGCTTCACTTATGGGGCTATTATCAGCATTGCTTGGCATAATATCTTGCATAAATGCCCACCATTTTTGACAAGCTGTAGTTTGGGCAACGGCATTCCAACGCTCTTCAGATTCAATTTCCACATATGCAAATAATAGATTCCGTTTAGCATCTAAAAAAATTGAGTAATTATGTGCACCATGGGCTTTTAATACTTCAACAAGTTCTGGAAATATTTCGTCATGGCGTTTTTTATATTCGGCATGTTTGTCCGGGTTAATTTGCATTATAGATGCTTTTCGAAGCATAGTTATTCCCTATATATTAGCTTAGAGTTTGAGCCTAAAGGGAATAGCACTAATATTGCTCTATAAGCCATTCCCCTGTAAGCATTGCAAACAATTAATGATACACTGAAAGATACAATTCTTCGATTTCTTTAATATTGGTATCGCGAGGGTTGCCACCGGTACAAACATCAGCAAAGGCGGCTTGAGCTAAAGCGGCGATATCCTCTTTTTTCACGCCAATTTCCTTTAATGTGGCGGGAATGCCGACATCTTTATTAAGTTGTTTAACCGCCTCAACTGCCGCTTGTCTAGCCGCTTGTGTGCTCATAGCTTCAGTACCTTTTACGCCCATTGCTTTAGCAATATTCCGATATTTATCAGCGGTAAATTCAGCATTATAAGCCATTATATGTGGCAATAAGACTGCATTAGCAACCCCATGTGGTGTACCATAAAAAGCACCTAATGGATGTGCCATACCATGCACTAACCCTAAACCAACGTTAGAAAATCCCATTCCTGCAATATATTGGCCTAATGCCATATCTTCAACGCCTTTTGCTACACCTTTAACTGAATCGCGTAATGAACGAGAAATCACTTCGATCGCTTTAAGATGGAACATATCTGACAATTCCCAGGCACCTTTGGTAATATAACCTTCAATAGCATGCGTTAATGCATCCACTCCTGTTGCTGCTTTTAAACTCGCTGGCATGCTAGCCATCATTTCAGAATCAACAATTGCAACCACCGGAATATCATGCGGATCAACACAAACAAATTTGCGTTTCTTCTCTTCGTCGGTGATTACATAATTAATCGTTACTTCGGCAGCTGTGCCCGCTGTGGTTGGGATAGCTATAATTGGCACGGACGGTTTTTTAGTGGGTGCCACACCTTCTAAACTACGCACATCAGCAAATTCAGGGTTATTAATAATAATACCAATCGCTTTTGCGGTATCTTGTGGTGAACCACCACCAATTGCTATTAGATAATCAGCGCCAGATTGTTTAAATATATCAACTCCTTTTTGAACAATACCGATAGTTGGATTAGGCATGACTTCATCAAAAATTTGATACATTAGTCCATTTTGATCTAATAAACTGGTAACTTTGGTTGCTACATTAAATTTGATTAAATCTTTATCGGTTACCACCAATGCTTTTTTAAAACTTCGTTTTTTTACTTCATCCACAAGATTACTAATTGAACCTGCACCAAAATAAGATGTTTCATTTAAAATCATACGATAAGACATACATTACTCCTCTTTATTAATTTGCCAAACTAAGACCAATAATATTGGCAATAACAATAATCATCCAATACTAAGTATCCATACTGTTTGTTTGCCTATGCTATTTTACTTGTTAAGATTAATCCAAAATTCTTCAATGAAATTTAAAGTTGCAGGTATAACATTAGCCAACATATATAAGGAGAGTAAATAAGATTGCCATGAACCAATCTTCTTACCACAGCAAAAGTCCTTTATATAACTCGCATAAGAAATATCAGCACAAGCATATTTACGCTACACAAACAAAGATCTCACAATAAATTCGTTAATTAGTTAATCCAAAAAACAATCATTCAACGTAAAACAATCCATTTAAAATACCTATTAACTGCACCATTGCCAAATACCCATTTTTTTTATTTTTTTAAGGTATAAAAAATATGTTACTTAAGTAGCATTAACAAACTCCTCAAATTCCGGAAGGTTACCTTATTGCCCTGCTCTTTGCCTTTTCATTTAAATAAACATTAAAATATTATACTTTTAAAGCATCTTCCATAGGATTAACGCCAAAACGTTCAGCTAAGTGTCTAAATTGTTCAACAGAAATAGTTTGCCGTTTACCGCCCATAGACATGACTTTTACTAATACTTCGGCGGATTTTTCTGCTGTATCAATTAAACCAAATGCTTCATCTAAACTTGGACCTGTACCAAATACACCATGAAAAGCCCATAATACTAAGGTATGCTTAGCCATTTGTTTGGCGGTGGCATAACCAATTTCATCTTTACCGGGAACCATCCAAGGTACCACGCCAACGCCATCGGGGAAAACCACCAAACACTCAGTACTCATTTCCCATAATAGTCTGGTTATTACGGCGCTATCAAGTTCTAATACATAAGTTAAAGCAATTAAGTTAGTCGCATGGCAATGCATAATAACGCGATCTTTACCTTGGCTTTTTTCCATGCGAACAATATGGGATTGTAAATGCGCAGCAAGCTCAGAAGTTGGTGTTCCGCCGTTTATTAGCCCCCACATAATGTAATAACCTTTACCTTGTTCATCTATTTTCACTACCGCTAAAGTATCAGCGGGATCAAGAATGACATTACGGAAAAATTTACCAGAACCTGTTACGATAAAGTATTGATTAGCAAGCTTGCTCACATCTTGAGTTAAAGAAACATGGCGTGGATTTGCATAAAAATCACTTTGAAATGACGTTACATCACTGTCAAGTAATCGTAAACTAACATTACCACCATTACGTTCATCCCAACCTTTTAACCACATATCATAAGTAGCTTTAATCATGCCTTGTACAAACCATGAAGAGAGAATTTGTTGCATTGTATTCACCTTATTATCGTTGACTTAATACCGTTTTTTCGTATTGACGAACCTCATCCAACCATGCACTACCAATTGGTACATCATTTAGCTGACAATACTTGTCCCAAACAGCTTGCCATGGTAGGGACTTTTGCTCTTCTAATAATGCTAATCGAGAAGTAAAGTCGCGATCATGTTCCATTTTTTTAAGTTGTGCAGTAGGCTCCAATAACGCTTTTAACAAACATTTTTTCATATTACGTGTACCAATAACCCAAGCGGCAATGCGATTAATTGAGGCATCAAAGAAATCTAAACCAATATGGACTCGGTTAAATAAATTGTTACGAATGATTTCGCTAGCAATATTTTGAGTTTCATCATCAAACAGTACCACATGATCACTATCCCAACGTACTGGGCGGCTAACGTGTAATAACAAATGTTCAACAAATGGCATCACCGCTGAAATTTTATCCGAAATAACTTCAGTTGGATGAAAGTGACCGGCATCTAAACAAAGTGCGGTTTTACGTGAAGTAGCATAAGCTAAGTAAAATTCATTCGATCCAGCAGTATAAGATTCTAAACCGATACCAAATAATTTACTTTCAACGGCATCGATATGGAATTTTGTGTCTATTTTTTCACTAATAATGTCATCTAACGATTCTAATAAACGTTGTCTTGGTGCAAATTTATCAACAGTAATATCTTTCATACCATCTGGTAACCAGATATTCATTACTGATGCCGTACCTAATTCTCTCCCAAAATATTCCGATACTTTACGGCAAGCTTTACCATGATCGATCCAAAATTGACGAATTTCATTATTGGTATGCGTTAATGTACCATCACTACTTAAAGGGTGAGAAAAATAAGTTGGATTAAAGTCTAATCCGATTTTTTGCTGTTTTGCCCAATTTACCCAATTAGTAAAATGTTCAGGTTTTACTTCATTACGATCCACTTTTTGATCCGATTCTAAATAACATGCATGTAAATTTAATCTTTTCGGTCCAGGAATAAGGTCAAATGCTTTATCTAAATCAGAACGGAGTTCTTGTGCGGTGCGAGCTTTACCGGGGTAATTACCTGTTGCTTGTATACCACCGGTCAAATCACCTGATTGATTTTCAAAACCGGCGACATCATCACCCTGCCAGCAATGAACAGATATCGGTAATTTAACCATCATAGCAATTGCCGCATCGGTATCGACACCTATTTCGGCAAATCTTGCTTTGGCGATCTGGTAGGCATTGTCAATTACACTCATTTGTTGCTCCTTGATAAAGTAAGTAATTTTTTTGTAGTTAATTGTTCTCTTTGGGGGAATAATATTTTGTATTAAAATTTTGGGCTATGATGCGACGTAAAGTTGTAACATCTTTGATATCCCCTAATGAAATAAGTTGATAACCAATATTGCCTAATGCTGAAGATTCAATAGGGCCAGCAGTAACATTTATGTGGCAAATATCGGCACATAACTGATTCAAAAATTCATTTTGGCAACCACCACCAACAATATGTAACGTTTTAATTGGTTGTTTGCTTAACGATGAAAGTTGGTCTATGACATCTTTATAAAGCATCGCTAAACTATCAAAGATACAACGAACTAATTGGGGGAGGCTTTGAGGTATGTTATTGCTATCGTTATGGCTATTTTCTAAACAAATTTGTTTGATTGCCTCTGTCATTGATTCTGGGTTTAAAAATCTTGGATCGTTTGGATTGACAAGGTATAAAAATGGCTGTTCTTTTTTAGCAAGTTCAATCAACGGTACGATTTCTTTAACATTATGTTCTGCACATACTCGCTGAAATAACCATAAACCCATAATATTTTTAAGCACTCGATAATGACCATTAACGCCACCTTCATTAGTGATATTGCTTATTAATGCTTCTGATCCAGTAACTGGCGTTTTGGACTCAATACCCATTAACGACCAAGTTCCCGAACACAAATATGCACAATTTTGATGACTTAGTGGCGCTGCGATAACTGCACTTGCAGTATCATGACTCGCAACAGCAATAACAGGAATTTGATCACCTTTGGCGCTTTGCCAATACCCGACTATATTGCCGGGTGATTGAATATCGCCAAACCATTGACGTGGTAAACCAAGATAACTAAGAAAATCATTATCCCAATCATTAGTGGTAATATTGACCAATTGGGTAGTGGTAGCATTGGTATATTCACAATTAAGCTTACCGGTTAATCTATAAATGAGGTAATCGGGAATCATCACCAAATTAGTGACTTGTGATAGCCAATTTGGCTGTTCTAACATCATCGCTTTAAGTTGATAAAGAGTATTAAATGTTAAAAATTGAATACCGGTTTTTTGATAGATATTTTCTGTACCAAGTTCTTGTTGGACTTGATGCATAATATTATCAGTTCGATGATCGCGATAAGAATACGTAGGGCCGACTAGATTGCCATCTTTATCTAGTAGCACATAATCCACACCCCAAGTATCAATACCAATACTGTCAAGTTTGATGTTTTGATCAAGGATTATATTTAATCCAATCAATATTTGTTGTTCGATATAAGCCAGATCCCAACAAAAATTTGATCCAAGTTGTTTAACTGTATTACTAAATCGATATATTTCTTTAAGCGTTAACTGCTGTGTTTGTTGTTGATAACATGACAACATTACTCTACCGCTAGAGGCACCTAAATCGATAGCTGCAATATATCTATCCGCCATTATCATCATCCCTATTATTAAGATAGATATAATGTAATGTGGAATGATTAAAATAGCTTTTAAACGGTTGCCATTGTTTAAGCCTAATTGGCAAAATATTTAAAATCTGTGTGATCCATACCACAAATAATCAAATAGTGGGGGATTCACACATTCTTTGTAAATATTTGTTATAATTATTTACTTCGATCATAATTAGGGAGTAATAAATGTTAAATCAGCTAAAAGCAATTATTCAGTACCTTCTGCCTAAACAGTTGTTAACCAATATATTCGGTTGGCTAGCAAAAAAACAATTAGGTAAAGTCACAACATGGATGATTACAGGTTTTAGTAAACTGTATAAAGTAGATTTAAGTGAAGCCCAATTGAACGATGTAAAAGACTATAAAACTTTTAATGACTTTTTTGCTCGCGAGTTAAAAGATGGTGCTCGTCCTATCGATCAGGCAGACAATGTAATAGTGATGCCTGCTGATGGAGTAATGAGTCAATTTGGTTCAATTCAAGATACACAACTCATACAAGCTAAAGGTCATTTTTATTCATTAGAATCGCTTGTTGCTTGTCATCCCGATATGATTAAGTTTTTTAAAAATGGGGCTTATGCAACCACTTATTTATCGCCTAAAAATTACCACCGCTTTCATATGCCTTGTGATGGAATCTTGCGGGAAATGATCTATGTTCCAGGTACATTATTTTCCGTAAATAAAGCCACTACTGAAAGTATTCCTAATATTTTTGCGCGCAACGAACGGGTAATTTGCTTATTTGAAACTGAATTTGGGCCGATGGCGCAAATTTTAGTCGGTGCAACCATTGTTGGTAGTATCGAGGTTAAATGGGAAGGCGTTATTACCCCGCCACGTGATGGTATTATGAAACGTTGGACTTACGCTGGTGAAGTAAAATTAACCAAAGGGCAAGACATGGGATGCTTCAAACTAGGTTCCACTGTCATCACGCTATTTGCTTCAAATACTGTAGAATTTGCCAATAACTTGAAAGTGGGTGATATAACGCGTGTGGGGCAAAAATTAGCAGAAAGGATTTAACCTAAATTAATTATTGTTCTCTTTAGTTATTTAACTAAAGAGAACATAATATCTTTCTATAACTCAATCATATGATGGCTAACTGTTAGCCAAAAAGCGTCTCTAACCAAGGTACACCATATGCACCCGGCGCAAGAAGAACAAATGCCCAGATCGGTGCTGAAGCAATATTGGCAAAGTTAAACTTGGTTGTTGGCATATGCATAGTACCAGCAATTAATGGAACTATCGCTCGCAGCGGACCAAAAAATCGTCCGATAAAAACGCCCAATGTACCATAGCGATGAAAAAACTGTTCAGCACGATAAACCAATTTGGGATGCTTATTCAGTGGCCATGAAGTAATAATCTTTTGATGATAATGCTTACCCAACCAATATGAAACCCAATCACCAACAACAGCCCCCAGCGAAGCTGCAATCAAAACAGGTAACAACGAAATAGCACCGGCGCCAATTAATGCGCCAGCCCCAAGTAAAATTGCTGTTGCTGGTACTAGCAATGAAATAACAGCTAGCGATTCCCCAAAAGCCAAAGCAAAAATAATCGGCACTGCCCAAATTTGGTTATTTTCAATAAATTGCATTATTGCATGTGTAATTTCGGATAATGACATATTTTGATTATGTAAATTATAAATTGATTAAGGTAGGTTATTTTACCATAATAATATAATTGCAGTTTAGGTTGTTAACTTATGCTTGAAGATTAGCATTGATTACATAATTACTTGCCTAGTCAACATGACAATTGCTAACGCTATTTTTAAAAATCACCGTTGCCAAGAGATGAACTATGAGTACCGGCATTGAAACCATTACAGTAAATAAATTCCAGACGAATCAATTACAGTTGCCAGAAAATGATTATTTGGCTATCGAGCAGCCTGTAGCATTAATTTATAATGGTATTTCACATGTCGTGATGATGGCAACACCAAAAGATCTTGATTATTTTGCTATCGGTTTTTCATTAACTGAAAAAATTATAGAATCAGTTAACGATATTTTTGGTATTGATATTATTGAAACTGCTAAGGGAATTGAAGTCCATATTGAATTGGCTTCTCGTCGTTTTATTGCTTTAAAAGAAAGACGTCGTAACTTAACTGGGCGCACTGGTTGTGGTATTTGTGGTACGGAACATATTGATCAAGTTTGTCAAATAGCGCCGATCTTATCTTTTAACGATAAAATTGTATTATCTGATTTTGACCATTCGCTAACTTACTTAAAGCAAGTACAACTAGTGGGGCAACAAACCGGCTGTACTCATGCTGCAGTATGGCTTGATTTACACGGTAATTTTATAGCTGGATTTGAAGATATTGGTCGTCATGTTGCGTTGGATAAGTTACTGGGTTATCGTGCCAAACACTGCCAAAATAATAACCAAATGCCAAAAGGCGTGGTACTGATTTCTAGCCGGGCAAGTTATGAAATGGTACAAAAAATAACCTGTTGTGGCATTGAAATTTTATTGGCTGTTTCTGCTGCTACTTCAATGGCAGTGAATATGGCAAAACAGAGTAATTTAACCTTAGTTGGATTTTATCGAGGTGATAAAGGTGTGATTTATTCCGCTCATGATCGCATCAGTCAATACTAATATTATTAGATTATGCTAACTACCCTTTATAACGAAATTTGGCGATGTAACGCTTAATAGGAAATTAAAGAAAAAATACTAATTGTACGATTATTCAATAATATACTTAACATGCCTCTTTCTTTATTTTGCATAAACGATCATAATATAACCTTATAAATAATAACCACATTATTTAATAACAATTTTTATTCTGTGATCTTTTTCTCATTAAGGAGAAAAGTAAATTACTATTTTTTTTGTTTATGACATACTATGTCGGCATAATTAAGCTAAGCTTATATAAATTCAAGATATAGTACTGTTAACAAATATAAACAGTAACAATTTAAGAGATAAATATGGTACTTTACCAACAAATATCAAAGCTCAAATCTATAAATAATTTCAAAGGACACCGTTATGCATAAAACAGCAGATATTCAACAAGCAGTCAATTATATTCAACAACTAACAAGCCAAAAACCAACTATTGGGATCATTCTTGGTTCAGGACTAGGGCCTTTTGCTGATACTTTGGAAGATGCTGTGCATATCCCTTATGATGACATTCCTCACTTTGCTAAATCTGCTGCTGTTGGTCATGCTAATGAATTAGTGATTGGTAAAAGTGGCAATAAAACCGTCGTTGCTATGAAAGGACGTTTCCATTATTACGAAGGTTTTACGCTTGATCAAGTTACTTTCCCGGTGCGGGTGATGAAAATGCTTGGCGTTGAAAAACTGATAATTACTAATGCCTGTGGTGCGGTTAATACTGGTTTCCAACCTGGTGATTTAATGCTTATTACCGATCATATCAATCTTACCGCTAATAATCCGTTAATGGGGCCTAATAATAATGAATTAGGGGTGAGATTTTTAGATGTCAGTGAAGTCTATAATAAACAATTACGTGCAACTGTCGTTGAGGTAGCCAAAGAACTCAATATCACTTTACGTCAAGGTGTATACGCATGGTGGACAGGTCCAACTTACGAAACCCCAGCAGAAATTAGAATGATCCGTGTGTTAGGTGCTGATGCGGTCGGTATGTCAACCGTTCCGGAAGCCATCATAGCACGTCATTCTGGCATTAAAACAATTGGCATCTCCTGCTTAACTAATATGGCTTGTGGTATTTTGGATCAACCTTTAGGGCATGAAGAAGTAATTGAAACTGCGGAACGCGTTAAAGCAACATTTTTAAAATTAGTTACCCAAACCATTGCACGTTTTTAATAGGTAATTTTTAAATATTTTAATAATTTAATAAAAGTTCACCTTCGATTAGGTATAAAACAATGAATATAAAAAATAGATTAAAAATAATGCTGTTTTTGCAATATTTTATATGGGGGAGTTGGTTAACAACATTTGGCGCTTACATGAATAACACCTTGCATTTTTCAGGGGTTGAAGTTGGTATTGTTTTTAGTTCTAAAGGCCTTGCAGCCCTGATTATGCCAGCTGTTCTTGGTATTATTGCAGATAAATTTATACCGGCTAAATATTTGTATATGCTTTGCCATTTAGTTGGCGCGATTGCCCTGTTTTATGCGGCACCTATTAATAATTCAACCATTATGTTTTGGATTATGGCGTGTAATGCATTTGCGTTTATGCCAACTATCTCACTATCTAATTCCATTAGTTATTATTGTTTGGAAAAAGGTGATTTAGATACTGTTACTGTATTCCCTAAAGTGCGAGTGTTTGGAACTATAGGTTTCATTGTAGCGATGTGGACAATTAGTTTACTTGGTTATGAATTAAGTAATATGCAACTTTATGTGGCATCAGCGGCATCAGTTTTATTAGTGCTGTATACAGCAACGTTACCTAATATTCCAATTGTCAAACAACAACATCAATCTTGGTTTTCACGTTTAGGGTTAGATGCATTTGTGTTATTCAAAAAACCAATTATGGCGGTGTTTTTCCTTTTCGCCATGTTACTAGGAGCTATATTACAAATCACTAACGTTTTTGGGGGAGCCTTTTTACATGATTTTGCTAATTACCCGCAATATAAAGATAGCTTAGTTGTAAGCCATGCGGCTATTTTACTATCCGTTTCGCAAATGGCAGAAGTTGGCTTTATTTTAACCATCCCATTTTTCCTCAAGAAATTTGGAATAAAAAAGGTCATGATAATAAGCATGATAGCGTGGACACTCCGTTTTGGGTTATTCGCCTTTGGCGATCCATCACCATTCGGATTTGTATTACTGATGTTATCTATGATTGTTTATGGTTGCGCATTTGATTTCTTTAATATTTCTGGTTCTATTTTTATCGAAAAAGAAGTTAGTTCAAATATTAGAGCTAGTGCCCAAGGTCTTTTTATGACAATGGTAAATGGTATTGGTGCCTATATTGGTTCAATTCTAAGTGGATTAGTCGTCGATATGTGTACTCATGATGGTATGAAAGATTGGCATACAATTTGGTTAATTTTTGCTTCTTATGCATTATTACTCTGCATCATTTTTTACTTTACCTTTAATTATGATCATAATAAAACACCAATAACCAACTAACATTCCTTAGTTAAATAAAGTTTAAAATTTATGAAAAAGTAACAGGATTTTATCCTGTCACTTTTTCTTTGTTATTTCATCGAAAAGTATCGATGAAATTAGTATTAAAGTAATGAGATATAAATAATATGAAAGAGCAGTTTTTAGGTGGATTTTTAGTTTTTTTAGGGGCTTGTAGCTTTGGGGTTCTCTCTTCTATCGTTAAAACCGCTTATCGTGCAGGTTATACCCTCGGTCAAGTTACCGGTGTTCAGTGTTTTTTTGGCATGTTAATGTTATGGGGACTTCATCTTATTTTCAGTTCGATTAATAAGAAAAAAACAAACGCCAACAAACATAAACAAATTACCAAAAAATGGAAAGTTATTATTGTGGGGATTTTTCCTGGTTTGGTAGGAATATGTTATTACCAATGTGTCCAGTTAGTACCGGCATCGATTGCCATTATTTTATTAATGCAATATTTATGGATAAGTGTCATTATTGATTTTGTTGTGTTTAAAAATAAACCCTCAAAATTACAACTGTTAGCGGTTTTTGTAATTATTGTAGGAAGTTGTTTAGCTGCCGGGATTTTTAATAATGAAATCCGATTAAATTTAAAAGGTTGTGCATTCGGATTTTTAGCCGCATTGATGTATACACTATTTATTAGTACTAGTAGCAAAATTGGCAATGAGTTACCTAAATTAGAAAAAAGTGCCTTAATGATAAGCGGAGCTTGTATTATTACCTTTTTGATTTTTCCGCCATTGTTTTTCTTTAAGCTCAATATTAGTGATCAAATTTATCAATTAGGCTTTTTATTAGCACTTCTTGGTACGGTAATACCACCTTTTTTATTTTCTGTTGGTATTCCTAAAATAGGAATTTCTTTGAGTGCTATATTATCGGCTGCCGAACTCCCAGTTGCTGTTATGTCATCTTATTTTTATTTAAAGGAATCAGTGTATTCTACTCAATGGTTTGGTGTAATAATTATCTTATTTGCCATTGCTTTACCCAATTTGAAACACCTCAAAAAATAAACACAATGTTATAAAGCTAGGTGTGGGCAAAAACCACACCTACTTTAATCAGGAAAGTCAATGATACATTATTTTTACTGATAGTCGACTACTGCAAAAACAGAAGATGAAATGAATCAGAATAAAGCTAATATACCCGCTTATCAGGTTATCAGAAAACAACTTCACGAAGATCATAATTTGATAAAATATAGGAACAATCAATGTAAATATAATTGTAATAATTACTGTTATAAGCAATTTTCCAAATTTTATGCTTGAATCAATTTTGGTAAAACGGTTACGAGCAGCAAAATAAAATATGGCGTAATAAAGTACCATTAATAACAGGAAAGCAAATAATACAATTAAATAACTTCCATCATTTAATTCAAACAAAATTCTATAAAATAATGGATATACGACATCCGTCCAAAATAATGCAATGAAGAGTAACATCAAAGAACTAAAGACATGTGCATAAATTCGACTACCAGTTAAACCTTCTAATATATAAGATTGCTGCTTAGTAACATTGGTTTTAGCAAATAACAAAAACAGCAAATACAATAAAAATATAGATATTATAAAAATTATCAAACTTGCTAATTTACTAATCAATGTCAACCATAAACCTATTTGAGATAGAGACATAAATAATTCGGTAGATGATATAATTAGTATAAAAATGCGAGAATAAATAACAACTTGATATATTATTTTAATTCCAAAATAACATAGAGCAAAAATAAGCCCTATCAACGCTACTTTTATTCCAAAGTCAGCAATTGAATATAGCCGAAATTTCTGACAGAAAAAAATGGTAGCTATAAAAAATAAAAGTAGGGTAGATAAATTAAAGGCTAAAGACATAATGATTTGTTTGGATAAAAAATTATCTGGTAAATATGAATTGGCATAAGATTGGATTAATAAAAAACCATACATCAATCCGAAAAAAATAATAAAAAAAACACTGATAAAAATGAACGGTAATTTGAAAAAAGATGGGCGATTGATTGTATTCATTACATGTCCTTATAGTTATAACTTGTGAATAACATTCTGATATATATCCATATTTTGAAAGTAGATTGTTAACTATTCTAGTTAACATCGTCAATATATTTATCCCAATGGTTGGGTGTGAGAATTATCTTATTTGCTAAAATATTACCCACTTAAAATACATTATAAAATCGATATAATTTTATAAAGCTCAGTGTGGGCAAAAACCACACCTACTTTAATCAAGAAGGTCAATGATACATTATTTTTACTGATAGTCGACTACTGCAAAAACAGAATATGAAATGCATCAGAATAAACAGATTATTTACGCCAGTAATGCTATTTTCGGGTGCAAGGTATTCAAATATCAAAATTAGGATATCTTTTAAATTAAATAAAGGAACAATTAATAGCAAAATAAATACAATCAGTACCATTACAAGCATTTTCAAAAATTGAAGCACTGAATTAAATTTTTTAAAACAGTTACGAGTAGCAAAATAAAAAATGAAATAATAAAGCATTAGTATCAATAATTCAAAAACAAATATTAAGATTAAGTAGCTCTCATCGATCAATATACCGGGGAAAAGGAGGTAAGGATATCCGATGTACATCAAAAATAACGAGACCAAAAGTAACATCAAAAAACTAAACGTATGTGCATAAATCCGACTGGCAGTCAACCCTTCTAATTTATAAGGTTGTCGCTTAATGACATTTTCATGACCGAATAAAAAAAACAATAAATACAAAAAAAATAGAGATACTAGATAAGTCATCACATCTCTCCATTTAAATAGCATAAATAGATCTATTTTCCCAATCCAACTTGACCGAGATGATGATATAAACTGTTCATTAATAATTCTTATCGCAAAAATATTTAATATGTGGAACCCAACATAAAATAGAGCAAAAATAACGCCAATCATCTCAACTGTTAATCTAGAATCAACAAGATAATGAAATCGAAATTTATAACAGCACAAAATGGCTATCATTAAAAATAAAATTAAAGGAAATAACTCTTTGATAAATAAAAAAATCATTCGTTTGTATAGAAACTGATCGGATAAATCCGGTAAATTTTGTGCAAAGTAAAAAACCATCATCAATCCAAAAAAAATAACACCAAATACACTTATGAAAATAAACGGTAATTTGAAAAAAGATTGACGGTTACTTGTAGTCATTATATTTCCTAACAGTTATATTTGTTAAATAACACTTCTAGATTTGTTATCCTATATTTAACAAATAAGCTGATAACTATTTTTACTAATTATTCTAGGGGGATGCTGATCTTTAATAAAAAATTAAAAACAGGCATAACTAATTGTTATAATTGAATTCTTAACAACAAAAAACAACCTTATTATCCAGATTCATGTTACCAGATAATCAATGGATAAATCTATAAAAACGCTTAATCAAAACAAAGCGAGCACAATTAGTACTCGCATATTGCTATATTTATTACCTTGGTGGGTTGATTAAAATGAAAGATCAACAGATCCTAGTATTTGTAATGATATAGATTATTCATTATTTTCATAATTATCCGAATTATCAATAGCAGATGCATTACTTTTTAACCATTGAATAAATACATCAACTTTAGGATTGTACTTGCCATGAGGTGTTAATATATGATATCGCTGTTTACATAATGCATGCATTCTCGGAAACGGTGCCACTAATTGCCCTGATTGAATACTTTGTTCAATTAAATGTTTTCGTCCCATTGCAACCCCGGCATGATTGATGGCAGCAATTATTGCTGAATCGGAACGATCAAAAAATATTTTATGGATATCATTAAAGGCTATTGATAATGAAAAATGCGTGGCCCAAGTATCCCATTCATCAAAGTTGGAGTCACTACCCCACGCCTGATTATCATGCAACAAGGTGCACTGATATAGATTATCAACATTATCATACAAGTTATTTTGTTTTGCATAAAATGGGCTACAAACTGGAATGATCGTTTCACTCATTAAATACTCACCATTTAATTTTTCATAAAAAAGATCATCATAATAAATAGCTAAATCAATTCTGTGTTTGTTAAAATCGATAATTTCATTTCCAGACAAAACGTTAACAGTAATATAAGGGTATAACTTAGTGAATTGTCCGAGTTTAGGTACTAACCATCTTTGCGCAAAAGAAGGCCTTGAATAAATTGTTAATGTACCTATTATTTCTTGATTTTTAATTTCTAAAATTTCTTGATTCAAGATATTTAGTGATTTTTTAAATACATTAAATAAATTTCTACCATCACGAGTCAGTTCAATTCGTCGATGAAAACGTTCAAATAATTTAAAGCCTAACTCTTCCTCTAATTTATTGATCTGATGACTTACAGCACTAGGGCTAATACAAAGCTCTTCGGCAGTAGAACTGAAGGATAAATGTCGGGCAGCAGATTCAAAAGTGTGTAACTTTGCTAATTGATAACGATTAACGACGCGATTTGTTGCTAGATAGTTTTCTTCCTTATACATCTGTCATTTCTCCTGTACTTCGTTTTTGGTAACTTTGGTTAACAGTTTTACTAATAGTAATGATTATATTCAATTAATTTTCTTAAATATAAATATTGAAATGAGCTTTTATTTGATTTAAATCACTTCTTTGCGTGAATCTAGTTCATGTTAAATTGTTTATTTATCATTTGTCAAATACTAACCAAAAACATTTAATAGGAGTAATTTTTTTAAACTTAAGAGAGGAGCATTATGGATTCACAATTTTGGATTATCTGTGTTTTAATCACCAGTATTATTTTAATAGTAATTTCGATTGTAAAATGTAAACTTCATCCTTTTTTAGCTTTATTACTTGCCAGTTTTTATGTTGGAGGATTGATGGGGATGGCTCCCCTGAAAATGATTAATGCAATAGAAAGCGGTGTTGGTGGTACCTTAGGTTTTTTAGCGGCAGTAATTGGACTAGGAACCATTCTTGGTAAAATGATGGAAATTTCAGGCGCGGCTGAACGAATAGGGATAACATTACAGAAATGTCGCTGGTTATCGCCGGAAGTGATTATGGTGTTAGTCGGTTTAATTTGTGGTATTACGCTTTTTGTTGAAGTCGGTGTCGTGTTACTTATACCATTAGCTTTTTCCATTGCCAAAAAAACAAACACCTCATTGTTAACTTTAGCTATTCCATTGTGTACTGCGTTAATGGCTGTTCATTGTATTGTTCCACCTCATCCTGCCGCATTATATGTCACCAATGCACTAGGCGCCGACATAGGTACCGTAATTGTATATGGATTAACGGTAGGACTGATGGCATCATTAATTGGTGGACCACTGTTCCTTAAAGTAATTAAAAATAAAATACCTTTCAAAACCGTACCGGAAGCATTTTCTGATATGAAGGTAAGAACAGAAGAAGAATTGCCTTCTTTAAGTTCAACATTATTTACTGTCTTACTCCCGATTGTTTTAATGTTAATTAAAACGGCTGCAGAATTGAATATGGATAAAACGTCCCCATTATATTCAATACTGGAATTTATTGGCAATCCAATTACGGCGATGTTTATTGCTGCTTTTGTCGCTTACTATATTTTAGGTATTCGTCGTAATATGGGAATGGCAACATTATTAACCAAAACTGAAGACTGTTTTTCATCAATTGCGAATATTTTGTTAATCATTGGAGCAGGCGGTGCCTTTAATGGAATTTTAAAAGAAAGCGGTCTTAGTGATGGTCTGGCGGGTATTTTATCTCATTTAGATATGCACCCTATTTTATTAGCTTGGTTAGTTGCAATTATCTTACATGCAGCAGTCGGTTCTGCTACAGTCGCAATGATGGGAGCTACGGCGATAGTGTCGCCAATGTTAGCTTTATATCCAAATGTTAGCCCTGAAATTATTACATTAGCAATAGGCTCTGGCGCCATTGGCTGTACTATTGTTACTGATTCACTATTTTGGTTAGTTAAACAATATTGTGGTGCAACACTTAGCGAAATATTTAAATATTATACTTCCGCGACCTTTATTGCTTCATTAATCGCGTTAGCTGGAACATTTTTATTATCTTATATTATTTAATAAAAAGAGAGGAAAGGAATCATGACATCTAAAGATATTAAAAATCTAATTCAACAACATCCTTTAGTAAATAATTTAATAAAATTACAAGAAACAACTTGGTTTAATCCTAAAATCACTACCTTAGCAGAAGGTTTACCTTATGTTGGGTTAACCGTTAAAGATGTACAAGATGCAAGTGCAAGATTAGTAAGATTTGCCCCTTATTTATGTAAGGCATTTCCGGAAACAGCAATAACAAAAGGAATTATTGAATCTGACATTGTTGCAATACCGAATATGCAAACCGCATTAGAGTCACGCTATCACACTAAAATCGCGGGCAACTTATTACTTAAAAAAGATAGTCATTTACCTATTTCAGGTTCAATTAAAGCGCGTGGCGGTATTTATGAAGTACTCACCCATGCAGAGAAACTGGCTATTAAACATGGTTTATTAACCGAAAAAGATGATTATAGTCAATTATGTTCCGATAAATTTAAACAGTTTTTTAGCCAATACAGTATTGCTGTTGGTTCAACTGGCAATTTAGGTTTATCTATAGGTATTATCAGTGCCAAACTTGGTTTTAAAGTGAGTGTGCATATGTCAGCAGATGCACGTGAATGGAAAAAACAAAAATTACGCTCACATGGCGTTAATGTTGTTGAATATGAACAGGATTATGGTGTTGCTGTAGCACAAGGTCGCCAAGCAGCACAATCTGATCCTAACTGTTTTTTCATAGATGATGAGAACTCACAAACACTATTTTTAGGTTATTCGGTTGCAGGAGAACGCCTTAAAAAACAGTTTGAGCAAATGAACATAAAAGTAGATAAACAACATCCACTATTTGTTTATCTTCCTTGTGGTGTAGGTGGCGGCCCCGGTGGTGTGGCATTTGGTCTCAAATTAGCCTTTGGAGACAATGTCCACTGCTTTTTTGCTGAACCAACGCATTCACCATGCATGCTATTAGGTGTTTATACTGGTTTACACGATCATATCGCTGTGCAAGATATTGGTATTGATAATATTACTGCGGCAGATGGATTAGCTGTTGGTAGACCTTCAGGTTTTGTAGGTCGAGCAATGGAGAGATTGTTAGATGGTTTTTATACCATTAGCGATCAGCATATGTATGACTTACTTGGTTTACTCAATCAACAAGAACACATACAGCTTGAGCCTTCAGCTTTGGCTGGCATGATTGGCCCTTTACGAATAGAAGGAGATAAAACATATTTAAATCACATAGGTATATCTAACGAGGTATTAAACAATGCGACACATCTTGTATGGGCAACCGGTGGCGGTATGGTACCTGATGAAGAAATGAAAAAATACCTTAGTTTAGCAAAGTTAGATTAGCATTTACCAATAGTCATTAAATTAATTACAACACAAATGGTTTTTTATATAGCAACAAATAAAAAACCATTTATTAAAACATTTTAAGCAACATATATCCTTAAGTTTATAACGTTATAATTTTTATAATATAGAGTTCTTATTAACCAGAAATATCATTACCAAACAAGTAGTAACTGTTTTTTTTCATTGTCAGACATTTTGTTATATTTTTATCCTAAAAATAAAAAGGAAGTTATAGAATGGCAACATATAAAAAACCTTTATTTACCTTAATCCCTAGCAATGAAGCTGTACTTAAACAAAAATTAAGTTATTGGGATGAAGAATTAGATTTATCTGATCCTGCTAATGAAGTTTTTGCTTTACGTATTAAGAAACTTAAGCTTCATCATTCAAAGTACACTGAAAAAGAGTATACGGAAAATCACTCTGTTAATACTAATCGAGGATTTTCTTTTATTTTCAATGAAATTTTTGAATCAGAACATCATGCAAAACAAATAAGAATGTTAAAAGATGAAATAGCACTGGATAAAGAATCCAATAAAATAAAGGCGTTACTTGGTAATCGTTTAAAAGAGATTACTCAAACTCATCCAGAGCTAGAAGTTGATTTAAATGATTTTAGTAAATTACCCACTAAAGTCAAAGATCATCTTTTTGCTCCACCTCTAGTTTTAGTTGAAGATAATGCCATTATGTTATGGGATGATTAAGTTGTGTCAGAAATTATTTTGATCAGTTCATCTTAATTAATAGTCACTTATCTTTTTTTTGCAGGGCTTAATGCCCTGCACTTTAATACACTGTTTAGTTATTTTTTAATTAATAACAATTTAATTATTAAAAATATGGTTAATTATTAAAGGCACTTTCACCGTGACTGTTGATATCTAAGCCTTCGCGTTCATGTTCTTCGCAAACACGTAAACCTACACACAAATCGGCAATTTTATAAGCGATAAATGCCACAACTGATGTCCAAATTACACAGGTCACTATACTCATTACCTGAATACCAATTTGAGTTGCCATGGTGATACCTTCTTGATAGCCAACTCCACCTAAAGCTTCTGAGGTGAATATACCAGTAAGTAGACAACCCACCATACCACAGACCCCATGAACGCCAAACACATCGCATGTGTCATCTACTTTCAAGATTCGTTTGAGTGAAGATACCCCCCAAACGCCAGCAGCACCGCAAATAAGACCAATTAATAATGCTCCCCCTACGCCAACAAAACCTGCGGCTGGTGTGATACCGACTAATCCAGCGATAACTCCTGATGCAGCGCCCAAACAAGATGGCTTACCTCGGCGTATCCATTCAGTTAATGCCCAAGATAATACGGCAGCAGCTGTTGCAACAACGGTATTAATAAAAGCTAATCCCGCTACTTCATCGGCATGAGTTGATGAACCAGCATTAAAACCAAACCAGCCAATATAAAGGATTGCCGCGCCAATATAAACTAGTGGTAAGTTAAAAGGTTTTAGCGGTTCACGGTTAAAACCAATGCGGTTTTTAAGTAAATAAGCACCCACTAAACCAGCTACAGCAGCATTAATATGAACAACTGTACCACCGGCAAAATCTAATGATCCTTCATCACCTAAAATCCCTCCTCCCCAAACCATATGCGCCATGGGAATGTATGAAAAAGTAAACCAAATCACCATAAAAATTAATACCGCAGAAAAGCGAATTCGTTCGGCAAAAGCGCCGGGGATTAAGCAACAAGTAATGCAAGCAAACGATCCTTGGAAGGCAATCCAAATTAATTCATAAATCGTGCCAGAAACATCGGTAATACCAACACCAACCAATAATATATGCTTGAAATTACCAAAGAACCAGTTCCCTTCACCAAACGCAAGAGAATAACCATAAATCACCCATAGAATAGCAATAAGGGAAAAGCTGACTAGCACTTGAGATAACATGGATAACACGTTTTTAGCTCGTAACAAGCCACCATAAAAAAGCGCAATACCCGGTACAGACATAAATAGTACTAAAGCAGTACAGATCATCATAAATCCATTATCAGCTTTGTCCACAACCGCAACTTCATCAGCAAACACAGGGCACGCCAGCAAAAAAAACAAAGTTAAAGTGAATTTTTTTAACATAATTATATCCTTAATAATCATTACAATGCTGATTCATCGGTTTCGCCAGTACGAATACGGACGACATGTTCTAAAGGCGTCACAAAAATTTTGCCATCACCAATTTTGCCAGTATAGGCAGCTTTAGTTATGGTACTAATTACTTCATCAAGAAGATCATCGCTTATCGCTAATTCAATTTTTACTTTTGGTAGGAAGTTGACATTATATTCAGCACCGCGATATAGCTCAGCATGACCTTTTTGACGTCCAAAACCTTTGACTTCGGTTACCGTTAATCCAGTAATGCCAATATTAGATAGTGATTCTCTAACTTCTTCTAATTTAAAGGGTTTGATAACTACTGCGACTAATTTCATCAATATCTCCTCATTTACTGTTATACTTTGGAGTTAATGCAAAGCTTATGCCACATTTTTTAAATTTAAGATTTTACGGATTACTAACAAAATTTTTAGTTAGGTTGAAGTAAGATTAGAAGCTGTGAGATCTATAGCAACAAGTTTTGTTTGTTTTATTATTTATTATCAATTGGTAGCTAACGATTCATCCTTTTAGACTATGTTAAATTTCCTGTTGTGTAACAATAGCCTATTTGTAAAAATGTTTCAGGAGAACCATACGTTTCAGTAAAAAAACCTATCTTTACGCTCTTACTTGGTGCGTATGCTTTTTTTTAGTGCCAGGTTGATTGCTAGTAATTATGGTAAATCAGAAGGTTACCATTAGGTTACGATATTCATCATAAGCAAAATGATCAGTCATACCACTGATATAATCTTGTAGTAATCGACAACGATAATAAAACTCCATACTAGCAAAACTTGGTTCATGTGTTTGGAGCTTACTGACTGCTTGTTGGTAAGCATCACAATATTTAGCTGAGAGTTTATGGTAAAGGCGTGTTTCAATTGGATAATCTACATGATGACCTGTTTTACTTAATTTTAAAAAATCATCAGTTGACATATCTAAAAGGGGGCTATAAATATCAAGTAAGCCACTAATAATGCGATAACCTTGTAGTTCTATATTTTCAACTGATTCATGATTAAATACATATTCAAATCCAACTGTTTTAAAAATATTGAGTAATTTATATTCAGCATCATGATCTTCAAGTAAAGCATGGTTGAACGAACCATGGTAAATGGCTTCGATATTTTCAATAAAACGTTCGGCCGCATGTGGAACCAGTTTACCTATGGTGTATACGCGCAAATACATAAAGAATTGATCAACTGCGATGGCATCAAAATCGCTTTGTTTTAAATTATTATAAGGTTGATTAACTACATCATCGAATAAATCGCCAGTTTTAACCGGTCCCCAAGCGTTTTTTAAATGGGTATAAAGTTGCTTGATGGTTAAGATTTTCTTTTCAACTGCATCTTCTAAATCTGCAATACAATAAGAAATATCATCCGCTGCTTCCATAATATATGTTAGCGGGTAACGGTGGAATGGTTGGATATCAAGTTGTTTGGATAACTCTTTAACAAATGGCTCTTCAGATAAATAATAACCCGGTTTTTTCATTAAATAGTCAAATTCAATCGGTACTGATGCTGACCAATAGGCTGGTTTGGAATATTTGAGGATTGAAGCAATTTGTGAATAGGTTAAGTTAAGTCGTAAAATGGTATGCACTAAACGAATAGCCTGGGCATTACCTTCAAAATTGGACAAATCTTGGCGAATTTTACATTTTAATGCTTGCAACTCTTTACTATCATCTGCTTGGCATTCAATTGCCAGGTAATTTGTCGGTTTACCAATTGCTAAGCGTTTAACAAACCATTGATTGATTGCCGCTTCACCAAAATGACCAAAAGGCGGATTGCCGATATCATGCATTAGACATGCCATTTCCACCAGACTTTCAATCGCCATAATTGACTTATCTAACCCATAGCTTTTTAATTGCCCAGATTTGCCAAGACGGTTGATAATTTCTTTAACAATATAACGTCCAACTTGTTGCACTTCCATTGAATGTGTAAGTCGCGTTCTTACTACCGAATTACGTTCTAAAGGGAAGACTTGCGTTTTTTGTTGTAACCGTCTGATGGCCGCCGAGTTAATAATGCGCCCACGATCACTTTCAAAACGGCGGATTATTGAATATTCGTCAGATAAGATCTCAGGTTGCTTGCTTGCAAAACGTTGATAATTAATTTTGTTGCTAAAGTTTATCATGACTCAATCCTTGGAATTTTAAAGCACTCACTAAATAGTTACAGCTTTTGCTTCGCCCATGTAATGGCTAATTGGTAATCAGTTGGCAGGAGTGGGGTTAACGCCTCTAATGAACCACGTAATTTTTCAGGCTGATTATGGGTTAAATTTAAATGGCCTACTTTACGCCCAGCACGCACTTGTTTGGCATACCAATGTAGATGCACTAAATCAATGGCTAACCAATGCTGATTTAACTCGGTTCCAATTAAATTGACCATTATTGAAGGTGTAAATACATCTGGTTTAGGTAATGGCAGGTCAAGAATCGCTCGCAAATGAAGTTCAAATTGGCTAATTGACGCCCCATTTTGAGTCCAGTGGCCACTATTATGCACTCGTGGGGCCAACTCATTTATCAGAAGTTTATCAGCCACCACAAAACACTCCATTGCCATGACGCCTACATAATTAAGCTTATGCATAATCGCGCCTAGCATTTGTTCGGCTTGTTGCTGTTGTTGTAGATTTTCGTTTGGCAAGACAACACTCATTTTCAAAATGCCATCTTGATGCAAATTATTGGTGAGTGGATAAAAAACCGTTTGACCTTTGGCATTTCGTGCGCCAATCAAGGATACCTCTTTATCAAAAGCAATAGCTTGTTCCACAATAGAATGTTGATAGACATCTTCAGGCACATCAATATTATCGCTACTATTAGCAATGCGCCACTGCCCACGCCCATCATAACCACCAGTGCGACGTTTAACAATTAATAAATCACCCAACTTATCAAATAGTTGCGACCAATCCTGTGGATGATTAAGCGGTAACCACTTTGCGGTAGCCAGACCAAGTTCATCGAGTAATTGTTTTTGAGTTAAGCGATCAGCAATAATCGGGAAAATATCGCGGTTAATAAAGTGCGGGTGTTGAGCGAGTTGTTGAGTAAATGGTGTATCAGGCCAACGTTCAATCTCGGCGGTGATCACCGAATGCTGATAAGGAATACTATTAGGATCAACTTCAGCACCTACCGGATAAACATCAATGCCTAGTGGTTCGCCAGCTTGCTTTAACATTCGCCCGAGCTGACCATTACCGAGTACACAAACAGTTGGGGTTATCATATTAGGCTTCCACTCTGGGATCAGCATTATTTAATACTTCATCGGTCTGACTAAGTCGCCAAAGCGATAAACGTTGATATATAGCATTATCGTGTAGTGCTAATATTTGCGAAGCCAGCAAGGCGGCATTCGCCGCTCCAGCTTTACCAATTGCTAAGGTACCTACCGGAATGCCTTTGGGCATCTGCACAATCGAATAAAGGCTATCCACACCATTTAAGGCTGCACTTTGTACAGGCACACCCAACACTGGTAATAATGTTTTAGCCGCTAACATACCGGGTAAATGTGCGGCACCACCAGCGCCAGCAATAATAACCTCAAAACCTCTTGGTTTAGCATCTTGAGCAAAGCAAAACAGTTTATCAGGAGTACGGTGCGCCGAAACAATTTCGACATGATAAGGAATAGTTAATGCGTCAAGCACATCAGCAGCGTGCTGCATAGTGGCCCAATCACTTTTTGAGCCCATTACAATGGCAATTTTAGGTTGATTATGCATAGGATTGCTATCACTATTTACAAAAATGATATGCAAGGAGTATACACTAAATTTTAATGGATGAGGATAGCTGGGAGCATGATTACTGATTAATCGGCTACGCTAAAGTTAGAAATTAAATTGATCATGCTAATAAAATTTTATTCATTAGCTCAGTTATTTACTTTCCTCATCACTAAAAATAAGGAAAGTAAATAATAATACCATAGGTGGGCATTTATTGGTTTACAGCAGCAACAATTTTAATTTCTACCAAATATTCTACTTTCATTAATCCTGCTTGCACGGTACAACGAACCGGAGCCTTACCTTTAGCAACCCATTCATCCCATGCTTTATTCATTGCCGCAAAATCACTTTTGTTCACCAAAAATAATGTCACATCTAAAATTCGTGTTTTATCACTGTTGGCGCGCGCCAAAATTTTATCAATTTCAGCCAAAGCACTTTGCGTTTGCAGATAAGCATCATTGACCAAATTAGTTGGTACGCTAGTGTAATAAATTACATTTTCATGGATCACTGCTTCTGACCAGCGATCAGCCGGATCGATTCGTGTTATTGTCATCTTTTTTCCTTTTAAGATCGATTAGTTAAGATACTTTAATAAAATCTGCTCGCAGTTTTTTTATCTCATCACGTAACACACCGGCTTTTTCAAACTCAAGATTTTGTGCAGCTTCGTACATCATGGCTTCAAGTTCTTTGACTTTAGCTTGCACCTCTTTTATTGACACGTAATGATATGGCTTGCCGGGTTCAAATGCCTGAACTTTAGCGGTAGATTTTTTAGTACTCAAGCCGGCATCTAAAATGTCTTTGATCTCTTTACGCACCGATTTTGGCGTAATGCCGTGTGCAGTATTAAAATATTGTTGTTTTTTACGGCGACGAGCGGTTTCATCAATGGTTTTTTGCATCGCTGGCGTGATTTTATCAGCGTATAAAATGGCTTTACCATTTACATTACGTGCAGCTCGCCCAACAGTTTGAATTAATGAACTTTCCGAACGCAAAAAGCCTTCACGATCAGCATCTAAAATCGCTATCAACGAGACTTCTGGTATATCTAATCCTTCACGCAATAAGTTAATGCCAACCAATACATCAACTTTACCTAATCGCAAATCGCGAATAATTTCCATACGTTCAACCGTATTGATATCCGAGTGAAGATATTTGACATTAATATTATGTTCAGATAAATAATCGGTTAAGTTTTCTGACATTTTTTTCGTTAGTGTAGTAACAAGGACTCGCTCTTCATTTTCAATACGAATTTTAATTTCCGACAGCAGATCATCGACTTGCGAAGCAACCGGACGCACTTCTAAAATTGGATCGAGTAACCCTGTTGGCCTAACCACTTGTTCAATAATTTCACCGCCTGATTTTTCAATTTCATATTTGGCAGGTGTGGCCGAGACATAAATCGTTTGTGGCATAATATTTTCAAATTCGGCAAATTTTAATGGGCGGTTATCTAATGCTGATGGTAAACGAAAACCGTATTCAACTAGATTGAGTTTACGAGAGCGATCACCATTATACATTGCCCCTAATTGTGGGATTGCCACATGTGATTCATCAATAAATAATAACCCATCAGCCGGCAAGTAATCAAATAGTGTCGCCGGTGGATCGCCTGGATTACGTTGAGCTAAAAAGCGCGAATAGTTTTCAATACCCGAACAGTATCCCAATTCTGTCATCATCTCAATATCAAACAAGGTACGCTGAGTAAGGCGTTGTTCTTCAAGCAGACGATTGTTGTCTAATAACACTTTTTGACGTTCTTTAAGCTCTTGCTTAATTTGGGCAATCGCATTTTCCATAATGTTTCTTGGTGTAACATAGTGTGTTTTAGGGTAAATGGTGATACGTGACACGTCATTAACACTATTTCCAGTTAATGGATCAAACAGCACTATCCTTTCGACTTCATCATCAAACAATTCAACTCGCACGGCCAATTCGTCCGAATCGGCGGGGAAAATATCGATTACATCACCACGCACCCGAAAAGTACCACGACTAAAGCCAATTTCATTGCGGATATATTGCATTTCGGCCAAACGAGTCAAGATCGAACGCTGATCGGTAATGGTACCTTTAGTTAAATGCAAAATCATTGACATATAGGTTTCTGGTGCGCCCAAACCATAAATAGCGGATACCGAAGCCACTATGACTACATCACGGCGTTCTAATAACGATTTAGTAGCGGATAAACGCATCTGTTCAATGTGTTCATTAATTGATGCATCTTTTTCAATAAAAGTATCAGTTGAAGGCACATAAGACTCTGGTTGATAGTAGTCATAATACGAAACAAAATATTCGACAGCGTTTTCCGGGAAAAAGGCCTTCATTTCACCATACAGTTGTGCTGCCAATGTTTTATTTGGCGCTAAAATAATTGTTGGTCGATTATGTTTAGCAATTACATTAGCCATGGTAAATGTTTTACCCGATCCCGTTACACCTAACAGTGTTTGATGTGCTATTCCATCTTCAAGATTTTGGTTAATCCTTTTGATTGCTTCTGGTTGATCACCAGCGGGTTTAAAATCGGAACATAATTTAAATTTTTTCATTATATCGCAACCTAATATTTTACCTATTAATAAAAATTATCCCCAAAAAGGCTTGACCTTTAAAAATCTTATATTTTTTGTTCAGTTAGCATAAAAACTCAAAAACTGTATACTAAATTAGTAGCTTGATTTATGCTAATTTATTGATATATTTAAATAAATATAAACTCGATTAAGTTGTAACCAAATCAAGCTAAAACCTGACAGTAATTGAGGTCAGGACTCTTTTCAAGAATCTACTCACAGAGTTATCCACAGGCATCGGGGATAACTCTATAAGTATAATTGTTATTTCTCTTTTTCGATCGTCAAGCTAAATTTTCATGATCGAAGTAATTTTTTTTAATTGATTATTCCTATTTTTAAATATTATTTTAATAGTTTAAAACTTATATGCTAATTAATTTGCTCTATCTTATATTGATAGTTATGATCTAAATCAGGTACAAATGTTAATCGATGTGTGATGCATTTTGGCGCATCTTCTGCATGATGAGAAACAAATAATAGTTGAGTATACCCATCATTAATTAACTGATCTATCCATCGTTTAACTAATTCACGATTAAGCTGATCAAGTCCTTGCAATGGTTCATCTAAAATAAGCAAAGTTGGATGTTTTACTAAAGCTCTAGCGATTAATACAAGTCGCTGCTGTCCCCAAGAAAGCGATTGAAAAGGTTTGTCAGCTTGCGTTTGCAGATTTAATAATTGTAACCATTCATCAACTAATTTATTTTGCTTATCGCTTGTTGCTTGATATATGCCAATCGAATCAAAATATCCAGAAAGTAATACATTTTTGACACTAACACTGACACGGTAATCTAAGTGTAAACTACTGCTGACATAACCAATATGTTGCTTAATATCCCAAATGGTTTCACCCGATCCTCGCTTGTGACCAAATAAAGTTAAATCATTACTATAACCTTGAGGGTGATCACCTGTAATTAAACTTAATAGCGTAGATTTCCCAGCACCATTTGGACCAACTATTTGCCAATTTTGCCTCGCTTTTACTCGCCAGGTTAGTCCATTGATAATGACTTTATCATCATATTGAACATGGCCATTATTTAAAATAATCCGATCTAATTCGTTTGCTAATTTAATCGGTGGTTTGTCTGCTTCTGGTAATAAAACATTTTGTTTGTTTTCCATGTCAGCTAGCTGTTTGACAATAACATCATCTAATATTGTGCCTTTGTCGCCAATTTTCAATAGCTGACAATCAGCTAGTATACCGATATTTTCAATAAAATTTGGAATTTCATTAAAACGATTCAACACTAATATTATCGTCATTCCTTGCTTGGCTAAATCGGCAAGCCTTTCAGCTAAATTCTCTCGAGATAAAACATCTAATCCATCAAAAGGTTCATCCAATATCAATAAATCAGGTTGTGTCATTAAAACACGACAAATTAGCGTTTTACGAGTTTCGCCAGTGGAAAGGTATTTAAACCGCCTTGATAATAAATGTGCAATACCAAATTGTTCAGCTAACTGCTGACAAAGCCTTTCATCAACACTATTTGCTTGAATAATTTGTGCTGTCGTTAATCCGGTGTCTTTTTCCCCTTCACTAAGCATATCGGTATTATTACGTTTCCATTCATCTTCGATGAGTTTTTGTAATTGTTCAAACGAAATATGGGCTATTGATTTAAATTCATTGATGACATGACCTGATAATAATGTTTGTTCACCCGCTAATATCTTGACTAAAATTGATTTACCACTACCATTACGCCCAACAAAAGCAACACTAGTTGCAGGTTTGATAGTTAATGATTCAATTGAAAAAACTTTATAATCACTAATTTTATAGTGGGCATTTTCTATTTTTAACATATAAATCCTCGTTTTACTAAACCAATGTAGCCACAATAATATTTTCAGGATGAATAGACAAAATCGTTTGTTTACCTATCGTTAGGGCTAGTTGTTCAACTACACCGACTGGTTGGCTAGCATACAGCTTTATGCCTGATGCTAATAAAAAAGTGATTTCACACCATTGACCATCGGTAGTAATTTTTTCAACCGTCACCGACAGACTATTTTCACTGCTATCATCTAATTTAATCAATGGTGCTTTAATAAGTAAAAGAACGGTCTTATCTATACTTAATTGCAATCGTTCAATACTTTTTTTAGTAACATAAACGTTTAATTCGGTTTGCTCATCACTTAATTTTACTGTAATAAAACCCGCTACATTGTTGGTTTTTATCTGTTTAACACTGCCATATAATTGATTACGAGCGCTGGTTTGTAACGATAATTTGGCCGTTGTTTTTAAAATATCATCGAGAGGGACATTATCATCACTCAAAATTTTGAAAGCATTATGCTGTAATTGGGTCAGTAAATCATACAGTTGAATAAATCTGATCGCATAAACACTGAGTTTGGTACCACCACCATTTTTACCACCGGTTGCCGTAATTAGAAAAGGCTTAGGTGCTAACTTATTTATTTCGCTAATCGCATCCCATGCGGTTTTGTAGCTTATATTAATCTGTTTAGCTGCTTGACTTAATGATCCTGTTTGTTCAATAGCTTTTAATAATGCTAAACGTCTTGGATCAGTAAAAAGTTGTTGGTTTAAGTATAATGTTAATAAAATTTCAGGGTTGAACATATTTAGTCGCCTTTAGGAGCTAACACCTTGTTGTACCAATAGATATGATCATTGTAGACGCTTTTTATTGATCCTTCAAAAATTGTAAGGATCCTCAATAAAATAAACATAATGTTATTGTTAAAATCGGGATGATAAGTAGGTAACAGCGAATGCAGAATAGAAATAAGAATTAAAAGTGAATGAGCTCCAGTTGAAGTATAAAAATCGCCCGAACATAAAGTTTAATTGTACTTTAGCGATTAATTTTGATAGCATCGATATATATTATTTTATATAGCGAATAATTATTAAATAGCTATAATTAGCATCCAAGGGTTGGAAAACCGAGGCATGCTTTTAAAGAAAGATAATATCAATTATAACTATATTTATGGAAGATTATCTGTCAACAATTGAACTAACTTATTAATGTTGTGAGGAGTAAGATGAAAAGAATTTTTGGAATATTGTTTGCTGTTTTAGCAATAACAACGTCGTACTGTGCCACTGCTACTGAAAAAGTAATGGTATTTGCTGCGGCATCATTAACTAATGCGATGCAAGATATTAGCACCGCTTATAAAGCGGAACATAAAGATGCTGATATTGTATTCTCGTTTGCCTCTTCATCAGTGTTAGCTAAACAGATTGAACAAGGAGCACCTGCTGATATTTTTATGTCAGCCGATCAAAAATGGATGACATACTTAATTGAACGTAAATTAGCTAACAATAAAGAAGATCTGCTAAAAAATGCGCTAGTGCTTATTGCACCAAAACAATCTAAACTAGATAAAGTAGAAATTAATACGACCACTAATTGGGATGCAATTTTACCTAAAGGTGAAAGAATTGCAGTTGGCGATCCTGAGCATGTTCCAGCGGGACTTTATGCTAAAGAATCATTAACCAATTTAGGCGTGTTTGATAAATTAACGCCCCAATTTGCACCTGCCAGTAATGTACGCGATGCATTAATGTTAGTTGAACGTAATGAAGCAGTATTAGGTATTGTTTATAGTACTGATGCCAAAATTAGTGATAAAGTTAAAATTGTTGGAACTTTCCCATCTGATACTTTTAAATCAATTGAATATCCGATTACATTATTGAAACCAGAAGCTAAAGATTTTTATCAATATTTAAAATCAGCACAGGCTAAAGCTATTTTTGAAAAATATGGATTTGTAACCAAGTAAGACTTAAATAATATGATTCTTACCGAATTTGAATGGCAAACTTTGCTACTTAGCTTAAAAATCGCTGGAGTAGCAATTATATTCAGTCTACCCATTGGCATTTTAACCGCATGGATTTTAGCCCGTTGCCAATTCTGGGGGAAATCATTATTTGATAGTATCGTTCACCTTCCGCTAGTTTTACCACCGGTTGTATTAGGTTATTTATTACTGTTAACCATGGGCCGACGTGGTATTTTTGGGGAATGGTTAGATCAGTATTTTAATATTAGTTTTAGCTTTAATTGGCAAGGTGCTGCTCTGGCTTCAGCTGTGGTAGCCTTCCCACTGATGGTACGTTCGATTCGTTTAGCTATTGAATCAATTGATATGCGCCTTGAAAATGTTGCGCGTACCCTCGGTGCGCATAAATTCCGTGTGTTTATTACAATAACGCTACCATTAGCGTTCCCTGGTATTTTAATGGGAGTGGTACTTGGGTTTGCTCGTTGTTTGGGAGAATTTGGTGCAACCATTACTTTTGTCTCAAATATTCAAGGTGAAACGCGTACATTACCACTAGCAATGTATACGTTGTTACAGATGCCAGACGGTGAACAAGCAGCAATGCGACTATGTATTATTTCAATTGTTTTATCATTGGTGGCATTGTTCTTATCTGAAATGTTAAACCGTTGGCATAAACGCAAACTAGCTGGGTAATAAATTATGTTAAAATTACAGGTAAGCAAGCAGCTTGCTTCTTTTTTGTTTCAATTAGAATTGAATATAACATGCCAGGGTATCACCGCCATTTTAGGTGTTTCGGGCTCAGGAAAATCAACGCTAATCAACCTTATAAATGGTTTAATCAAACCAGATACTGGTAGTATCATCCTTAATGAAGTTACTCTGGTTGATACTAAGCAGAATATTTTTATTCCTCCGGAAAAACGGCATATTGGTACCGTTTTTCAAGATGCTTTGCTGTTTCCACACTTTAAGGTCATTAACAACCTCACTTATGGTACTTATAATAAAATGCCGACAAGGTTTGATGAGATTATTGATGTACTTAATATACGTCCGTTATTAAATCGTTATCCGGCTATGTTGTCCGGTGGTGAAAAACAGCGCGTTGCGATTGGACGAGCGATATTAACTAATCCTAAGTTACTTTTAATGGACGAACCCTTATCGGCTCTGGATATGCCTCGAAAAAAAGAACTATTATCTTATATTGATAGGCTGGTTAACGAACTAGATATTCCGATCATTTATGTAACTCATAATATTAATGAAGTAAAACAAATTGCTGATGAAGTAGCAATTTTAGATCAAGGCAAACTTTATGATTATGGCAAGGCTAATAACATTTTACAAAGTGATTATTTACAACAATGGTTATAAAGGATTATATCGGAACTATTACACTCCTGCTTAATATATGAGATTCCATCATGCCAAGCACTAAGCACAATCCTACTTACTGGCTCATCATTGATTAAAAATGTGTGGGTTGCCGGTTTATGGGTATGACCATGAATCATGGTATCAGCATTATATTTGACCATCATATTAATCACGCTTTGCTGATTAACATCCATAATAGCTTCAGATTTTATTTGATTATGTTGACTACTTTTTTGGCGTAATTTAGCTGCTATTTTTAGGCGGATAAACAAAGGTAAGCATAAAAATAGTTTTTGTAACCATTTACAATGCATGATTTTGCGAAATTTTAGATATTGGGGATCATCACTACATAATAAATCACCATGTAAAAAAACAATATTTTTATTTGGTTTTGTTAAACAATTTATATCGGTTAATAATGTCATATCACACGATTTAGCAAATTGTTTACCCAATAAAAAATCACGATTACCATGAACAAAATATTTTTTGATATGTCGATTAGTTAAGGAATGTAATGCCCCAGCAACTTGTTGATGCAAAGTAGAATTAACATCATCACCAACCCAATAGTCAAATAGATCACCTAAAATATAAAGTTCACAATGATCAGGCAAAGTATCCAAAAATGACAAAAAGCCTGCTGTTATGTCAGGCTGATTGTCAGTTAAATGAATATCGGCAATAAAATAGCGGTTAGGATTATTCAACCGTTACGCTCGTAATAACCACATCTTCGACCGGAACATCTGAATGCATGCCTTTACGTCCAGTTTTTACCTCTTTAATTTTATCAACTACATCTAATCCCTCTACCACTTCAGCAAAAACGCAATAGCCGTAACCATTCATATCCGCAGAACGATAATTTAAATAATCATTGTCTACAACATTGATGAAAAACTGTGCTGTGGCCGAATGTGGATCAGCAGTGCGTGCCATCGCTAAAGTGCCGCGATTATTTTTTAATCCATTATCAGCCTCATTTTGAATTGGCGCTTTAGTTTTTTTCTGTTTCATTTCCGGTTCAAAGCCACCGCCTTGAATCATGAAATTATTAATCACTCGATGGAAAATGGTATTGTTGTAAAAACCTTCTTTACAATATTCAACAAAATTAGAGACTGTTTCTGGCGCTTTATCATCAAATGTATTGATTTTAATATCACCTAATGTAGTGTGAAATATTATCATAAAATGTTCCTTGTTTTTTTACCCAAAATAAATCTATAAATCTCAAAAAATGTGAGTTTTTACTCACTTCACTCATTTATTAAAGCTTTCACACGCTTCAAGTGTATTACTCATTAACATAGCTACAGTCATTGGACCTACTCCGCCAGGAACAGGGGTTATCCAACCGGCTCGTTTCACAGCATTTACAAATTCAACATCTCCAGCAAGTTTACCATCTGGTAATCGATTAATCCCAACATCGATTACAATAGCACCAGGTTTTATCCACTCACCTTTAACATAATTAGCAATACCCACACCCGCTACAACAATATCAGCCTGACTAACATGTTTAGCTAAGTCTACTGTGCGGCTATGGGTAATGGTTGTTGTACAACCTAATAATAACAATTCTAAAGCCATTGGACGCCCGACAATACTTGATGCTCCAACCACCGTTGCATTTAACCCGGCAAGTTCAACGCCAGTTGACTGCAACATTTTTACCACACCATAAGGGGTGCATGGACGTAAAATTGGATCACGTTGCAATAAATGACCGATATTATAAGGGTGAAAACCATCAACATCTTTACTTGGCGCTATACGTTCTAACACTTTAGTTTTATCAATATTCTTAGGTAAAGGTAGTTGAACTAAAATACCATGGACATCATTGCGTTGATTGAGCATGTCAATAAGTGCCAATAGTTCTTCAGTCGTTGAAGAAGGGAAGTCATAAGCAAATGAGGCAAAACCAACATCATCACAAGCCTTTTGCTTATTTTTAACATAAATTTTTGAAGCCGGATCAGATCCAACTTGTATTACAGCAAGCCCTGGAACAGATAAACCTTGTGAAATCCTTTGTTTTACTTTACTAGCAATTTGATTTCGAACTTGTTGTGCTAATGCTTTACCATCAATTATTTTTGCCGTCATGAGCATCCATTTTGTAATCTGTGTTAAAATATTATTTTCGCAAAAGTTTTTACTTATGTCTATTATTTGTCTACAGTCTCATGCAGTTGAGTTAATATTTGCTGGTATTGCAAATCAATATCCGTTATGACAGAACAAATATGCGCATCAAATTTTTTTAATTTTGGTTTTTGTGATTTCCACTCATTTTTAGAAATTTGTTTAATTGCACCATAATTTTTAAATAGGTTTAATTGTAAAATACTATTGCCAACTATATTATAAAAAACCCGTTGTCCTATATCTTCACCTTCTTGTTTAATTTTATTAAAATTATTGTAATAAAATCGTGTTTCATCATTGTCAGTAATGATTGAACGATGCAGTAAGTTCACTAACCTCTTATATAATTTATTTAATTGATTGTATAAATCACTATCATCACCTAATTTTGTTTTTATCGCCTGTTCAAATGTGACTTTAACTTCACCTAGCAGCGTATATGCTTGATGTTCAAGCAAAGGTAATTGCTGGCGTAAATTTTGTTGCAATTGTTCTGTCTTTTTTTGTAATGTCGGAGCAAGAGGAACTGATTGGCCATTTAACATAACTATACCTTTAGGCAGAATAATTAGATTATCTTGTTTATTAAAAATATGTACATTTTGTTTACTGATGACAATATCATAGCTTGGTTTTACCTCACATTTTTTTTGAGAAGCAAATAATGACATGGGTAATAGTAATAAAATGACTAACAATTTTTTTAACATATTTATATCCGAATTTTTTAATACTTATAAAATGATCACTATTGATAATTAATAGGAATAACAATACATATAGTTACATATTGTCAAAAAATCAACTATATGCAACTCAAATTTGTCAATTCCAATTTTCAATATCATCTACGGCGTAATCAGCCAATATCAATAAAGGTTTTTAAAGGTTAAACATTAACAAGCTAATTTTATTGCCAAAAATTAGCGATATGAATTGAAATGTAAAGATGTTTCAGGTGAAGCATACGTTTTAGTATAAAAATAATAAAAAATGTCCCAAAATATTACAATTGATCGGAAGTTATCAAATTTAATAACGACTTCGCTTTATAATAGTTTAATCAATAGATATAATCTATTTAATCAACTATGAATAACTGCTTTTTTTTCTTTAAAAGTTAAGTATAGTAATCTTAAATTTAAAATAAACAATTAGAGGTGTCACATGTATACTGTAATTTTTGGGCGTTCAGGCTGTCCTTATTGTGTTAGAGCTAAAGAATTAGCTGAAAAATTATCTCAAGAGCGTGATGATTTTACATATCGTTATGTGGACATAAATGCCGAAGGTATCACTAAAGAAGATCTTTCCAAAAGTGTCGGTAAGCCGGTAGAAACCGTACCGCAAATATTTATTGATGAAAAACCGATTGGTGGTTGTACGGATTTTGAAGCGTATGCAAAAGAGCATTTAGGGCTATTTAAAGAATAAATAATAAATTATCTATTAATAATTATTCTGCCATTATATTGGTGGCAGAATAATTTAAGTAACCTACTGTTAGTTATCGGCCAGGTAATTTTTTCCAAGTCACTTCATTACGTAAATAAGTTGGTTCCACATCTTCAACATTTAATAGCTGATTTTTTTGCCATTTTTGTTCAGCAATTACAATCATATCTTGTGCATGGGGCAGT
The DNA here is from genome assembly GCA_945271295.1 of uncultured Gilliamella sp. GTDB lineage: Bacteria > Pseudomonadota > Gammaproteobacteria > Enterobacterales > Orbaceae > Gilliamella. The sequence continues at coordinate 81,313 of CALYPG010000005.1, read as the reverse complement.
AAAATTTCACTTGGTTGTATATCTTTGAGCATATTGGGATAAGTTTGCCAACCAGTACCAGCTGTATAACTATTTTTATAAACTTGCTTGACGTGTTCAACTACCTTTTCCGGAGCAATGACACATTCTGGAATGATAGCTTGCCATTGATTATTAATTAACTGATATTGACCTAGATACACTTCATTCATTCTGGCATCTATTGTAGCAATTACATTAGTCGCTTTTTGAGTACGGTATACACCTTGTGCTAAAGTCATTAATGTTGATACACCTATCATGGGTTTATCTATACCTAGCGCTAGGCCTTGAGCAACGCCAAGGCCGATTCTAACCCCAGTGAAACTACCTGGACCTTGCCCAAAGGCAATTGCATTAACTTGTGAAAGAGCACAGCCTGATTGTTTCAGTAATTTATCAATCATTGGTAGAATTTGCTTGGTATGATCGCGGGCAGAAATAATAAAATCATGCGTGATCTCATTACGATATAATAATGCGACTGAACAAGCTTCTGTTGAGGTATCAATGGCTAAAATAGTACTCATTTTTTTTCCAAAATAATTAATCTGTATAGGTCATTTTTTTGTTAATAAAAAATTTATTACATTATGTACATCTCGCGTTCTAGGTGATGGTGGTAAACTATTAATAAATGTTGCCCCATAAGGTTTCATAACTAAGCGATTATCACAAATAATAATCGCTCCACTATCATTATGATGACGAATTAATCGCCCTACTCCTTGTTTTAATGTGATAACCGCCTCGGGTAATTGTACCTCATTAAATGGATCCCCACCTTGCAGTTGACAATCTTCCATGCGAGCTTTAATTAATGGGTCCTCTGGTGAGGTAAAGGGTAATTTGTCTATAATAACACAAGAAAGAGTATCACCTCTAACATCAATCCCTTCCCAAAAGCTACTTGTGGCAATTAACAATGCATTACCATTATGAATAAATTGCTCTAGTAATTTAACTTTGCTTGTTTCACCTTGTACTAAAACAAGTAATTTAGTCAATTCACGAAACTGTTTAGCTAAGGCATTCATCATCGCGTATGAAGTACATAAAAAGAAACAGCGACCTTTATTGGCTTCTATAACTGGAAGTAAAATATCGACCAGTTTTATAGCATTATTGGGTTCATTAGGAGATGGAATATAGCGAGGCACACACAGAATAGTTTGATGTAAATAATCAAATGGACTTTCTAATATCAACGATTCCGCATTGGTTAATCCCAATCGCTTGGTAAAATAATCTAGTTTATTATCAACCGATAATGTAGCTGAAGTAAATATCCAACTGCCTTTGCGTTCGGTTAAAAGTTCTGTAAATTTATCTGCTACAGATAAAGGAGTAAGTGCAAAAACAAAATAATTATAACTACTTTCATACCAATAACTAAAACCCGCAACATTGGTTTCGAGTAGTTTTTTTAAAAGCGAATTATATTGATTTACTCGATCAAAACAGTTATCAAGCGTTGAAGAACGCCCTGATGCCAATAATAAAACTTCATGACAAAAATTTAAAGCATCGCAAAGAAAAGACAACTCTTGTTTTACTGAAGGTTGATTAAATAAATAACCTAAATTTCCTTTGCTATTTTGTTGATTAATAACAATACGCAAATCTTGAATGCTTTTTTGCAATTTGTCAGCACATTGTTGTAACTGTGATAAGTCTCTAACTTCCGTGCGATAACAGAGATTGATCTCTTTGGCTAGATCAAATAATTGTCGACTACTTAATTGTTGACCAAAATAGTGGCAAGCTAAATCGGGGAGTTGATGTGCTTCATCAAAAATTGTTACGTCTGCTTTTGGAATAAGCTCCCCAAAACCAGTGTCTTTCACAACCACATCAGCTAAAAATAAATGATGATTAACAACAACAATATCAGCATTTAACGCTCGTTTTCGAGCTTTTACAACATAACAATCACTATAATGTTCACATTCACTACCAAGACAACTATCATTGGTGCTGGTTAATATTGGCCAAATAGCATTATCTTCAGTAACAGTGGTACATTTGCTAATGTCACCATCTTTAGTTTTGATTGACCAGTTTTTAACACGAACTAACTCAACACGTAGATCCTTATCAAGATCCCCTGCTGCGGCATATTGATGATACAACCTTTCTAAACAAAGATAATTAGCTCGCCCTTTAAGCAAGGAAATTTTACCTGTATAATTCAAAGCTTTTTTAATAATTGGCAAATCTTTATTAAATAGTTGCTCTTGAAGATTTTTAGAGCCAGTCGAAATAATAACTTTCTTATCACTACGTAAAGCTGGCACTAAATAAGCAAATGTTTTACCCGTTCCAGTTCCAGCCTCAATAACAAGTGGTTGTTGTTTTTGTATTGATTGTGTGATCTTATTTGCCATATTTCGTTGTGGTGCTCTAGCCACAAAGCCATCAATAGTTTTAGCCAACAAACCATTCTCTGCAAAATCATCAATCACTTAAAATATACCCAGTAAACAAAGAAAAGATAAATTCAATATTCAAATGAACTTTAGAAAATCTATTTAATAAATTAAATAACATCATGAAAACACTAAGCCTTCATTTCAAAGAGGCGAACATAAGTACTTTAGGATTAAACAACTAATATAGTATGACGAGTTAGTACTATAACAATTACCAAGCAAAAAAGAAATATAAGAATATTAACCAGAGTATTTAGACTACTACAATTGAATAATTATAATAGATAATTGTTGGAAAATATATTTTCCTTAACAACTTATTTATTTACTAGTTCGAAAATAGTTTATTAAGAGAAAGTTAAATCACCTCAAACATTATTCTATATAATTAACTCATCACACAAGACAAATTGTAATTAAAAGTTAACCCTTTAAATTTAGTCATATTTATTTTATAAATTTGGTTTTTAGATAAATAAAATAATGTTTAATCGATAATAGGTATTTTTTTTCTTTATACATCAATTTCGAATAAGCTCGGATTGATGAAGTTTTTTTGCCATTATATAAAGGTAAAACATCGTTTTTCCAAGGAGATTTAGCTAAATAAGAATCATATAATCTAGTTCTATACGGCTGATGCCAAGGTTTATTTTTAGTAACATAATGAATTATTACTGTATCTACTGATACATTAGAATCTTCATTACCATTGACTGATAATCCTAATAAATTATTATATTTTCTTTCTAATATTTTTCTTTGGGTACCCACAACTATATTTAATACATCTTGATCCGGATAATTAAACTTCTGTCCACTATTAAGTAATTGCAATGTCTTTAAAGTAATATTTTGTTTACACCAAAGTTCAACATTGATTAGCATTACACCAGAATTAAAATAAGTTCCAAATGCCACACCATATTTGCTACATTGAGACTGCTGCATATATGGCTCATCAGCCACTGCAGCAATAATAATATTATCTAAATTTAGATCAGAAATTGGGGCTAAACTGTTAATACAAAGGGTGTCACTATCAATATATAATAATCTTTTGGCAATATCTTTCAAAATTATAGGGGCAATTAATCTAACACAAGCAACGATAGGAAATTGTACAGTATTTTCAGGATTAATTTGGAACTTATCATTAATGATATATTCTGTTATAGCAATATTTTCAGATTTAATGGTAGCTAATTTCTGCCTGTTTTCATCAGAAATATTATGAGTAAATAAATGAAAATGAATATTCTGATTTTTATTATTTTCAATAACAGAAATAATATCTACACCAGCAGACAAAGTATAATTATTATCGAAACATAAGAGAATATGTAATACATGTTCACTATTTAAAAAAGTGAATGTGAGCAACTCATTTTTTTCACTAATAAACTTATCAACTTCTATCACAAATTCATCCCTAACGTTTTTTATTAATTTTATGTTTTAAATAAAGTAAATAATATTTAAAAGCAGCAAAATATTTATGTTGGCTAGCTAGTAGTTTTGCATATCGCCTTGTCGTTGAAGGTGCATTTTCGTTAGCTAGAAGTAATTTATCCTTTGCCCATGGTGAAGAAGCAATATACCCCTCATAAGTTGGTGTTAGATATAATTTGTACCATGGTTTATTACCTGTAACATAATGGATAATCACAGCATCTTGAGCAATCTGATGATCCTCATTACCAGCAACAGTTAGCGAGGTAAGATGATTAAAACGTCGAGGTAAAAATACAGTTTTACCCTGCATTAAAATATTGAGTACATCTTGATCGGCAAATTTGTATACTTTGCCACTATTAATCATAGTAAATGCTTTTTCGGTCAGATTATTTTCAACCCACATATCAGTGTTAATATATATCATACCAGCATTAAAATATTCACCATAAGGAATATTACAAGCATCACATTGTTTTTCCTGCATTTTTTCTATATCAGGAACAACAGCTGAATATTTATTTTCTAACTCCACATTGATTAACTCATTTAGATTATTGGTACACAATACATCACAATCCAAATATAAAACGCGTGAAGTAACTTTATTTAAAATTTGAGGAACAATAAAACGTAAGCAAGTCGATGCAGAAACATGTAAAACTAAAGTATCAGGATTTACCGAAAACTCTTCACTAATCTCATAACAAATAATAGTTGTATTATTTTTTTTTAATTCATGGAAGCGCGAGATTTTCTCATTTGAGACCTTATTAGCAAATAAATGGAAAACAAGGTTTTTATCCGGATTATTGATAATAACAGATGACATGGCAATACCCGCTGGCATTGCATAATTATCGTCAAAGCAAAAAGCAATATGCGTAGTTACATAAGATTCAACAATATTATTAAATAAGGTTGTAACTTTACCAATAAAAAAATTTTGCTCTACCATATACTTTTACCAACAGCTAATAATTTTTCTATTGTAACATAACTAAAATTCAACTAAGAAGGGATAATCAATTATATATTGACATATCTATTATCTAATGACTAAATAATACAAAATTTTTTTAAAAAAAATCTCACATGGGCAACAATATAATTAATATCGCATATTGTACTGATTCAAATTACCTTGAACATGTATCAGTATCAATTCAATCAATAATTTTAAATAATTTAGCCGAAAAACTGCAATTTCATGTATTTTTATACAATGTACCAGAAAAGGATATTGAAAAGCTTAAAAAAACTTCCCAATTAATAACTGTTTATAAAATAGAACAAGCAGATGTAGAAAAATATCAACATGATTTTTCAACAAAACATATCAGTAATTCAACTTTTATTCGTTTAATGGTACCTAAATTATTATCAAATAAAGTTCATAGACTTCTTTATCTTGACGCTGATATATTATGTTTTGCCAATATATCCTCTATTCTTGACATTAATATAGACAATTATATTTGTGCAGCGGGGAATGATTCTAACTCAAATAAACCAAACCCCAATTTAACAAGATTGAAACTAAACACTTCGTTTTACTTCAATGCTGGTGTTCTATATATTAATATACCTAATTGGGTTACTTTTAATATTGAAGAACAAACCAATGAAATTTTATTTGAAAATAAATCTTTAAAATATGCAGATCAAGATGCATTGAATATTACACTACAAAATCGCGTATTACTCATTGATTCTAAGTGGAATTACTTATTTACCTGGATGACAGCAAAACAAAAAGAAACTTTTTTTTATAATAAACATAACTTACCTTACTTTATTCATTTTACTGGGCCAAGAAAAATGTGGTACCAAGAACATGAAGGGTTAGCTCAAACTTTATATGATTTTTATAAACATTTTACACCTTGGTCAAATATGCCGCTTAAATCTTATAAAGACAAAATGAGAACTGTTGATTATAGAGTCTATGCCATCGATTTTTTTAAAAAAGGTTCAATTTTAAAAGGAATTGATCATTACATTAAATATTTGATAAAAAAAGTAACAAAGTAACTAAATTAAAGAAAGTAGGAAAGGATACCACTCTGTATATATTAAATAATATTTACCGAATTGTTCTGTCACAGATTAGATATAAACACATTAAAATTCTCTATATAATTAGAATAATAATTAATAATAGTATTATGAACAAAATAAAATGGTTTCATTCTATATATCAAATCACAGTGAAATAATTAATATAGATTATAGACATTAAGAAAAATAAAAGACTATAGTTACCTATTTTATTTATTGGGCTTTTCAGTAAATATTGATCTATTTTCTATCTAAAATAATTTGATACTATCTAAACATATATTATTTTTATTGAACCATAGATAACAAAAGAGAATTGTAAATATAATAAATATTATTATTAAACTAAATCAAATTTTTTTCTTAAACAAATATAAACAATAAAATCGCATGGCCGTAATAAGTTTACCATTTTTCAAACAAAATTTAGCATAATGACGAAGCCATGATCTTTTTAATGCAAATGGTCGTTTTGTATTTTTCCAAGGTGATAAATTAAAGTATTTTGGAAATAACTGAGAATTAAATGTCTGGTACCAAGGCTTGTATCCTGTGACATAATGCAACAATACCGTATAGGGCGCTATAGCTTTTTCTTCTTTGCAAGATGTAGTAATTTGAATTTTTGTATTATATTTAATAGGTAATTGCAGTGTTTTATTTTCAAGTAGAATATTTAAAACATCTTGATCTGCAAAACGATAAATATTGCCATCATTGATGGTTTTCATACAAAGATCAGTAATGTTATTTTCGGTCCATTTTTTTGTATTTATAAGTAATACACCTGCATTGAAATAATTTTCGGAATTTATCGGATATAAATCTTTCACTGCTTTTTTCATTATGTCATCATCTGATATTACACCAACAATATAGTTTGTCAGTTCATAGTTATACAATGGCCTAATAGATTTTAAACATAGAATATCACTATCAATATACAATATTTTATCTGTTTCATTCTTCAGGACATCCGGAATAATAAATCGCACGCACGACATTGCAGATAAATATCCTAAAATCAATGTGTCTGAATTAATCTGAAAATTATTATTCAAATAATATATTTTTATTGTGATGCAATCACTTACTAACTGTTCAAATCTTTGTAAATTATTAGATGATATTTGATCAACAAAAAGATGAAAGCATAAATGTATGTCAGGATTATTATAAATAATGGAGGAAATTGTTACACCAGCTGGCATTGCATAGTTATCATCAAAAGCTAATGCAATATGCATTATATCTGAAAATTGCTTATTGTTTTGTGAAAAGATCTGTACTTTACTGATATATTTTTCTGAGTCAAACATTTATTGTTTTCATTTAAATAGATTTGAATCATTTTAAATAAAATCTATCACAGTGTAAATGTATTTAATTTTTTATAATTTTTAATAGGTTAAGCATATTTTTTTGCTATTAAAAATTTATTTAACCTATATTTTGATAAGAATTGAATATATAATTGATTAAATACTTTATTATTAAAATAATTTATATGATTAACGCTAATAACTTTATTGATCAAGTAAAATCTCTTACTAACAATAACAATCCGAATTATCCAACATTAAATATTGCTTTAGGATTTGATGATAATTATGCAATGCCAGCTGGTGTGGCAATGTTATCGGTAATTAAAAACACACCAGATTATAACCTTAATTTTCATTTATTTATTGATAATGTCTCAGAGCAAAATATAGAAAAATTCAAACAACTGAGTGCTAATAACATTTCAATTACACTTTATTATTTAAATAATAACTTTGTTATAAATCCAAAAACACTTGTCTTACACATAAATACGGTATCAACCTGTATTCGTTTTATCATGCCAAAATTACTTGTATCAATAACAGATAAGTTAATTTATCTTGATAGTGATGTAATTTGTTTAAAATCCTTAGCAAAAATAGCCGAGTACGATATTGAAAATTATATTGCGGGAGTAGTCAGTGATACTAAAGATATGCAACAAACTATCAGTAATATGTATAAAATAGATTCAACTAAATATTTTAATGCTGGCGTTCTTTTGATAAACACTAAAAAATGGTGTGAAGCAAATATTACTGAAAAAGCTCTAGAATTAATCAATGATGGAAATGTATATAAATTTGCAGATCAGGATGTCTTAAATATTTTGTTAGAAAACAATACCCTGTTATTACCCATCAAATTCAATACTAAAATAAAAATCTCTATTGATGCGCATCAAGAAAAAGATATAAAACCATACACAGTCATTTTACATTATATCTCACAAAATAAACCTTGGTATAAAGTCTACCTTTCAGAAATATTTAAAAATTACTTTCAGCTTTCCCCGTGGAAAAATGAAAAATTACCGCTTAGTGGCGATAGCTCATCAATCAGAAATTATGCTAAATATTTAATGAAAAAAGGATGTTATGTTAAAACCATTTATTATTATGGCATATATTTGAAATATAAAATATTACTTAGAAAATAACCATTAAAGGGACATTATGATTAGTGAAAGTGCTTGTATATCTGTAATAATACCGTGTTATAACGTACAAAGTTATATTATTGATTGTCTAGATTCTGTTATTAATCAATCCTGTTTACCAAAAGAAATCATTTGTATTGATGATGGATCAACAGATGATACACTATTAATACTTCAACAATATGCATCAACGTACGGTTTTATTAAAATTATTCAACAAGCTAATCATGGCGTAAGTATAGCTAGAAATAAAGGTTTTGAAATAGCAACTGGTGATTATATTTTTTTCCTCGATTCTGATGATATATTAAATACTAATCTATTTTCTAAGTTTAAATTATTATTAAACTCAGAACCTAATTTAGAGTTCTTTTATTTTGATCATACTTCTTTTGAAAATGATGAAAAATACCCTACATCAAATCAAATTAAATCAATAGATACCGCACTTTTTCAATCTGGTACTTCGCTATTGAGTTATTTATTAGAAAGAAAGAATTATTCGGGTGTTGTATGGAGATATATATTTAAACGAGATTTATTTCAAAAAAAATTCACCGGAAAATTTCATGAAGACCACCTTGTTTCGCTTTCTCTTATATCAAAAGCAAAAATTGCATGTTATTGTATGACTAAACAAGCCTATTTCCATCGTATCCGAGTTTCATCATTGTCAGCACAAAAGAGTGATTATCTTTATGTTGATACATTAAAAAATATTTTGATTGAATGCATAAAAATCATTAATGAGTTACCTTTATCAAATATCGCTAAACGCAATTATATACTAGTAATGAACGTAACATATTTAGAATCATTGTTAAAATCGAATCAAATAATTGACCAGGAAAAAAAAGAAAGCATAATAAAAGATCTGGGGCTACTCAAAATTTTAATTAGAATTTATATAAACAATAAACCTAATGTTTTTAAAAACATTTGTTACCTGTTAAAATATATAAAACAAAATCCTTGTTCAATAAGCACAAAAAAAGCACTATTAAAATGTGCTTTGACTAAACAATACCCTTCATTAAATATCAAAAACAATTATATTGAATATTCAACATTACATAATTTATAACAAAATTCTTATAATAAAAAATAATACTATTCATTAAAATTACTTTTGTATAATTTTTTATATATACCATTTTTATTTAATAATTCAACATGAGTACCTTGCTCAATAATTTTTCCTTCATTCATAACTAATATTTCATCAGCATTTTCAATAGTTGATAATCGATGAGCAATAACGATAGAAGTTCGCCCCTTTTGTAATTCATCCAAAGCTTTTTGTATTGCACGTTCAGATTCTGTGTCTAAAGCAGATGTAGCTTCATCTAAGATTAAAATTGGATTATCACGTAATAAAGCTCTTGCTATCGCAATCCGTTGACGTTGTCCACCGGACAATAGTACTCCATTTTCACCTACCAATGTATCAAATCCTTTATCAAACTGCATAATAAATTCATAAGCATTAGCTCTTCTGGCTGCTTCTTCAATCTGTAATTGCGAAAATTCACCAATTTTTCCATAAGCAATATTATTAGCAATAGTATCATTAAATAAATGAACATGCTGAGAGACTAATCCAATCTGATTCCTTAAACAATATAAGGTATAATCTTGTATATTGACACCATCGATTAATATTTTACCTTGTGAAACATCATAAAAACGAGTTAACAAACTAGCTACTGTTGTTTTTCCTGAACCAGATCGTCCAACTAAAGCAACCGTTTTACCTGCCGATACAGAAAAACTGACGTGTTGTAAGGCTAGCTCATGTCTGGTTTCATAACCAAATGAAACATCTTCAAAAACAATATCACCCTTTACTTTTTCAATATTTAATGAACCTTTATCGTTTTCAATTGGCTGTTCTAAAATAGAAAATAATGTTTGACAAGCAGCCATTCCTTTTTGAAATCCTGCATTCACACTTGTTAGACTTTTAATAGGTTGCATCAAAGCAACTAAAGACGAAAAAACAACGGTAAATTCACCCGGTGTTATATTCAAATCAGGATTACTGGCGGTTAATAACACAAAAGCTATTGCAAAAGAAATAATAACTTGAACAATTGGTGTAGACAGTGCAGAGATAGAGACCAATCGCATGCTATCACGACGAAACTTATTACTTACTTTTTCAAAATGCTTTGATTCTTCTTCTTGAGCACCAAATATAATGATTTCTCGATGTCCTTTTAACATTTGTTCAACTGACATAGTGACATTACTCATAGAGTTTTGCATATTTTTTGCCAAACGTCGAAATCTAACTGATATAAAAGTGATAAGTGCAATTACTATTGGGGTAATAATGATTAAAGATAAAGACAACTGCCAACTATTATAAAACATCGTATAAAACAAACCACAGATGAAAGCTGATTCTCTAATAATAGTAATTAATGCATCGGACGAAGATGATGCCACTTGCTCGGTATCGTATGTTATACGTGATAATAATCGACCTGTTGAATTTTGATCATAATAACTAACCGGAGCATCAACAAAATGACCAAATAGTCTTTGTCGAACTTTCATCACAATTTTACCTGAAATTAATGATAGCAGAAGAGAATAAACATAATTTGCAATACCTCTTATTAAGACTAAACCAAAAATATAAAAAGGAGCCATCAATAAAAAATCTTGATCATTCATTGAAAAACCACGATCAAGCAAAGGGCGAAGTAAGGCAATTAATGAAGTATCAGCAAAAGCACTTGCAATGAGAAAAATAACAGCCAAAAATAAAATAAATTTATGTTCTGCAATTAATGGCCATAGTTTTAAGAAGGTTCTCCATGTTGATGAATCTTTGTCGATATCGTTATGATTTTCTCGGTTATTTTGTTGAGTCATAGTATTTATAATCTATTTTAGTTATATTAAGAATTAAATTGCATTTTATGCATTCGAGCATAAATTCCACCTAAATTGATCAATGACTGATGATTTCCATCTTCAAGAACTTTTCCATCATCAATGACTAAGATTCGATCTGCTTTTTCAATCGTAGATAACCGGTGAGCAATCATAATGGATGTTCGACCTTTTTGCAGAGTATCAATAGCATCTTGAACAAGTCGTTCGGACTCATTATCAAGAGCAGAAGTTGCTTCATCAAAAATTAAAACTGGGTTATTACGTAACAGCACACGAGCTATAGCAATTCGTTGTCGTTGTCCACCGGATAATAAGATACCATTGTCACCAATTTCAGTGTCTATGCCTTTTTCCAATTTATCAATAAATTCAATAGCATTTGCCAATGTAGCGGCCTTTACTATATCTTCTCGACTATGAAGTCCTTTTTCACCATAAGCAATATTTTCAGCAATAGTCCCATTAAATAAATGCACATTTTGAGAAACATAACCAATTTGTTTGCGTAATGAGCTCAACGTATATTCTTTAATATTTATAGCATCTAATAATATTTCACCTTGCGAAACATCATAAAAACGTGGGAGTAAACTTACAATTGTTGATTTACCTGCTCCCGAACGACCAACAAGTGCGATCGTTTGCCCAGCGTTTATTTTAAGAGAAATATTATTAAGTGCTGGTGTATTTCGAGTTGGATAAGTATAAGTTACATTTTTAAACTCAATATCTCCTTTAATTCTGTCAGCAATAATAGTTCCATGATCATCCTCTAACGGGGAGTTCAAAAGAGCAAATAGCGATTCACATGCCACCGCACCTTTTTGTAGTTCTACATGCAAACTTGTTAGTTCTCGTAACGGACGCATTACGGCAACCATTGCAGAAAAAACTACTGTAAAAGATCCTGGGGTAATATCTAAATTTTGACTGGCAACTAAATATAGTATAAAACCTAATCCAAAAGTAGCAACTAATTGAATAATTGGTGTCGATAACCTAGAAATTATTTCTATTTTCAACATTCCTTTTCGAACACAATCTGTTATGTAATTAAAATTACGTTTTTCATACTCTTTAGCATTAAAGATCAAGACTTCTTTATGTCCTTTTAACATTTCATCACTAGCAGTTGTAATTTGTCCCATTCCTTGTTGCATAGAGGCAATTGTTTGTCTAAACTTTTTTGCAATAAATTGAGCGATAAAAATAATCAGGGGAACTAAAACAACAAGGACGGCAGCTAATTTCCAGCTTCCATATAGCATAACTATACATAATCCTATTGCATAGGTTATCTCTCGAACAAGTATAATTAATGCATCAGAAGAGGCTTTTGATAGCATTTGAGCATTGAAAGTAATCACTGAAACAAGCTCCCCAACAGATTGCCTGTCATGAAAACTTATAGGACTCTTGACTAGATGATTAAATATCATTTGTCTAAATTTTGTTATTACTTTGCCAGATAACCAAGAAAGACAGTAAGTTGATATATAATTAGACATGCCCCTAAGTAAAATTAAACCAATAATTGCTACAGCAATCGCTATCAGCAGTGAATAATTTTTGTCCATTAAACCATGATCAAGCAAAGGCTTTGTCAAGGAAATTAAAGTTGCATCGGTAGTAGCATTTAATAAAAGTCCAAAGACTGCAACAATTAATGCTTTTTTATATGGTCTGATAAATGGCCAAAGTTTTTTTAACGTCGTAATTGAATTTAATTTTTGAGACATAATAAAGTATTTAAATAATAAAATTATTAACTATTATACTATAAATGGAACCTTGCTCGTTAATTTAATTATAAGTTAGATAGAATAAGTAAATACTTCAATCCTATACATAACAAACTGTGAATTTATTTTTTTATTTTAATTTTAATACCGAGCAAACAAAGAATATAATATTTGTCAGCATCCCAGATACCAAATAATCGCTGTTTCTTAGTCAAAAATAAATGATTTATTTTGCCAATATTATGATATTTTTTATTATATAATGAATTTAAATAATAATTATCAGGAAAATAAAATTTGAGATTAAATATATTAACAATTTCTGTTGCTTTATTTAAAGCAAGCATACGATCTTTTTTAGGAAGACAATGGAGCGACTCATAAATTTTTTGCTGAAATAAGTCAATTAAAACAGGTTTAAACATTTCAAATAAGTCCCATTTAAACACAAAATGGAGTAAATATTCAAAACCTAACAATGAATCTAATTCATGTAATGTTTTAGGATAGACTTTACCTTGTTGATTATGTTGACTCATTATCGATCCTGTTCTTATTAGATAATTATAAAGTTTATCATTCACGAAAAATGCGGAATCACTTACCAAAGCATAAGACCAGAAAAATGGATTATCTTCGTACCAAAGACCATTTGGAAATCTAATATCATATTTCTTTAATATTGAAAGTTTATAAATTTTATTCCATGCACAGACATCCATTTTTGCTATTACATCATTGGATAAATCAACCAAACCAGTATACTTATGTTCAAAATATCGTTGATCTTGTGTACGGCTAATATTATCTTCTATCACTAACTGAGTAGAGAAATAAACAAGATCAACTTTTGGATTATCGAAATAGAAAAGTGTATCTTGATAAGCATTAGACTCAATAAAATCATCAGAATCAACAAAAGTAATATATGAACCTTGAGCATGTTCAATACCGATATTTCTTGCAGAAGATAATCCACCGTTTTCTTTATTAATTATTCTAATTCTATCATCTATTCTTTGATATTTTTTTAAAATATCAAGTGAATTATCGGTTGAACCATCATTAACACAAATAACTTCCATACTTTTAAAAGTTTGATTAATAACACTATCTAAACATTTAATTAAATATTTTTCGGTGTTATATACAGGGATGATAACAGACAAAACAGGAAACATAACTATAAAACCTTCTTAAATCAATGCTAATAAAATAAAATCATAAATAAAAATTTATTTTATCCATCTAAAATCTAATGCTTTGCTTAAACAATAAATATATTTTTTTATCAGTTAACATGCTTAAGTTAATGTTTATAAAATTTCTTCATGTTTTCAATTTTCTTTTGTAATCTATTAATTTTATTTTTAACGAGACAATAAGGGAATAAACTTAATAAAAATCGTAATATAATCCTTTTGAAATACCTACTTTTAGAATTTCTACTTAGCTTATTATCTTGCAACATCTCTGTTTTAATAACGTCAAAATCAGGACCGTGCCTATAATTAATAGGAAATAAAGTCATCTCTTTTTTCTTCCAAAAATTTGCCCACCAAACCTCCATACAATAAAAATTTTCTGGGAAGATATTGTCATTAAACTCAGTATACAATGACGAAGACTTATCAATATTTTCAGGCTTACCGAAAAAAATTAAATCAGAACCTGCCAAAAAACGTGGATCCTCAATCAAATTACCTCGTCCAAAAGGATTAAAACCATGAAAAATAGCCTTATCAGGTATTTTTAGCCCAAAGTTAACATAGCAACTAATAATGTTATCAATACGGAAAGGAGATTTAAAAAAAATATCAGGTCTCGTCACAATAACCCAATCATAGTGAATATTATTCTCTAATTCATATTCATTACGCAATTTATTTACTATATAAATGGTATACGAATTATTTAAACATCCCTTTTTAGCTCGAGGAAATCGACCAATTTTCTCAATTAAAACTTCGTCTTGACAATCTAACTGTGATTCAACAACTATTTTTTTTGGTTGATATAGCTTATTAACTAAAGAAAGCTCTTCATTTGTTAATGATTTATCAGTTAAAGCCTTTCCATCTAAATTACGGTAATTTATTGTTGCATGATCTAATTCATTCCAAGTATGAATAAAAATATCAATTTGATAATCATCTAATATATTTTCTTTTAATAAATATTTATTAAATGATTCAAAGGTATACTCAAATGTTCTTAAATGTCCAAATAATTGAATTGCAATTCTTTTTGAGTTACTCATCAAAATAGTTTCCTATACCCAGAGAACTAAAGGAAAAACCTAACTTAAAAGCTTCTTGTTTATTTAGCATATTTCTAGTATCAAAAATATTTTTCAATCTCATTTTTTTATTTACAATATTTAAATCATAGTTTCTAAAATCATCCCATTCGGTAAGCACTACCAAAAGATCTGCGTTATCGGCAACTGAATACATATCTTTTGCATAGCTTATTTTATCTCCCAAGATTAATTTAGCGTTTTTCATACCTTTTGGGTCATAAGCAACAATATTTAATTTATAATTTAATAATTCAAATATAATGTCCATCGCAGGACTTTCTCTACAATCATCAGTCCCTCCTTTGAATGTTAAACCTAAAATAGCAACTTTAGGATTTTCAATATGATCCACTGTTAATATGATTTTTTTTGCTATCTCTTTTTTACGTTTCTCATTACCATTTATGGCAGCCTCAATAAGAGTTAATTCCACATTATTTTGCTTAGCCATAAAATACATGGCATGAGTATCTTTAGGGAAACAACTGCCCCCATAACCCGGACCTGGATTTAGAAACTTACTTCCTATACGAGAATCCATTCCCATTCCTTCAGCCACCTCATAAATATCTGCATTTACTTTTTCACAAAAATCAGCCATTTCATTAATATAATGAATTTTCATAGCAAGAAATGCGTTAGAAGCATATTTGATTGTTTCACTAGATCTTCTTTTAACAAATAAAATCTTAGATTTTTCTTTAAATGGCTTATACAATTCATTTAACTTAGCTTTTGCCCTTTCTGAATTTGTACCAATCACAATACGATCAGGATTAAAAAAATCATAAACAGCGAACCCCTCTCTTAAAAACTCAGGTAATGAAACAACATCAAAATCAGCTTGAGGATTTCTTTTCGAGATTAAATTTTCAATATCATCACCTGTACCTACAGGAACTGTTGATTTGTTTGCTATGATAGTATATCCGTCTAAGTATTGCGCTAGTTCGGTAGCCGCTGCATGAACATATTTCATATCAGCTTCTTTTGTTACTGGATGAGGAGGTGTTCCAACGGCAATAATCACAATATCCGAACCTGATATACCTTCTTGCATAGATGTGGTAAATGAAATATTTCCGTTCTTCAAATTTTTTTTTAATAATTCTTCTAATCCGCTTTCAAAAAGAGTAATTTCTCCTTTTTTTAAATATTCAATTTTCGTAATTTCCCTATCTATACATTTTACTTTGTGCCCTAACTCTGCCAACCCTACCCCTGTAGGTAATCCAACATAACCGGTTCCAATGATGCCTATTTGCATAATTATTTGCCTCTAATAATCAATTCTGATTTAAAATATTTAATTGTTTCTTCTAAACCATGGTCCAAGTCAATTTGTGGTTCCCATAATAATTTTTCTTTTGCTAAAGATATATCTGGTTTTCGTTGCGATGGATCATCTTGGGGTAAATCACAATAAATAATTTTAGAAATACCTCCTATTTTCGCAATAATTTTCGTTGCTAGTTCTTTTATTGTAAACTCACTAGGATTACCAATATTAACTGGTCCAACAAAATCATCAGGACTTGCCATCATTTTTATCATTGCATCAATAAGTTCATCTACATAACAAAATGAACGAGTTTGATCTCCTTGACCATAAATAGTAATATTTTCACCTCGTAGCGCCTGACAAATAAAATTACTTATCACTCTTCCATCATTAGGATCCATTTTCGGACCGTAGGTATTAAAAATACGAATTACTTTTATTATGACATTTTTTTGCCTATAATAATCAAAAAATAAACTCTCTGCACATCTCTTTCCTTCATCATAACAAGCTCTTATACCAATAGGATTAACATTCCCCCGATAACATTCAACTTGAGGATGAGTTAAAGGTTCTCCGTAGATCTCCGAAGTAGATGCTAATAAAATTTTAGCTTTTTTGCTTTTTGCCAATTCCAACAAATTGTTGGCTCCATATACACATGTTTTTGTCGTCATAATAGCAGCTTTTCCTTGATAAGCTGGAGGAGAAGCTGGGCACGCTAAATGATATATTTCATCAATAGGACATTCTATACTTAGAGGATAAATAACATCATGTTTAATAAATAGAAAATTAGGATCATTAATTATTTCATCTAAATTTTTTATTCGACCTGTATAATTATTATCAATACAAATAACTTTATTTCCTTCATTAATGAGTCTGATACATAAATTAGAGCCTAAAAAACCACTTCCACCTGTAACTAAGATAGTTTTCATTAAAGTATATTCCTTATATTAAGGTTAAATAAAATACTACTTCAAGGTTAAATAAAATACTACTTCAAGGTTGAATAAAATACTACTTCCAAAGAAAGGCAAGTTTTTTCTCGATTTTTTCTATGCAATTTTTAGGTTCAAAAATCACTTGATAAATAAAATGGAACAATATTAGGATAATTTGCGAAGGAATAAAAACTAATTTTACTAAACAATGAACTATGCCATATTTTCTGCTTAACAAAAAACTTAAATAGTGTAAATAAGGAATAAATTTTGAATTGTTCTTTTTATATTTTTTTAAATCATTTAATAATCTACTATATCTATATTTTGTTGCATCGTAGATATTTTGTTTTAATTTACGTTTTGATACAATTTTTTCTTGTTTGTAAATCTCAATAATGTTGCGAATAAATCTTTCGTGCTCTAAAAAATGTTCAATAAACAAGGTACTTGATACAGATTCTTCATGCATACGCCATCCAACATATCCTGCATTAAAACAGCAAAAACTTTTATCTTTTTTATACGAATCCATAACGAAATCAAAAAATAATTGCCAATCACAAAGAAACTTATAGCTTTCATCCATTCCTTTTACTTGAGACAATAATGAGCTACGAAAACATAAACATGATGGCAAAACAGTATGAGTAAAAATACTTCTATCTAACCAAACTTTCGATTTATATAAATTCATTTTTACATCTTCTTGTTCAGCGACAAAATCTAATTGTTTAGAAAAAGCAATACTACAATGATATAAAAAATCAACTTCAGGATTTTTTTCGAAAAATTCTATCTCTTTACCAATACATTGAGGAGAAATAAGATCATCCGAATGAAGAATCCTAATATACGAACCACTTGCAATCTTTAACCCTTGATTTGTATTAGGTGCTTGCAGTATATTAGGTTTAGTAAAAATATACTTTATAATCATTCCTTTATATTGATATAAAGAAACTAATTTTTTAATTTTATCTCTATCCTCAATTAGAGGTGAGTCATCTGATATTATCACTTCGAAGTCTTTACAGTTCTGATAATATAATGATTTTAATGTATCCTCAAATAAATTAACCCTTCCATGTGTAGGTACAACAACTGACAGTTTAATTATGTTTTTTTTCATTTAATATATACCTATTGAAATGTAAAATCTAATTACACTGGAATTTACTTATTCCACTTCTTAAGTAAAGGAATAGCTAATTTAGACAACAATGGAAACATCAATGTTAGTTCAGTTGCCCAATAAATATATCTTTGATCAAACTTCCTAAATTTCGGATAAAGTCTTTTATGAGACTCTTTGAAATTTTTCAAAAGAGAATACCTTTGAAAATTTATAGGAAAATAATATTTCCTTCCATTGGAAAAACTATTGTATATTTTGAGGAAATCAATATAAGTAATAACCCTCCATCTATCAGCACCAATTCTCATTTTTTTTAAAAATTTTATTCCAAATTGCTTTTCAGAGAGAATTATCAAATTATTTGCATAACTTTTTAGTGTTTCCTCAATTGATTTATTATTGATATCAAACATATGATCAGCATGTATTTTCTTGAATTTACTTATAAAACCAATCCAAATTATTTGTTCTGGATTATATCTAGCAATAAGATGAGAATAGAATTTTTTGACTAATTCTGGTTTTGGTTTATTTTCAAACCAATACTTATCCTTTTCGGTGAGAAAATTATTGTCCCATAATGACAACATATCTTCTCTTAGACCAAATGAACACCAGTCACTTGGACACATTGGAGACTCCCAATACCGAGGATCTCTTGTTACCATATTGGGTATTATAATCCTTCTATTTAGGAAATGCCATTCATCATCATAATTACAAAATTTATTAAAATATTTTATAAATCCCTTATGATCTAAAAAAATATCACTTCTTATCTTTAAGACATATAAACGTGACGATTGTTTTAATCCTGAAACAGTAGAAATAATTTGTCTTTCAACATTATTTTTTTCGTGAGGACTCATATCAAAATTACCAGGATCTTTATTAAATATAACTTTATCATAATTAAGACGTTTTACGTTACTTCCATCCCAAGTAGACAATATGATTTCACAATTTGGTAATTGCTTTCGAATACTATTTAAACATATAGGTGTATTTATTTCATCTATAGCACCCTGAACTACTACAGATATATCCGTGTCTTTAATATTTTTATCTACCGTATTTTTTCTATTTAATAGCATTTTAAAATTAATCCAATGTTAAATTAATGTTCAAGTTGTTCTTTTTTACTCTTAAAAATCAATTTTAAAAATTTACGTAAAAATAATAACCTAAATAAGAAATTTAGTGATTTATAATCTCTAACAAGTCGAGAAGTTCTATAAGAAAAAGCACAAGATTTATATAAATTAATCTCTACGAAACCAAAATCATTCGGGTGTTTTTTTAAAAAATTCAAGTTAGAATCACTGATTTTCTTATATTCTTTATAATTGGATAATTTAGTCAAAATTTTATTAGTATTAGAACCATTATGAATTCTGTGATATACCATTCCAGGTCTAAACTGAATAATTTGTTCTTTGTTATTAAATGCTTCAATTACTAATTTAGAATAAAAGTCCCAATCGCAAGCTCTTTTCATTTTGTTATTAAATCCACCTATAATGTCCAAACTTTTCTTCTGAAACAATAATGAAGATGGAATAGCACAATGAGTATGTAAACCGTATACTATCATATGATATGCACTAGCTTTGTTATACGTTGGTAATACATTAGCATTGGTAATTATTTCATCAGAATGACTAAAATTAATAATTGAATGAAATATTAAATTAATATCCTTATTTTCTTCTATTATTTTTTTTTCTAACTTAAATATATTAGAATGTAAAATATCATCAGAATGAAGAATTCTTATCCATTCACCATTTGCATAATGCAACCCTTGATTCGTATTTCCACTTTGTCCAAGATTAGATTTAGTAAAAACATATATAACATTAACCCCCATTGTTGCATAAATATCCTGAACCCACCTTTTTATAGTTAATCTATCTCTTTTCGAGTTAGAATCATCAGAAATAATAATTTCAATATCTTTAAAATCTAGCTTTTTAAGCGAGTTTAACGTTACTTCTAATAGAGATAAACGTCCATGCACAGGTATAACTAAACTAAAAAAAGGTTTATTTTCATTATTACCAAAAAACAAATGTTCCACTACTAAATTCCTTTTTTAAAATTAATATGCTTCTTTATTTTATGTATTTATCATTATTTGCACCGGGTAATTTAACCACAACATTTATAGTATCATCCTCAAGACACTCAAAATCGGTAGCTTCTTCAGGCTCCATAACAATAATATCACCAGCACAATATTCAACATTATTCATTTTCACCCTGCCTGATAGAATAACCGTATATTCGGTTGCAATTTTATGATAATGTTTCTCTTCACAATCGCCTTTTTTATATTTTTTCACTGCGACTTCGACATCATTAGTTTTACAAACAGATGGTTCAAAATTACCAATAAACCAGCCTTTTACCATGTCATTTAGCTTTGCAATTTTCATTATTTACTTTCCTTAACATCCATTAGTTCAGTTAAATATTGAGCCAATTGCATCTCTGTTTTTAATGGGTGAAATTTTTCATTTGTAATTTTATAAAGTAACACTTTTTTTTGTTTAAGAATCATTTCATTGAGTGTTTGACTTAAATAAAACGATCCGTTAATTAAATTATCTTTGCGAATTACATTTTTAGCGCTTTCAACAAAATCAGAACCTTTTTTATAGTAATAAAATGAAACTAAAGCATTTTTACTAATAGGTTTTTTTTCAGATACCTCAATAACAGAATTATCGTCACCTAATTTTGCAAATGAATATCTTGGATGAACAGAATTAAAAGAAATCACTCCTGCATCACTTTGATTGTTTCTAAAAAAATTTAGAATATTTTCGCTTGATACTTCGATAAAATCATCAACCGCTAATAAAATTAACTCTTCTTCATTATCGATATACTCAATACCTAGCAATGCAGTACATACAGCCCCTTTAGTTTTGCCATTTATAACAATAATTTCACTATCAGGTACTAGCTGTTTGATAACTGAATCGACTTGAAAGTTTTTAATATCTAAATCTTTTATACAAAACAAGAACTTTCTAGGATTCAATCCTTTACAATAATCGATTTGTTTTTCAATGATTAGTTTTTCATTAATTTCTGTTAAGTAAAGAGGATAATTTTCTCCATTCTTTTCAAAATTTTGTCCCCCCATTAAGAAGATAATTTGCATTTTAAATCCCCTTTTCTATTTCTAAAATCCGATTCTTAATATTATCGTAAGTAACTTCATCTACTGTTTTTACAACTAATAAGTGAGCTCCAGATGCTTTTGCCGCTTTAATGCCATTTTCATTGTCTTCAACAACCAAGCATTCCGACGGAGATAACCCCATTTTTGACATTGCAGTCAAATAGATTTCAGGATCTGGTTTTGCATTTTTTACATCTTGATTACTTAACATAAATTCTAAATAATCAGTCAACTTTGCATAATCCATCATCATTTTTATTGTCATTCTTATTGAGTTGGAACCTACTGCAAGGCGGTAACCTTCGGATTTTAACTTTGATAATGCATATTCATGATTGAAACGAGGGCGACATAAATTTTGAATCATAGAAACAGTATATTGCTGTTTCATTTCATTGATAAATTCATGTAATTGATTAGGTAATCCTTTTTCTAAAGTCAATTTTTTCAACTTCATGGATGTAGGTAATCCATCATAACTTGTCAAATGTTCGAAACGATTTATCTCATATCCGAATAATTGTAAGGCTTGATTTAGCGCTTCATAATGCCAATCTTTCGCTTCTATTAACACCCCATCCATATCAAATAAAACAGCTTTAATTTTCATTAAAATACTCCCTTGCTCTTTCAGGAAAATCCGTGCAAATCATCAAATTATCACTATCTAAATATTTACTTTTTAGAATAGTTGCCCACTGTTTTGAGACATTCCTTTTATGTAAATCAGCTGAGACAAGACAAACCTTTTTTCCTTGATTAAGGAGACGATCTATTTCTGTGTAATCATACCAATCAGAATTAAAACAATCTAACCAAACCCCATCACATTCAGATAACAAAACAGGTTGTGTCAAAATATCACTTAACCCAGTAAAAACTTTCATTTTATTTTTTACCTGACAAACAAGATCAGGGATAGACATATCAAAAACAAAATAATTAGTATGATTGTATTTTTCAAGTGAATTTTTGATGCTAAGAAATAATCCATCAGCTTTAATATTTAAAGCTAATGGCAAATTTCGACCATCCATTATATTTAATAAATGATCAAAAGTTATTTCATCACCTTTCGGCATATCATGCGATATTACTATTTCACCATCATGATCTCTTAAGTCAGTTTCGGTACCAAAACCACAATCAAAACTTCGTTTAAAAGACGTTATTGTATTTTTTTCATCCTTAGTTTTCCAAAATCCTCGATGAGATAAAATAATCATTTTTTAATCCTTTGAGAAATTGGATGATTAATAAAAAAATCTAAATCTTTGGGTATACCTAATCCATACATGCCATTATATTCTTCACCAATTCCATATATACCTATTTTTTTTCCTTCTTGTACTAAATAATTATAACAAGGACAGGTGTAAAACTCATTATTGACTCGAATATTATCTCTAATCATTTGTTCAGCAGCTTTAACTAAATATTTACCTTTAGAAAAATTAAATATTCCGACAGTTGCATCATCTGATATTACCTTTTTTTCTGCCGTTTCCGTAACTAAACCGTTACTATCGGTTTTAGCATATGACCATTTTGGATCTTGAGATTTCATTGTCATAATCATTCCATCTAAATTTCTAGTAGAGATGGCATCTAAATATTCATTAATATCAAAATCTATAAATTGATCTGCATTTGCGTTCATTAAAGGTTCATCGTTATCAAAAAATCTCTTAGCAAGTAATGCCGTACAAACCTGGCCTTCAGTAATTCCATCAATACCAATAATTTCAACATGTTTTGAGTACGATTTTAATTTAGGTATCAAATCATATTCATCAATATGTCGTTTTTGACAAATAAAAATAAATCGATGTTCACATTTAGGAGATAAATTATCTACAACAACTTTTATCATTGGTACATCATGAATAGGAATAAATGGTTTTGGTATTGAATAACCAGCATCGGTAAATCTACTTCCTCTACCTGCCATAGGTAATACGATATTTAGCATATATATCTCTTTTTTAATTAATTGAAATTAAATACTAGCTATTTATTTTATCAAATAATAGTGTCAAATTCTTGATATTTTATTTCTAATTTTTTTTCTCAATTTTTTATTTTTTTTCCCGACAATCGGTAATGTAACTAATTTTGCAATTATTTTTAACAAACGATAATAAAGTAAAATTGAATTTAATTTCAACCTTTCCATATTCATCCCCGCAAACTTATTAGGCGTTAGCGTCACATATTTATAATATAATCTTTTCCATTCAATATGAGTTATACATGAAAAATGATCTAATTTACGAAAATTATTTAATTTAGCAGGAGGTATTAAATTAAATAATTTCCAATCTAAAAAAATAAAATTAGAAGTAAAATAACGTTCTGTTTGCATTATATTGTTTTCACTTGCCGGCTCATAATTACTACATGAAACGTTTTTATTGTTTTTTTGTAAAAATGTAATAAAGATATATTGCTCAGGGGCATATTTTCTATCCCATTTACCATCTTTTTTAATATAAAACTCATCTGACTTACTCATTAAAGCAATATCAAATAAATTGAATAAATCATCTTTTAAACCAAAAAAAGCAATATCTGAAGGATGAAACATCAAATTAACTTTTCTAGGGTTTCGTGAAAAATAACTACATGCTAGAATTTTATGCTTGAATATAACGAAATCTGGTTCAACGAGGTCATATCTATCAAAAAACTTTAAAAAAGAACTTCCTTTGAGTATAAAATCACTCCGTATTTTTAAAACATATTTATTTTTTGCAGCTGCAATTCCATTTCTGCTTGAAACAATTAATCGATTAATATTATTAGTTTTTAACTGATTACATTTATGCGTAAATCCCCCAGGGTCATCATTAAGTATCAATTTATCATAATTTAAGCTGTAAACATTAGAACCATGCCATGTTGATAATATAATTTCAGCATTCGGAAGAAAATTCCTAATACTTAACAAATTATGTTCCGTTAAATTTGGATAAATAGGTCCCTGAACAACAACCGATATCTCGTCAGTTCTAATCATTTTATCACCACTCATAATTCATCTTTAATATCACTTAAGTAAAATTTTAACGAAAAACTTAACTATTATATAGATTATTAATTATAAATTGCGTGTTTTTACTATTAATTCAACAGTTTTTCTTAGTCCACTAATAAAATTTTCTTGTGGCATCCAGCCTAATTCCTTTTTAATTTTTGACGAATCAATGGCATATCGATAATCATGTCCAAGACGATCTGGTACAAACTGAATAAGATCTTTATATTGCTTAATACCTACTGGATGATTAGGAACTAATTCCTCTAGAATTGAGCATATTGTAAATATTAAATCAATATTTTTATATTCATTATTACAACCAATATTATATGTTTCACCCATTTTACCTTTTTCTAACACTTTATATAAAGCCTTAACATGATCTTCAACATAAAGCCAATCGCGAACTTGTGAACCATCACCATAAATGGGCAATGGCTTACCATTAATTGCATTATATATAACTAATGGAATCAGTTTCTCGGCATGCTGAAATGGTCCATAATTATTAGTACTGTGAGTAATAATAGTTGGCAAACCGTAAGTTTGATGCCAAGCACTAACTAAATGATCGCTTGACGCTTTTGAAGCGGAATAAGGATTGCTGGGAGCATAAGGCATTGATTCGGTGAAAAATAATTCAGTATTTTCTAAATCACCATAAACTTCATCCGTTGAAACATGAATAAAACGAAAATTATTTTTTGACTTTTCAGATAAAGAGCTCCAATAATATCGAGTTGCTTCAAGCAGAGTGTAAGTTCCTGTAATATTTGTTTCAATAAAATTAGCCGAGCTATTAATTGATTTATCTACATGACTTTCTGCCGCTAAATGAAACACAGCATCAGGTTGATATTGTCTAAAAATACGATTTAACTCTTGCCCATTACAAATATCAATTTGTTCAAAATGATATCTCTCATTATTCGATACCATTTCGAGTGATTTCAAGTTTGCCGCATAAGTTAACTTATCAATATTAATAACATGATTATGTGTAAAGTTAATCAAATAACGCACAACAGCTGAGCCTATAAAACCAGCTCCACCGGTTACTAAAATTTTCATAGCTCTATCTGGCAAAACTACCGCCCTATCCCATAATCTCTTAACTTATTAGCAATGGCGGTATGTGATACGCCTAGCCTTTTGGCGAGTTTTCGGGAGCTTGGGTATTTGTCATATAATTGTAATAAGATCTCTTTTTCAAATTGTTTGGTCATTTCATCAAGAGTTTTATTTTCGATATTTTCTATCCATGATAATTGCGATACGGTAGGTATTGGTAACACAATATCTTTTACAGTTAATACGTTTGCAGTCAATTGTGCTAGTGCAGAATAAAGTACGTTTTTGAGTTGTCTTACATTGCCTGGCCATGAGTAATGCGATAAGTAATCAACCACCGCATTGTCAATTGTTGGTGGCGTAATTCCTTGTTTGCTTGCAAATTCATTGACAAACATAGTAGTAAGTGGAGCAATATCATCTTTACGTTCTTGCAGTGAAGGTAAATTTAATGATAATACATTAAGTCGGTAATAAAGATCTTTTCTGAATTTACCTTGTTCAACCAGCAGTGCCAAATCGACTTTTGTGGCACAGATAATTCGCACATCGACATACACTTCGTTATCATCGCCCACACGGCGGAAATAACCATCATTGATAAACCTGAGTAGTTTAGTTTGCATTTGAAAGGACATTTCATCAATGCCATCAAGTAAAACTGAACCTCCATTGGCTTGTTCAAAAAAACCTTTTTTACTTTCAACTGCACCAAGGTAAGCACCAGCAGCATGACCATACAGTTCACTTTCAACAACATCATCAGGCATAGCGGCACAATTTAAACCTAAAAAAGTTTGATCCCCCCGTGGACTATATTGATGGCACGCATTAGCGAGTAAATCCTTACCCGTTCCGGTTTCGCCTGAAATCAATAATGGTTCTCGTTGCATTGAGAAGGCTTTTGCTTGAGCAATTAATTTTTGCATTGCTTGACTTTGAGTGGCAAAAATATCAAATGCATGACTCCCTACCACATTAATTTTCGATAGGCGTTTTTTTAGGTATTCAATGGGTTGTAAAATAAAAATTGTTTTGGATGATTCAATAACTTTTTGTAATAAAAAATACTGAGCATTTAAAACAATGATTGTATCATCTTGTTTTTCTAGATTAACGTTATTATCCAAATTAAAAAAATTATAATAATCAAAATGATGATTTAACTTTAGCCAATCAGAAGAGAACAACGCTTTCGCTGCATTATTATATGCAACTAGCTGTTGATTAAGATCGATTTCAATGATTGCTGCTTGCATATTTAATCCATTTATCATTTAGTTTGGTTAAATTATTGTGACGACACTGCCAATCATGGTTTTGAGTTAATTCAGTATAAGTAATGTGTGTATTTTTCAATAATCGCTTAGCTTTGTTGGTGGCTAAAGATTGCTGTTTATTTAAAATAACCAACTGTTCTAATATGGCTAAAGTACCTTGCCTATTGTTACAAGCTAATAGCAAATCACAACCCGCGGCTAATGCTGCCTGAGCTCGTTGGGCATGATCACCTAATACGGCTGCGCCTTCCATGGATAAATCATCAGAGAATATAATGCCATCAAACTGTAACTGCTGACGAAGTATTGTTTTAAGCCAGTACGGGGAAGCACTAGCCGGTTTATCATCAAAAGCTGGATAAATAACATGAGCTGGCATAACAGCATCAAGTTTATTGCTTTTAATTAGTTTGGCAAAAATTTGCATATCTTGCTCAATTAGCGATTTATCGCGATGATCTATCGGCGTTTCTTGGTGTGAATCAGCGATAACATGACCATGACCTGGAAAGTGTTTACCTGTGGTTTTCATTCCAGCAGTATGCATGCCATCAATCATTGATGTAGCAACTTGCAAAGCAATATCGGCATTTTCATGAAAGGAACGGGTACCTATGGCCAAACATTCATGACCTAAATCCAAAACAGGGGCATAACTGATATCAATATCAAAGGCAATAAGTTCCATGGCTAATAACCAGCCAGCGTCAAAAGCTAATGCTTTGGCTTGCTCTAGGTCATTTAGTGCTGCAAATGATTGAGCAGGAGGAATAAGAGTAAACCCTTGTTTAAACCGCTGAACTCGTCCGCCTTCATGATCAACTGAAATTAGTAATCGCTCAGTTGATATAGAGCGAATCTCTTTAATTAGTTCGCTTAATTGCGTTTGATTTTCAAAATTACGACTAAACAAAATAACGCCAGCAATTAATGGGTTTTGCAAAAGTTTTTTATCATCATTAGTTAATGATGTTCCTTCAACATCAATCAATAATGGTCCCATTATTCAGTAACCTCTTTAACATTTTCAGCATTTTGATTAACAGCTTTGGTTAATTCTTGCGAGGTTACTCGTTGCAAAATTTCTCCAGTTTGGGTAGATAGTAATTCCATCGCTAAATTAGCATCATGATTTTCACTTGGTAGTTGGTAAAGTGTTGTAAAAAGGACATAACCAGCATTTATCGATTTAGCAATTCCAATCATTTTACCGCGGGAAACGAGTTTGTCGTCAGATGAAATACCTAATGCTTGTTTAGCTTGATTTATTGATTGTCTATCAGCCACAGAAAAAATATTTTGATTTGCCATTAATTGATGCAAAACTTCATCAACTTGGCTTGTTACTACATAGTCACCACTGCGATTTTGAATATCGCTAATTAAAACTACTTTATTACCATCGTAGACCGATGATGGCTGTAATATTTTATTTACAAATGGTGATAAAATCGAATTCCAATCAGTTTTTTTGACTATAGGTGGTGGTGTTTCAATCACGCCATCAGTGGGTTTTATTATATCAACAGGCTCTTCATTTCCTTTATTTTCATGTCTAGTTAGCATCGGACAACCCGTTAATAAAAAAATCATCGTAATAGTCAGTAATATTTTTTTTGTCTGTTTCATAATATTGATTAACCTAATAATCGGCCTAAGTTTTTGCCACCTAATAAATGCATATGAATATGAAAGACTTCTTGTCCTGCATCTTTATTGCAATTCATAATTAAGCGATAACCATTAGCGTCAATACCCTCTTGTTTTGCTATTTTCGCTGCCACGGTTATCATGTGACCAAGCATGGCTTCATCTTGTTCGGTCACATCATTAATAGTTGGAATTAATTTATTCGGAATAATTAAAATATGGGTTGGTGCTTGAGGAGAGATATCTCGAAAAGCAGTAACCTTATCATCTTGAAAAACAATATCTGCTGCGATTTCACGTCGAATAATTTTGCTAAAAATAGTTTCCTCTGCCATTATCTTTCTCCTTATTTTTATATTCACGTAATAAAAAATATATTACAGCAAGCATAACATATTTTTAAAATAAAAATGTATAGATATCGTTACATTTGACAGATGATAATATTTTTTGTTAAAAAGTTTCAGGTTAGCTATACGTTTTAGTATAAAACGTCACCGACAATCATTAAATAAACTTAATATATTCATTTGTTAATTACTTTAGGTTGATATATAATGCCCCGTCGATTTCAACCGCCTATTTTCATGTTCCTTGCTTTCAATGGGTTGCGGTTGCCCCGACAGAAAGCTGATTAATCCGTAGGGAGCGATAATGCGTCATTACGAAATAATATTTATGGTTCACCCTGACCAGAGTGAACAAGTACCTGGTATGATTGAACGTTATACTGGTACCTTAACTACTGATGGAGGTAAAATCCATCGTTTAGAAGATTGGGGTCGTCGTCAATTAGCCTATCCTATCGAAAAACTGCATAAAGCACATTATGTGCTAATGAACGTTGAAGCAACTCAAGAAGCTGTTAATGAACTTGAAGATAATTTCCGTTTTAATGATGCGGTGATTCGCAGTTTAATTATGCGCACTAAACATGCTGTAACTGAAACTTCACCTATGTTAAAAGCGAAGGATGAACGTCGAAATCCTGAAGAAGATTTTAACGAACTAAATTTGGACGATGATTCCGACGAATAATCGTTTAATATTATCGGGTGTGGTGTCCAAAAATCCGATACGCAAAATTAGTCCCAGTGGAATTTCACATTGTCAATTTTATTTAGAACATGTTTCTAAGCAAATTGAAGCTGAACTCACAAGACAAGCATGGTGCATTATGCCTGTAATTGTCAGCGGACAAAAAGAATTAAGTTACAGTATAAAAAAAGGCAGCAAAGTTTTAGTTAGTGGTTTTATTAGCACACATACTAAACGTAATCAAACAAGCCAACTTGTGTTACATGCTGACCAAATTAAACTATTAGGAGAATAGCCAAATGGCACGTTATTTCCGTCGTCGCAAATTCTGCCGTTTTACAGCAGAAGGCGTTAAAGAAATTGATTATAAAGATGTTTCTTTATTAAAAAGTTATATCACAGAAAGTGGTAAAATCGTACCAAGCCGTATTACTGGTACTAGCGCAAAATATCAACGTCAACTAGCTCGCGCAATCAAACGCGCTCGTTACTTGGCATTATTACCATATACTGACAACCATCAGTAATTAGCAACAGAGGGAACATATAATGCAAATTATTCTACTCGATAAAGTTGCTAATTTAGGCAGCTTAGGTGATCAAGTTAATGTTAAAGCAGGCTATGCACGTAACTTTTTGATCCCACAAGGTAAAGCAGTACCTGCGACTAAAAAGAATGTTGAATTCTTTGAAGCTCGTCGTGCTGAATTAGAAGCTAAACTTGCTGAAACATTAAAAGCCGCTGAAGAACGCGTTGCTGAAATTAATGCACTTGGTAAAGTAACCATTACTTCTAAAGCGGGTGACGAAGGTAGATTGTTTGGTTCAATTGGTACTCGTGACATTGCAGATGCAGTTAAAGCACACGGTGTTCAAGTATCGAAAAGCGAAGTTCGTTTACCAAACGGTGTATTACGTACAACTGGCGAACACGAAGTGTTATTCCAAGTACACAGTGAAGCTTTTGCCAAAGTTATTGTTGATATTATTCCTGAATAATAAACTAAACAATAATACCAATAAAAAACCCGTCAATTTTTGTACGGGTTTTTTTATTAATCAACTTGCTACAGTAAAACTAACTATTTAATTTATTTAAAAAATAGCCATTAGCCAGTTTTAGAATTGATAGAAACTTCTATCAATCAATTTCACCTATTGAATAATAATTGATTTTCCTCTACCTCGAATATCAGAGACTGCTTCAGGTTTGTTATTAGTCATTTTTATAGCTTGAATATCACCACTAAAATCTTGTTGGTAAAAACTATAACCCATTTTTTCAAGTTTATTTTTTAAATCTACAGGTACATTTTTTTGAAAACTTTCGATATAGATAAGGTTAATTGGTAACAACTGATGGTGATAACGTGGCGCATTAACTGCATCTTTTAATGACATATGATTATCAAAAACATTTGCCACCACCTGAAATATTGAAGTGAATATTCTTGAACCACCTGGCGTTCCAATAACCATTTTAACAGTATTATCTTTAATAAAAATACTCGGTGACATAGAAGATAAAGGACGTTTATTTGGCTCAATAGCATTAGCATCTTTACCCACTACACCAAATTGGTTAGCTACACCAGGCTTACTACTAAAATCATCCATTTCGTTATTAAGTAATATACCTGTGCCATCAATCACTACTGCTGAACCAAACCAGCCATTAAGTGTGTAAGTGTTAGATACCGCATTACCCCATTTATCGACAATAGAAAAATGTGTAGTTTGTAATTTCTCGCGATCATTATCTAAACCAGGTTTTACTTGTTCAGTAACGGAAATCGATTGTGGACTGACTTGTTTGGCTCGCTTTGCTAAATATTTTTCATCTATCAATTTTGCTACAGGCACGGTTACAAAATCTGGATCACCCATATATTCCGCTCGATCAGCAAAAACACGTTTTTCAATTTCGGCAAGTAAATGGATATATTGTGGCGAATTAGCTTTAATTCCGGCAAAATCCTTAGCTAGATTTTGTTTCATTAATAATAATTGAATTAAACCAATACCACCTGAACTAGGCGGTGGAGCCGTCACAATCTGCATTCCTTGCCAATTAGCAATTAAAGGATCTCGCCATTTAATTTGATAATTAGCTAAATCAGTTTCAGTGATTAAACCATCATTTTTTGCCATCTGTTGAGCAATTAATTTAGCAATTTCACCTTTATAAAAACCATCTTTACCTTGATTAGCAATACATTCTAATACGTTACCTAAATCAGGTTGCTTAAATACTTTGCCTTCTTGCATCGTGCTAAAATACTTTTTAAAGTTACCGTTACTCGGCGCTAACGCTTCTACTTCTTGATAACGTGTCACTAATGGTTTTTCAACCTTGAAGCCTTCCTTAGCGAATCGAATAGCTGGAGCCATAACATCTTGCCAAGTTAGCTTACCAAATCGTTGATGAACTGCCCACATACCGGCAACAGTTCCGGGAACACCCGAAGCTTTGTGAGAATATAAGCTCAAATCAGGAATAACATTTTTATTATCATCAAGATACATATCTTTATCAGCTTTTTGAGGAGCAACCTCTCGATAATCAATAAAATAGGGTTTGCTATCCATCCAAAGGGTCATAAATCCACCACCACCAATATTACCAGCTTCAGGATAAGTAACAGCAAGTGTAAATGCAGTAGCCACTGCAGCATCAACTGCATTACCACCTTTTTCTAACATCTCTTGAGCAGCTATTGCACCATAATAGTCGGGTGATGCCACCGCACCTGCCACAAATTTCTGTTTTAAATTTTCAACGGCAAGTATTTGTTGGCTTATCATTAAAAACAAAATAAAGCAGCAATACTTCATCAATTTATGTTTAAGATATAACATTTTGTACCTCCTAATTAATATATGATTATCTTCTTTCTTTTCCTTAACATAAAAATATGCAAAATTTAGACCACAATGATGTTAACGTTGTAAAAAGGAGGAAGTGATGAATATATCATCGCAACTTTTGATTTTGAGCGAATAATATCTAATAAGAATTAAAATACTCAACCTTGACAGCAAGGTTCAATCACACATTATTCTTATAATTGAAAAAAAGAGAGTTTTGATTTCTTCAATACTCTCTTTTTTTGAAATGATTATTCTAATTGATGATTATAAATTTTAACGTTTCAATCTTATTGACTAAGCTGTTTGAACTTGACTATCTGCTTTCCCTTGTTCTTCTTTATAAAGCTTATTGTCATAGAATTTGACAAATGGTAGATAAATTAATAGTGCTAAAATTGCTGACAGTATCGCAACAATTGCGGCTTTATAATCACCACCAGTACCAATAAATGCACCTAATCCCATTGGTGATGGCCATGGAATTAATGCAATAATTGGACTAATGATGCCCGTATTAATAGCAAAATAACCCAATGTACCACACGCCATAGGTGCTAAAAAGAAAGGTAATGCTAAATAAGGATTATAAACGATCGGCATACCAAAAATAATTGGTTCATTAATATTAAAGATGGCCGGCACTGCGGATGCACGACCCAATATTTTTAATTGACTCGATTTAGCAAAAAACGCTATAAAAAAGGTCATAAGCAAGGTTGAGCCAGAACCGCCTAAAATTACCAGTGAATTATTAAATTCCCCCGCAAAAGGAATATGCGCGCCGGCGGCGTTTTCAGTCATATTGGCTAACATAATTGGGGTTATAAAGGCACCAATAATACTTGCACCATGGATACCAACTACCCAAAGGGCATGAATTAAAAATAAGATAACCATGATCCCTAACCAACTTTTCGTTAAATTGGTGACAAAAGTAAAAGGTATGCTGACAATATCAAAAATGTCAGTGCCGAAAAAGACTAGCACACCGTTAAGAATAATGACAAAGAAAGCAATAACAAAAGTAGGAATTAAAGCAGTGAAGGATCGAGAAACGCCTAAAGGAACGGTTTCAGGCATTTTTACCACCCAATTACGTCTGACACATAAAAAATACAGATGAGTCGCCAAAATTGCCATCACTATTGCAATGAAAATACCTGAAGTACCTAAACGAAAGATAAACGGTTTTAAACGTAGACCATTGAATACTAAATTACTTTGATCACTAAGTAACATAATAGCATCGTTTTGTATAATCAATTCAGGTAACGTCATGAAAAAAGCAAAAACAGACAACATTGCACCATTTAGTGCATTCACTTTAAGTCCTGTTTCTTCAGCTTCAATTTTGGTAAGTTCATAGCCAACCACAAAATTAAAATAGAGAGCTAAAATACCGATTGTGGCACTATTAGCAACCATATAGAGATCACTTACCCTAAAAAAGGTATGTTCAAAAAATCCTTCTAAACCAGTAAACGTCAATGGTAGCGTATTGAAAACCAAAAACATTGAACCAACAATTGAAAAAGGCACTGATGCCATCCCAGCGGCCATTACAGCTCGTACAATCTTGAATTGGGATATTTTGGCCATTGGGGTCATCAAAAACTTTTGTAAAAACACAAATCCGGTATTCATTTTGTTTTCCTCATTTATTTATTGATTTCTTCGTAAGCACAGATTCTTTGAAAATGTTTATCCGCATTACATTGAATTCTTTTTAATTTCTTCAGCATCAAAAAAGCAATTAATAAACACCCTATCAATAATCCCATAATTGTATTTAAAACCTCTTGAGTATCTTTCAAAAAAGGAAAGAAGAAATGAAACCAAGACGTATACAGCAAAATAATCACTATGCTATAACTTATTAAAATAGTTTGATAAAAAAGCTTGGCATAAGGTAGATAGTTATTATGATTACGATAAAGTTTTATTTGTTCAAACGATGTCAAAATAGCTAATACAAATATAACAATTGGTAAACTAGCCACAAAAGAGTTTGAACCAATCAAAAATACGGCCCAATAAAGATTCAAAAATAAGAAAAAAGCCGTACTATAACGAATTGCTAAAAACCGATTAAAATAGAGATTAGTCAAACTAATTTTTTTATGCATTTTTAATTGTTTTGTCATCATAGATTAATTAGCCAATTATTTTTTTAGATAATTCATGATTTTTTTCGTATAGATATGACATTTCGATAGCCATCTCGCTCATTGTCATAGTTGTCATTAAATGATCTTGCGCATGTACCATAATGATTTCCATCTCGATTTTAGTCCCATTGGCATAAGATTGTAGTAGTTCGGTTTGCGATTTATGTGCTTCTAAAATCTCTTGATTAGCTTCTTCTAGATGTTGATTAGCTAATGTAAAATTGGCCTGTCTCATGGATTTAAATGCTTCATGAATTTTGGTTTTAGCGTTGCCGCTATGCAAAATAATATTAAAAGCAACAAGCTGAATATCTTCTGAGCTCATTTTTTCATTCATTGTTACACTCCTTTTTCAATAAGGTGGATAAAAAGTGATTTAAATTCGGCAAAAGTTTGGCAATGCAGTAATTGGTTTTGCAGATCCAAATCGTCAATTAATGTGACGATTGCTTTTGTCATCAAGGTTAAAGTCGGGTTTTGATAAATAGAGGGGGAAATCATAAAAATAAATTTGATGTGAGGGTAGTTTTCATCCCAAAATAAGCCATCGGGAATAATCGCAATACCAATTTTAGATAATTTCCCCACTGGTATTGAAGGATGTGGCACAACTATCGTATGACTAAAGAAAATATCACCTAACATCATGCGATTTTCCATTTGCTTTATCATTTCTTGTTTATAACCGTCCGCTTCGTTTATAGCCAAACGGTCAAGTAGAAGGTCTAAAAGTTCTTCTTTGCTTAATGGTGGTTGGCATAAATAAAAATAATCAGCCGATAAATCATCAATAACTTGTTCAATATGAGTCAAATAATTTTGTGAATTGGGTGATTTAAATTTCGATATGGAGGAATGATAAGGAGTAGAAGTGAACATTTTGCGTGAGGTCAGGTAACGGCGAATTTTTTGTACATCTTCCTCAGGAAAAAATACCGAAACATGAAAAACGGGTATTTTAAAGACCTTGGTTGAAAGATCGACAGAAGAGATAATAAAATCAATTTCATTTAACATCTCCGGTTCAATTTCATAGTATCCTCGTGTTGCAATGATTTTAATCCGTTCATCAAATTCACATTCCACCCGATTTTTTAATAATTGAGCACTACCAAGTCCGGTGGCACAAATAATTAAGACTTTTGCTTTCTGCTCATTTTTAAGTTTTTCCATTGCCGCTAAAAAATGTAGCGTCAAATAACCCCATTCGCCATCTTGAATAGTGAATTTATTTAAATTAGGAAGTTGACTAAAATAGTGCTTTACTAATTCAAACATGTCTAAACAACAAGTTTTGATTTCATTAAGTAGCGGGTTTTCTAATTTAATATTTTGTTTTAACCGTACTAACATTGGTTTTAAATGTTGAATAAGCCCATTTTTTAATTGTTCATCTTTTACAAACTGATAGCCTGTCTCTTGCTGGATTTGGATAAGTAAATCACTCACGGCTAAACTCAGCTGTGAATCAAAATCATATTGGATGTAATTGGATTTACTCATTAAATGTAAGGTTAAATACATTCGTTCTTCTTTGGGAAAATGAAAACCAATCACCGCTTCAATACGATCGATAATTTTTTTTGCTACCTGATATTCTATGGTTTTATTGGTCGAATCTGGCATATTTAGATTCTGTATTGATAGCCCTGATTGTAAACGTTTGATGCTAAGTGATAGATGTAATACGATATTTTGCATCATTACATCAGATAGTTTTATTTTGGCCTCACGGCATTCATCTAAAATAATAATAGTCAACGTATCAAAGCTAATAGCATCACTAAATGTACTAAGATAGGTTAAACGTTGTAAAAAATTAATCGATTCTTCATGAAAAAAATAACTCATAATGAAATGTCGTTTAGCTTTTTCCGCACCTTCAACATAAAATAATGCTTTATTTTTTTTCAAACTAAGTTCATAAGGTTGGAGTTGACTTTTGATTTCCAACATATCCTTACTTAATTGTGAGGAACTGATAAATAACTGTTCAGATAATGCTTCAATATCAATTTTTTGGCTTTCTAATAATAATAAATTGAGAATATAGTGCTTTCTTTGGTTAACTTCTCGACAATTTGATTGTTCTTCATGGCTATCTAATAAGTGATGTTCAATTAGAAATGAATTGAAAGCGGTTCTGTCTTTGATTTGTAATTGGTAACCATAGCCTTGTTTACTAACAATTATGCCCCCATTTTCTGCAATCAATGTTTTCAAATCGTTAAGATAAGTACGAACGGTTCTATCAGATAATGATAACTCAGTAGCAAGCAACACACTGCTTTTAAACAAATTTTTAGAACGAACTAACAAACTAATGAGTTCGCGTTGTTTGTTTTTTATCATTATCATCCATACCTGTGACTGCTGTAACCATATTATTAATAATTGTGGATGCTCTTATTTATTAGATAAGAGCTTACACTGAGTAAGATAACAAGGTACCGCGCCTTAATAAGATAAATTACGGCACCAAAAACATATGTTTAAAAATAGGATATTGATCTAAATTTAGTTGATATTAACCTCAATTATTTTAGCTAGTTGTTCAATGCCTGATTGAATGGGTATATAAGCTTGAAAAGGAATACTAACTACCGGTTTACCAACTTCTTCACCTAATTTTTCCAATTTATCAAACATCATCATGGTTTGTGGGCTGATTAAAAAAAGTGAAAAATCACTATTTTTAATCATATTGCTACCTTCGGTTGCAGATACTGCATCAACAGTAATAGCTTTATCTTGATTGGCAAAATATTCAGTCACTTTTTTAGCCATTAATGATGAAGACATACCAGCAGCACAAATAATTAATACTTTTTTCATCGCTTCTCCTATTGATAATATTCCTTACAAAACTTCACCATTTGATTCAATCACTTTCTTAAACCAAGCAAATGAATCTTTTCGACTACGTTTTAATGTTCCATTACCTTTATTATCTTTATCAACATAGATAAAACCATAACGTTTTTCCATTTCACCTGTTCCCGCAGAAACTAAATCGATGCAGCCCCAAGGAGTATAACCCATCAAATCGACTCCATCTTCCTCAACTGCTAACTTCATTTGTTTAATATGTGCTCGTAGGTATTCGATACGATAAGAATCGTGAACACTACCGTCAGCTTCAACTTTGTCATAAGCACCAAAACCATTTTCAACAATGAAAAGCGGCAATCGATACATATCAGTTAACCAATTTAGCGTGTAGCGCAATCCCTCAGGATCAATTTGCCAACCCCAGTCAGATTTTTTGACATACTGATTACCAATTAGATCCGTTTTTTCATTATATTCATAATTATCATCACCTGTTTTTTTCCTAATCGCGTTAGACATGTAATAACTAAAGCCGATATAGTCAACGGTTCCTCTTGTTAGTATTTCTAGATCTTGCTTTGTAATATCTAACTTATAGCCTTTATGTTGCCAATATTTTTTAATATGATTTGGATATTTACCATGGACATGTATATCAGTAAAAAAGTATTTACGCTCCATTACCTTTTGTGCCATTAAAATATCACTTGGCTTACAAGTTTCAGGATAAATTGGCACCATCGCAATCATACAACCTATTTGAAAATCAGGATTAATGGCATGACCAATTTGTACTGTTTTGGCACTAGCAACAAGTTCATAATGGGCAGCTTGATACATAATTTGTTCGCGATCATCGCCAGATTTATAGTAAATTCCGGAATTAGTAAACGGTGCAAAATCTTCATCAAAGTTAGCTTGATTATTGATTTCATTAAATGTCATCCAGTACTTAACTTTATTTTTATAGCGGTCAAAACAAACTTCGGCAAAACGAACAAAAAAATCAATTAATTTGCGATTTCGAAATCCACCATATTCAGTGACTAAATAGTAAGGTAATTCAAAATGAGAAAGGGTAACAACAGGTTCAATATTGTATTTTAGACATTCATCAAACAGATCATCATAAAATTTTAAGCCTTCCTCATTAGGCGCGAGCTCATCACCTTTAGGAAAAATGCGCGTCCAAGCAATCGAGGTTCGAAAACATTTAAAACCCATTTCAGCAAATAGCTTAATATCTTCTTTATAGTGATGATAAAAATCGATGGCCTCATGATTGGGATAATACTCACCAGCTATTATACCTTCGGTGATTTTACGATAACTTTTTGGGGAACCAACAGTCATTACATCAGCAACACTCATCCCTTTACCACCGGCTTGCCAAGCTCCTTCTAATTGATGAGCGGCAACTGCACCTCCCCATAAAAAATTTTTTGCTAAACCTTTATTATTCATAATCAAACACCTGTGTTATTGAGAATTCAAATTAAGTATAAAAGGAAAAAAATTGAATTTCTAATCCACATTTTCCGTATTGATAAGGAAAATGTGAGAACATTAGGGTTTATTATTTTTAAACGCTCGATTAATCTAAGTTAGCTAGCAAAAAAGATAGAAAAGATATTGGCAAACTATAATAATCTACATGCTGATTTAAAAAAGCCAACAGCAAGTTGGCTTTAGTCATAGCTTTAATACATCAAAAATGTTCATTTTGGTTGCCATTTACCATTAGCATCTTTGTGATAAACCTTTTCAACCGCTGACCAGGCAACTCTAAAAGCAATTTGTTCTGGCGAACTATTATCACGACGTTTTTTGGGATCTTGATACTCTTTGATGGCACTATTAAAAGCTTCTTTAAAAATATCTTGGGCATGTTCTGGTAAAACATGGCGAACTGAATCCGGTAAATCATTACGTGTTTGATAAGGCATATAACATTTCCTCTATAAATTAATCATGCATGATTGAAAATTTAAAAATGGTAAAAGTTAAAACTGCGTCAAATCATAATTTTCTCTTTGAATCTAAGATCTTTTTAGCAAGAATACAAGTTTTAATTTCTGCAAGGACATAATTATAGTTCTGATGTAACTAAAGGATAAATTGATTTTTAAATTGCCCCCCTATATGCAAAATAAAGCCGTTTAAAAGTTGAGTTTTCGATTAAATTATTTAATGGTAGATATAATCAATATTAAAATGCGGCACATAATGCACCGCTGGGTATAAAGTAAAATTAATTTTTATATAATTGGTAAGCCTGATCTAATAACTTAATTGCTGGTTGCAACAGCTCTAAAGTTGTAGGTTCAATCTTATCACTATTTTGCGATCCTGACATTGGATTGGTATAAGAATAAGTGACATCTGATGCTACTTTCATTGCTTCTATTGCATCACTGGCATCTTTACCAAAGATAAAAGGGTACTCTGATTGATTGGAAAAAACTTTATTGTCTATGGTAAGTTTTTCAATAGGTTTGAAGATATTTTTATTAATACTAATAATATATCCTTCCGGAATTTCATTAATCTTGGGAGTTTTTTGGATAAAAAATGTACTTCTTTCAATGAAACATCTTTTTATGGTTTTATCACTATCCTTTTTTGGAGAAAAGTGTTCACAAGTTAAATCCCAACTATCCCAACCCTTTTTAATACCGCCTATAACATTAAAACCAGTATGTGAAACACGATATTCATTGTCATTGATTAAACCACTTTCATCAACACTCAATGTTAATTCTTTTCTCTCAGAATTATAATTACTTATTGAACAGCTAACTTTAGCATTTGCAAACAGCGGGCGTTGGCTAAAAGTTGGTTCGGTTGAAACGACTGAAAAACCATTAACGGTTTTTAATTCTTTAGATATTAGATATTCGGTACAATTAAACTGTTTAATTACACTCTGGTTACCCGCCCACGTAATTTCATCTTTTGTCATCTGCCGATAAAAAGTATCAGTATAAGAACTTGCGAAAGCTGATGGAATCAATAGTAAAAATGTGAATAGATTTGTCAATAGATATTTAAAAACCATAAAATTTCCTTCTTTATATTTTTTTAATAATGAGATAGTTACTGCCATGAATTATCTTTCTATGAATATAATACGCTTTAGTAAAAAAAGCGAATATGATTAATAGAAATACAAATTTTTAAATAATAAAAATTATCTTGGTTATTTTATGCTTTTAATAAGAAACATATTAGATTGAATTCTTATTTAGCATATTATTTTACTTAACGTTTTTGTGGTAACCCTTTTTTATTCCTAATTAAGCAACTCTAATAGCAATTAGCTTTGAAAAGCTATCATTGGCTCATTTTTTTAAGCTTATAATAGAATAAAATTATCAATTTTTTAAACGCTAAACTGAATATTTTTTGTTATCATTATTTACCAATTAGATTATAACAACCAAATGAAAGGTAAAGCATTCAATGATCAGAAACAAAATGTACTTATTAACACACACTATTGCAATTACAATAATGTTATTATCGTTACCTGTTTTCGCTGAGAATTCATCTGACAAAATAGATTCTGTTATTCAAAGTAAAATAAGTTTGCAAGAAGCAAGAGCAGGGTTCAAAACTAAAATAGTTAATCCTAATATTTATGATGAGCAACCACCAATTCCTCCTAAAGATATATTTTCATTAGTTTATTATCCGGCCAAAGATGGCAAAATGTCAGCTTATCTTACACCTGATCCTAAGGATGGGGAAAAACACCCAGCTGTAATTTGGATTAGTGGTGGATTTGGCGGTCAAGGTGGTGACTTCTGGTCTCCTGCGCCAAGATCTAATGATCAAACAGGTAGTGCTTTTCGTAAAGCAGGATTAATTCTTATGTTACCTAGCTTTAGAGGTGAAAGTGGTAATCCTGGATATGATGAAATGTTCTATGGAGAAATTGATGATCTAGAACAGGCACGTCAATTTTTGGCAACTCAACCTTATGTTGACCCGAATAGAATTTATCTGGCCGGACATAGCACCGGAGGAACCCGAGTTTTACTGGCTAGTGAGCTTTTAACCGGATTCAGAGCTATCTTCTCTTTTGGTGGCGTGAGTGATGTTAAAAAATGGTGGGGAAATAATGATTTATCTTTTTTTTCATTTGATACAACCGATGCCAAAGAATTTAAACTTAGATCGCCAGGTTATTTTATTGAAT
This sequence comes from uncultured Gilliamella sp., assembly GCA_945271295.1. GTDB lineage: Bacteria > Pseudomonadota > Gammaproteobacteria > Enterobacterales > Orbaceae > Gilliamella. Next base: position 39,197 of record CALYPG010000005.1, on the reverse strand, counting down.
CAATCAAAACACCAACTTTTTACTTTGAAGGCGAACAAGATTTTAACAAAGATTTTGATGCACTAGCATCTATTGCACAAAATAAAAATATTCCTTTTCATGTAAATATGATTAAAGGTGGTAATCACTTTACTATTATCTATCCAATAACTGAACTAATCAGCCAAAAAATAATAAATGATACAGGTGAAAAAACAAATATCACTTTTACTCAAGAAGATATTGCCAAAATAGAAAATTCACTTTAAATTGAAATTAAATGGATGTAGATGTATAAAAATATAAATTTTATACATCCTCTTATTTTTAATAAATTAGGAGTAAACAGACTTGCCTATTTTATTGGCTAGTCTGAGTTTAATTTATTGATTCACATCCACTACAAAACGGCCTTTTATTTGTCCTGCTATCATTTTATTGGCAGTATCGACACACTCTGCTAAAGTGATAGTGTTACCAATATGAACTAATATTTCTTCATCAAGATGTTGTGCTAATAAGTCCCATGCGGCAATACGTTTATCGTAACTTGCCATAACACTATCAATACCTGCCAACGTTATCCCACGCAAAATAAATGGCGCTACTGTAGCTGGAAAATCCATGCCTTGCGCAAGTCCACAACAGGCAACTATCCCACCATATTGAGTTTGTGCACACACATTAGCTAAAGTATGTGACCCCACCACATCCACAACAGCTGACCATTGTTCTTTTTGCAGTGGTTTAGCTGCTACTTTTAATGTTTGACTATCAATAATATTAACTGCACCTAATCGGTTTAAATAATTGTTATCATTCATCTTACTGGTTGATGCGGTCACTTGGTAACCGAGTTTAGCCAACAAAGCGACTGCAATTGAACCCACTCCACCACTAGCTCCAGTTACTAATATATTGCCTTGTTCTGGTCTAACCCCAAAATCAACAATACGCTTTACACATAACGCGGCAGTGTAACCAGCTGTACCAATAACCATAGCTTGGTAAGGTGTAAGATTATTAGGTAAAGGGATCAGCCAATCAGATTTTAAATAAGCATATTGCGCTAAACATCCCCAATGGGTTTCACCACAACCCCAACCATTTAAAATAACCATATCATTTTGTTGGTAACGGCCACTATTACATTCCACTACCTTACCAACGCCATCAATTCCGGGCACCATAGGCCATTGTCTAACTATAGGACTTTTATTGGTTAATGCTAATGCATCTTTATAGTTAATACTTGAGTACAGAACCTCAATTAAGGTATCACCTTCTTGAGCTAATAGCTGCTCTTTATTGATGTTCCTTAATGAAAAACCTGTTGTTGTATCTTTTTCTAACAAAATCGCATTAAATGACATGAATACTCCTTATTACATTCCATAACTTACTAGTGCTTATTAACTTAATGAGCAAATGTGAGTGAGATTTAAAAAACTTATTAGTTATTTATAGACGATTGGTCTAAAAATTATAGACCGATCGTCTAGTTAATTGCAATATATAAAAATATAATAATCAACAATTATGCTCATAAGAAAAGAAAAAGTTAAATCTTAAAAAGATTACTGAATGATTTTGTTTAAGAAAAGCCGAATAAAAATATCTAGTGGTTCGGATTTTTTAATTAATTTACTTCGCGTGACCGCCCCTTCCCAACCAATCCAAAAAAACTCTGCCAATTCTTTACAATTAATATCTGTAGCAATTTCGCCCAATTGCTGGGCCTGTAATAAACATTGTTCTATTTTAACTTGCCAGCTAGTTAAGATTTGCTCTAATATTTGATGATAGCCATCGGGTAATAATGATTCTTCTTGGATTAATTCACCAATTAAGCAACCACGATTAAAACCATATTTTGCCATACCCTGTTTGGCATCTTCATAAAAAGCTGAAATTCTTGATAATGGTGAGGCTATGGACTTATTAGTCAAATGTTTATCTAATTTGTAGGCAAAAAAACTATCATAACTAGCAATAATTGCTCGCCCAAAATCTTCTTTACTTTTAAAGTAATAATAAAAAGACCCTTTAGGCACATCCACTTTTTGCAAAATACTTTCAATATTGCAGGAGATATAACCATAAGTTGTCATCAACTCCACCCCACTACGAATTAACGCAGCTTTAGTTTCTTGGCCTTTTTTAGAAAGATTGTTAGCTAAAGTATTTTGACTAGCAAGCATGTTATTTCTTATCCAGTTGTTGCAGGTAATGTATGGTTAAATTGGATTATAAATAATAAATAGTCATGCTAGTAAATGCAATGATATTCTTAACAATAATAAAAGATGATTGTTAAAGCTTCCCTGCTTGCAATGATCAAATAAAATGACAAAGCAAGTTAGTGAACCACTTTGAGAATAATTTGTTTGAGTGCGGAAAAATGGGAAGGTACTAGCTTAGCTGAACAACTGTTGTTATCAACAAAAAATAGATTCATTTTAGTTTTGCTAATAACAAGGATGCTAAAATGCTCTTGCTAGCTTCATTCTAATTAAATAGAGAGTGAATAATTAATAATGACACCTATAAATCCATGTGATCTAATTAAATCTGCAATTACTAACCCTGTTTAATTGATAAAACAACTGATTATTCTGTTATCAATTCAATTTTTGATTTGGTTCTATTTTATATAAAAAACAATTAATTAAACACTGGTCAAAAATATTAATTGGTCTTAAAATAGTCCACTCTTTTTGACTATTTATAATTACGTGAGATTTTTAATTTATGCCATTTCTTATCCTTATCGGTATTATCGTTTTATTAGCGATTGTTACCGTTTTCAAAGCAATTACTATTGTTCCTCAAGGTTACCAATACACCATTGAACGTTTTGGTAAGTACACCCGCACACTTGAACCAGGTTTAAATATTATTATTCCTTTTATGGACAGTATTGGTCGTAAAATTAATATGATGGAGCAAGTATTGGATATTCCATCGCAAGAAGTCATTTCAAAAGATAATGCTAATGTCCAAATTGATGCAGTTTGTTTTATTCAAGTACAAGAAGCTGCCCGAGCTGCATATCAAGTTAATCAACTTGAACGCGCCGTTATTAATTTAATGATGACTAATATTCGTACAGTTCTTGGTAGCATGGAACTCGATGAAATGTTATCGCAACGCGATCATATTAACTCAAAATTACTCAGTATTGTTGATGAAGCAACTAGTCCTTGGGGTATTAAGATTACGCGTATTGAAATTAGAGATGTTCGCCCACCGGCCGAACTTATTGCTGCCATGAATGCGCAAATGAAAGCTGAACGTAATAAACGTGCTGAAATCCTTGAAGCAGAAGGTGTTCGTCAAGCAGCGATTTTGCGTTCTGAAGGTGAAAAACAATCTGAAATCTTAAAAGCGGAAGGTGAACGTCAAGCAGCTTTCTTACAAGCTGAAGCGCGTGAAAGAGCAGCAGAAGCAGAAGCGAAAGCAACGCAAATGGTTTCAGAAGCGATTGCGGCAGGAAATATCAATGCAATTAACTATTTTGTGGCACAAAAATATACCGATGCCTTACAACAAATTGGTTCAGCAGATAATAGTAAAGTCATTATGATGCCTCTTGATGCGGCAAACTTGATGGGTAGTATTGGTGGTATTGCTGAATTAATCAAAGAAGCAAAACCGGGTAACAAATAGTAACAATTTATATTGAAACACATGCTTCTCCTGAAAGATCTTTACAATAAAGAGAAGCATTAGCTCAATACCAAAATAAAATGAAAGGTACCCCATAATGAATGATTTTTTTGCAGCTATTTACTATTCACCACATTGGGTATTTATTGCCTTAGGAGGCATTTTATTAATAGCAGAATTGCTGGGGACCGGTGGTTATGCTTTATGGAGTGGAATTGCAGCAATTATAGTCGGTTTAATCGCTTGGATTTTACCTTTATCATGGCCTATTTTATGGATTTTATTTGCGATTCTAACCTTAATAACAGCCTATCTTTGGTGGCTTTGGCTTAGAAAAAATGGTAAAGATATAGCAAGCAAAGGCGAAATTAACCAACCCCAACAAGATTTAATTGGCATTAAAACTGTGGTAACTCAAGCGGTTATTAATGGTTCCGGACGAGTTAAAATTAAAGATGGTAGCTGGTCTGCTAAATGTGATATCGATTTACCGGTTGGGGAACCAGTTGAGGTAATTGCGGTTAATGGCTTAATATTAACAATTATGCCTATAAATGCTAGTCATAAAAATTGATCCCCCTCTTTGATTACTATTTATAATAAACTAAAAAAACGAGTTGTTAGCTCGTTTTTTTATGCATTAACGTTGAAGCTCGAAATGAATAAGAAACAATGATTCTTCATTAGGGTAGATTGTTGAAATAACCTTTTTTAATTCATCTAAGCTCATATTTTCCTGATTGGCATGCTTTTGAGTAAGTTGCTCAAGCGTAATCGGTGTAACACTTAACACTTTTATCTTACAAAAATATTCATTATCTTCAAATGTACCAACTCGAAGAATATCACCTGATTTATAATGAGATTCGCTTTTATCACGAATCGTAATAACTTTTAAGCCAGTTAGAATGTCAGACTTAAAACGTTGATAAAAAGTAATATCATTTGGCACAACAATTTTCTCTTAAAAAATAGCCAATTTACTAATTGGCTAATTAACGTTTGAATTAAAATAGATAGTTATCAACTAACTTATGGATTGATACCAATAACCTTCCAATTATGATTGGATTCATCAGTAATTTTACCTTGTTTAACCTCAGTGATATATTTTATAGTCATATTACGAATAGTACCGTCTTCATCCCCGATTGCTGTGCGTGAATTCCAGATTGGTTCAACTCGCCTTCCTTCTAATGGACCGCCTTTTTTCACTAGCATTTCATAACGATAGGCATTCATACCTAATTTTATCTTCATATCATCAGTGATTGCTTTGCCATTTATTAATGTTAAATTTTTGATACGATTGCCCACAGGTTCACGCAAATCGACAATATATTTTACACCACCAAACATATCATAAGTCATGTATTTTGATGCGCCACGAACAGAATCATATTGATAATTTTTATCATTGGGCTGGACTTGAGCAAAATAAGCCGCCGACCATTCCATATAATCTTTTAAATCTCTACCGGTTACTTCAAAAATGCTGGTTTCACCAGCAGTATATTGATAATTGTTGGCGATATCTTTACGCGTGATTTTGCCTTTGTTAAGAACGGCTTTTTTATTATCAATTAAAACCGCTGTTACATCTGCTTTACTATAATAAAGCTGTACTGAGTTGAATAAATGCGTTAACCCTGTCTCTTCCATATATACAGCAGGAATGCCGTGAATGGTTTCTTGCGGAACTAAATCACGATCGGTTTCACCAATAACTTGATTAGCAATATCTCTTAATTGCTGATGATATGGTGCATAGATTTTCTCTATAGTAGGATCAGCTGGGTAGGATTTAACAGGTAATGTTGCCGATTTTTTACTTTTTAATCTATTATTTGTTGCATCGGAATCAACCGTTAAATTGACAACTGATACTACGGTGCCATAGCGATGAGGCTCGGTAATAACAACATTGTTAATGATTTTTTCGCTAATATTTTGATGATTATGACCTGCAATAATTACATCAATACCGGGCACTTGCTCAGCAACATCAGCAACGCCAGTGCCTGATTTATTGTTTTCATTATCAAGTCCCATATGCGTTACTAATACAATAACGTCTACAGCTTGCTTTTTTAAATTTGCTACTTGTTTTTGAATTTCGGCAATGGGCATCGTGAATTCCATTTGCTTGACATAACCGGTTTTACTTTCGTACTCGGGTACAAAAGGTGTTGTTGCCCCAATAAAACCAATTTTGACACCCTCTTTTTCTATAATGGTTGTCGCCGGTAAATATGGCTTGCCTGAGTCTTTATAATAAATATTTGCTGCAAGCGTTTTACCTTTAAATTCTGAAATAATCTTATCTACGACCGGAATTCCAAAATTAAATTCATGATTACCCAGCACCATAATATCGTAATTCATGGCATTAAGTGCGGCAATTGCTGGATGATTATCTACGTTGTGGAAACGTTCAATTTGATTATCTTGAATAATATCGCCAGCATCAACAACAATGACATTGTCATGATGACTGCGATAATCGGTAATAAATGAAGAAATTTGAGCATAAGAACCTGATAAGTCCGCTTTATCAGTACCATAATCCCAAGGCACCATTCGGCCATGAACATCTGATGTGGCAAGTATGGATATATTTACTTCCTTAGCCATTGCTGATAATGAGCATGCTAATATTAAAACACTACTCAGTGAAAGTAGCTTTGTGGTAATGGACATTTTTATCTCCCTTAAAAATTACCTAATTTTTCATCCTAATCAAAAAGCAAAACAAATAATGTGATACGTTTCACACTTAGCAAACTTGCTTTCACTTTATAACAAACACCTTTAAATTGACGTTTTATACCTGAAGCTGATCTTTAAAATTATATAAAAAAAACCCAACAATATAACAATATCGTTGGGCGATAGTAAAAGTTGACTATTAATGACACAAAAATACTGATCCGCTAACTTCCCTAGTATCTATTTACAAAACATCAATATGACATTGAGATTTTATACTTTCTTTAACAATTACCATACTAAGAAGTTTCTTTATTAGTTTTGGGTTTATTAGTACGTTACTTTTAATTCTGTTTGAATATCAGTAACGATAATACCATACATAATCACTAAAAAATAGAATATTAAAATGAGTATTTGTGTAATTATTGATGCAAATATGATGCATATTATCACTTAATTCTGGTGATTAAATCACTTCCTTTTAACAACATAACTTTTATAATTTGTTGCCAAGTAAAAAACGGCTAATTGAAGATTGCTGAATCAAATTCAAACATAAAACCAGCATAACAACCTAGCTCCGTTGAAAGTATCAACGGAACGTATATAAATTTATTTATCCAATAAAGTAAAAGACTGCTTATTTTGGGTTGTCGAATCAGATCCTACAAACACATTAAACTTACCAGGTTCTGCCACATATTGCATTTTGTCATTCCAAAATTTTAACATTTCTGGTTTGATAACAAATTTAACTTCACCTTTTTCATGAGGTTTTAAATTAATATTTTCAAAGCCCATTAATTCTTTAACTGGTCTACTTACTGTTGCGGTCACATCTTGCAAATAAAGTTGTACTGTCTGTGTACCTTGTTTATCACCAATATTTTCCACCGTTGCAGTTACCACAATTTCGCCATTTTTAGTCATTTCATTGCTTGAAAGCGAGTAATTTATGGTGAAATTGGTATAACTTAATCCAAAGCCAAACGGGAACAGCGGTTCATTAGGGCTATCAAAATATGAAGTGGTATATTTACCCATATTCACAGTGCCTTTTGGTCGTCCAGTATTTAAATGGCTATAATAAACTGGAATTTGCCCCACGCTCATGGGAAAGGACATCGCTAATTTGCCTGAAGGATTATAATCACCAAATAACACATCTGCTATAGCGTTACCACCTTCAGTACCTAAAAACCATGTCTCAAGCATAGCATCAACTTGCTCAAACTCTTCAGTTAAGGTTAATGGGCGACCATTCATTAAAGCAATCACAAGTGGTTTACCTGTTGCTTTCAATGCTTTAATTAAACGTTTTTGACTAGCCGGTAAAGAGAGATCAGTACGACTTGAAGATTCATGTGCCATACCTTCAGCCTCACCAACAAAAGCAACAACAACATCAGCTTTGTTAGCTTGCTTAACAGCTTCCGCAATCATCGTATCTGCTGGTCTTTCATCATATTTAGCTGTCATATCATATAAATTTAGAAATTTGTATAATTGTTGATCATCGGAAAGATTTGCTCCAAAGGCATAACTAACTAAATTGGGATTTTTTACAGCCTTTTGAATTCCTTCTAATGGTGTAACAGCTAAATTTACCCGACCGGCACCTGACCAACTACCAAGCATATCTCGTTTCGAATCTGCAAGTGGACCAATCACTGCAATTTTTTGATTTTTAGCAAGCGGTAACACTTTGTTTTTATTTTTTAATAATACTATACTGCGGCGCGCCACATCTCTTGCTTCTTCTCGATGTAATCGGTTATTTGCAAACATAGTATCAATATCTAATTGTCGATCTAAATTGCGATGAGGATTAGTAAAAAGTCCCATATCATATTTAAGTTCTAATACATGTCGACATGCTTGATTAATTTCATCGTCTGTGAGTACTCCTTCATTAATCAGTTCAGGTATATATTTTAAAAAATACTCATCATTCATACTCACATCAATACCAGCTTTGATGGCCACTCTAACTGCATCTTTAGGATCACTTGCAACACCATGATTAATAAGTTCACGAATCGCACCATGATCACTAATCACAACACCATCAAAATGCCATTGATGACGAAGTACATCGGTTAGTAACCAATGATTAGCTGTTGCCGGTATACCATTAACTGATGCAAGTGAAACCATTACTGCTCTGCTGCCAGCATCAATAGCTGCTTTATAAGGAACCAGATATTCTTGGAACATTTTTCGTTCACTCATATCCGTTGAGTTATATTCTCGCCCTGCTTCAACTGCGCCATAAAGAGCAAAATGTTTAACGGTTGTCACTAAGGATTTATTATCAGTTAAGATCTGTTTTTGCATGTTCTTTACAAAAATACGCCCAGCTTCAGACGTCAAGTAAGGATCTTCACCAAATCCTTCAGAAACGCGCCCCCATCTTGGATCGCGAGTAATATCGACCATCGGTGACCAAGTAATATTGAGCCCATCAGAAGTGGCTTCATCAGCGGATACTTGAGCAGCTTTACCAATAGCATTACGATCCCATGTTGATGCAATACCTAGATTAATTGGAAATACGGTTCGATGGCCATGAATGACATCAAACCCTAAAAATAAAGGAATCTTATTAGGTGATTTTAATGCGCGATCTTGCATGTTAGACAAATCAGGCTCAACTACCGTATTAAAAATACCACCAATTTCACCCGCTTCAATTTGATCCAACACTTTATCTAAAGTTAAGTTACCACCAACACTAACCAATCGTAATTGGCCTACTTTTTCAGTTATGGTCATTTTTGATAACAGATCGTCAATAAAGGCTTTTTTATCTTCACTATTGGCATTCTCTGCAAATGAGGATATCGGAAAGGCAAGAAAAAATAAAACTAAGATTATTTTTTTCATCATAATAAATTTTTTATAATTAACAAGATAAATAAGTGGATAGAATAACGTATTTACTTGAAAAAATCTCGTTTTTCGACAGATTTGTCTTGACCCATTACGATTTTTAGCTGTTTTTATATGAGGTGGGTGGTGGATCTAAATACTGAAACGTATAGTTAACCTGAAACATTTTGACAAGCAATTTTAGCATAACCGTTATTTTAAAAATTTATGCTATACTATAGTTCTTATTATTAAATAATAGAGAGATTATTTTGCAGCAGTCGTTACAAGATTTTATTTTTGATAAAATTGATGATTTAAAAGGTAAAGATATCGTCACCCTTGATGTCCGAGGTAAGTCCAGTATTACAGACTATATGATAATTTGCACTGGCACATCAAACCGTCACGTTGCTTCAATTGCAGGTCATTTACTTGATGAAGCCAAAAAACAAGGTCATCTAGTATTAGGGAGTGAAGGACAGAATGATGCTGATTGGGTGGTTGTAGATATGGATTCAGTGATTGTTCATATAATGCAAGAAGAAAGCCGTCAATTATACGAACTCGAGAAGCTTTGGGGTTAATCAGGTGAAAATACAGCTTATTGCTGTTGGTACTAAAATGCCAAATTGGGTAACCACTGCTTTTGCAGATTACTGCATGCGTTTTCCCAAAGATATGCCGCTAGAATTAACTGAAATACCTGCTGGCAAACGCACTAAAAATGCTGATATTGTCCGGATTTTAGATAAAGAAGGTGAATTGATGCTTGGCGCTTGTGGCAAAGGTAATCGCATTGTTACCCTCGACATTCCAGGTAAACCTTATACTACCCATGATTTAGCTAAGCAACTTGAACATTGGAAAACTGATGGTCGTGACGTGAGTTTATTAATTGGCGGTCCGGAAGGATTAGCCCCCGCGTGTAAAACTATTGCCGAGCAAAGTTGGTCACTTTCGCCATTAACGCTTCCTCACCCTTTAGTGCGTGTAATTGTGGCCGAAAGCCTATATCGAGCATGGAGCTTAACCACTAATCATCCTTATCATCGAGAATAAATAGTTATGAGTGAAATTATATTAGACTTGCAAATTGCCACAAGCCAAAGTGATAACCTGCCAACTGAACCACAAATTATACAGTGGCTGGAAGTGATTTTGCCACAATTTATGGATAAAGCTGAAATCACGATCCGTATAGTTGATGCTGCTGAGAGCCAACAATTAAATAATACCTATCGGCACAAAGACAAACCGACCAATGTACTTTCATTTCCTTTTGAATCGCCTATTGAAATTGAAGTTCCATTGCTTGGCGATTTAATTATTTGTAAACAAGTGGTAGAAGCTGAAGCTAGTGCACAACATAAATCCTTAACATCACATTGGGCACATATGATTGTCCATGGCTGTTTGCATTTACTTGGTTATGATCATATTGTTGACCAAGAAGCCGAAGAAATGGAAAATATCGAAATTGATATAATGCAACAATTAGGTTTTGATGATCCTTACCAACCTATTGACTAACCAGAACTAGCAATTATATTAATTAATTTTATAATATTAATGATAAAAATATCTATTTAATTTTTAAAAATATAAAAATAAATAATTTACCAACAAGAAGGGACGAGAGCAAAATGAGTGATGATAATCACCGGAGACCGAAAAAAGGTTTGGCATTATGGTTAGATCAGTTATTTAATTCAGAACCAAAAGATAAAGAAGAACTGATAGAAGTTATACGTGAGGCTGAAGAGAATGATCTCATCGATCCTGATACACTAGATATGATTGAAGGTGTGATGGACATAGCTGAACAACGAGTTCGTGATATTATGATTCCCCGTTCTCAGATTGTAACGATTAAGGACAACTACACCCTTGACCAATGCTTAGATATTATTTCAGAACATGGCCATTCCCGTTATCCAGTCATTAGCGAAAATAAAGATCATATTGAAGGTATCTTATTAGCTAAAGATCTGCTTATTTTTATTCGCGAAGGTCTAACCAATTTTGATTTAAAAAAAATCTTACGGCCAACAGTTGTTGTACCTGAAAGCAAACGAGTCGATCATATGCTAAAAGAATTCCGTTTGCAGCGCTATCATATGGCAATAGCTATTGACGAATTTGGTGGTGTTTCTGGATTAGTTACCATTGAAGATATTTTAGAGCTTATTGTTGGCGATATTGAAGACGAATATGATGAAATTGAGGATCGTGATATTCGTCGCTTATCACAAACTGTTTATTCTGTAAGGGCATTGACTCCGGTTGAAGATTTTAATGAAACCTTTGCAACCAACTTTAGTGATGATGAAATGGATACGATCGGAGGGCTGGTTATGCAACATTTTGGTCGTTTACCAGTACGAGGTGAAAGTATTACCCTTGATGGTTATCAGTTTAAAGTTATTATTGCTGATCGTCGGCGAATTATTCAACTCCATGTTACTATTCCAGAAGGGGCAACTGTGCCTAATTTAGAGTTAGTTGATAATGCTTAAACATGTTTTATTAAGTTTAATCGCTGGCGGGATAGCTGTATTTAGCTATGCACCTTTTCATATTTGGCCTTTGTCATTTATCTCATTTGCGGTATTTTTATGGCTAATTGCTGATAAATCTAAAAAACAAGCCATGCTGATTGGTTTAAGTTGGGGGATCGGTTATTTTGCCGCTGGCATTCATTGGGTTTATATCAGTATTAAACAATATGGTGAATTACCAATACCAATCGCTGTAATCATTTTAGGATTTTTAATCCTCTATCTCTCATTATATCCGATGTTATTTAGCCTATTACTGAGAGCAATAGATCGATTGGCTCCCAAATTTTCGTTTAAACAATTGGTACTTTCTGCGCCTATCGTTTGGCAGTTAACCGAGTTTTTACGCGGTTACATTTTAACTGGCTTTGCCTGGCTACAGTTAGGTTACAGCCAACTTGATAGCCCACTACGTGCTTATTTTCCAATTATTGGAATAGATGGTGTGAATTTACTGACCACCATTTTATGCGGTTTAGCGATTTATAGTTTTTATCACATCAACCACGCCGCACAAAAAAAGCACACATTTAGTGCTATAATTGCACTATTGGTGATCTTTATTGCACCATTTTCATTCAAAAATATTGAATGGACTAGCGTGAATAGTCAACGTTCAGCTAATTTTTCATTAATTCAAGGAAACATTACTCAATCCTTACGCTGGTCAAGTCAGCAATTAAACAATACATTAAATACCTATGCTGAACTTACTAAAGCAAACCTTAGTAATAATAAGATTATTATCTGGTCGGAAGCAAGTATCACTGATTATGAGTTAAATCACCAACCTTTTTTACAATATTTAGATAATGAAGCAAGAGCTAATAATGCTGAAATTGTTGTTGGTATTATTGACTTTCGCCCAGCAGATAGAGTACATGAAACAAAAAACAATATTTATAATACTTTACTCGTGTTAGGTGAAAAAACACCTTATCAATATCCAACCACTAATCGTTATCAAAAACATCATTTAGTACCGTTTGGGGAATTTACACCTTTTTCAGCTTTATTAGAACCCGTTGCGGAACTACTCGATATCCCTATGTCATCGTTAACCGCTGGAGAAGAAAAACAATCACCACTAACAATTAAAGGCTTCAAATTCACTACGGCTATTTGTTATGAAGTTATTTTATCTAAATTGTTATGGCAAAACTTTACAGATGATACCGACTTTTTACTTACGGTTTCAAATGATGCATGGTTTGGTGATAGTATTGGTCCTTGGCAACATTTACAAATGGCTCAAGCACGTGCCTTGGAATTTGGTCGCCCATTAATTCGTAGTACTAATACAGGTATTACTGCCGTTATTGATCATCATGGTAATATTATCCAGCAATTACCTCAATTTAAAACAACAGCATTAAATCAGACATTATCACCTACCGTTGGCTTAACTCCTTATGCTAAATGGGGAAATATACCTTATTTTGTAATCATGATTTTACTGTTTAGTTTCCTTTTTTATAAAAAAAATACTTAATCAGTGATACTGGCATAATTATTGCTTAAATATATATTGTGACAAACTAAATGGGCGTTCCCAATATGCATTTTAACCTCAAATATTGGGGGTGTTTGGTTCTAATGATATATAAATAAACAGTAAAAAGTACTTTTATGCATAAAAATAAGTTATAATATAGCCCCTTTGTAAAAATATTAAAATTATTTAATATGATACAAATAAACAGTAGGAGATTAGTATGAACAAAAAGACAAACTTTACCAAATTAGTGTTATCATTTGCAATGATAAGTCTAATGACTGGAACAGCAGTTGCAGAAGAACTAAGTGGTACATTAGCTAAAATCAAAGAGAGTGGTGTTATTGTTGTTGGTCATCGTGAATCTTCTATTCCATTTTCTTATTATGGCAAAAATCAAGATGTAATTGGTTACTCTCAAGATTATTCTAATTTAATTGTTGATGCTGTTAAGAAAGAATTAAATTTACCTAATCTTCAAGTGAAATATTTACCGGTTACATCCAAAACTCGTATTCAATTACTTAACAACTATACCTACGATTTTGAATGTGGTTCTACCACTAATAATCTGGAACGCCAAAAAACGGTTGGTTTTTCTGATAGCATTTTTGTTGTTGGTACTCGGTTTTTAGTTAAAGCTGATAGCAATATTAATAGCATTGAAGATCTTAAAGGTAAAAATGTGGTTACAACAGCAGGTACCACATCAGAAATTCGTTTAAATCAAATTAATAGCAAAGAAAACTTAGGTATTCGTATTATTACCCCTAAAGATCATGGTGATGCTTTTAATGCTCTAGAAACAGGTCGTGCGGTTGCATTTCTAATGGATGATGCCTTACTTGCTGGTGAACGTTCTCGTGCAATTAATCCTAGTGAATGGAAAATTGTTGGAGAGCCTCTTTCTTATGAAGCTTATGGTTGTATGTTAAGAAAAGATGATGTTCAATTTAAACAATTAATGGATAAAACCATCGCAGAAGCACAAAAATCAGGAAAAGCTTTAGAATCCTATAACAAATGGTTCACTCAGCCTGTTCCACCAAAAGGTGCTAACATGGCACTTGAAATTTCGCCTAAGATGGTTGAGCTTTTTGCAAATCCTAATGATAAAGCATTAGATTAATACTTTTCTTGTCTTTCTAATCTTATGTACTAAATATCTTACTATATTTGGTGCATAACCTAATTTAATGAATTAAATATATTATGAGTTTTAATTGGACATTATTTTTTGATCCCACCCCATACGGTGATGGAATATACTTAAACTGGCTACTAGACGGTGTCATTGTAACCACTTCCTTAGCGGTTACAGCGTGGATTATCGCCTTTTTGCTTGGATCATTAGTAGGGATCTGTAGAACCTTAGATAACAAATTTTTACAAAACTTTGCGGCTAGTTATATTCAGCTATTTCGTAATATTCCTTTATTGGTGCAAATGTTTTTGTGGTATATGTTATTACCTGAGTTATTAACAGGTAGTTTGAAAACTTGGTTTGTATCAGGTTTATCGCCTAATGTAAGTTCATTCATTACCGCCGCACTAGCTTTGGGACTCTTTACCTCAGCGCGTATAGCTGAACAAGTTAGAACCGGAATTCAAACATTACCGAAAGGGCAAAAATATGCAGCCACTGCTCTTGGGTTAACAAATCGACAGGCTTACCAACACATTTTGTTACCTAATGCCTATCGACGTATAATTCCACCATTAACATCAGAAATGACGAATATTATTAAAAACTCATCGGTAGCCTCTACCATTGGGTTAATAGATTTAATAGGGCAAATTGATCGCATTAATGAATCAACAAATAGTATTATTGAAATTTTATGTGGTGTGACTATCGCATTTATGCTGATTAACTATGCGGTACTGGCTATCATGCGAATAGTTGAAAAACAGACTCGCTTACCTAATATGAATCATGGAGGATAAAATGCAGTTATTAGATTGTATTGCAAATATACCTTCACTGGTATCAGATAATTATCATTTATTATTAAGTGGATTATGGTTAACCACTAAAATCACCTTAAATGCCGTTATCTTCGGTATTATTTGGGGTACGGTATTAGCATTAATGCGCCTATCCAATAATAAATTACTTAATATTTTTGCTAAATGTTATGTTAATTTATTCCGATCCATTCCATTACTACTAGTATTGTTATGGTTTTATTTAGCGTTACCTCAAGTAATTAAGCATTTATTTAATCTTCCTCCATATGCTGATGTTCGCATAGTTTCAGCCATGATTGCGTTTGCTCTTTTTGAAGCGGCCTATTATTCTGAAATAATCCGCGCTGGTATTAACGCTGTAACTAAAGGTCAATACCATGCCGCTTATGCATTAGGTATGACCAAAAGCCAATCCATGCGCTTAATTATTTTACCTCAAGCATTTAGGTCGATGGTGCCTTTGTTATTAACACAAGGTATCATCTTATTCCAAGATACCTCATTAGTTTATGTCATGAGCTTAATCGACCTATTTGGGGCTAGTGTGACACAAATTGGTAATGTACAAGGTGGCACCGTTAAATATTCAATGATTATTTTTGCAGCAGCAAGTTATTTTGTGATTTGTTTTACTGCTTCACGTTTAGTTAATTATTTCAAGAAAGGGATAAATCGATGATCTCCTTAAAAAAAGTATCAAAATGGTATGGACAATTTCAAGTATTAAAAAACTGCACGACAAAAGTCGGTAAAGGCGAAGTTGTGGTAGTTTGTGGTCCGTCAGGTTCAGGTAAATCAACACTAATTAAAACTGTAAATGGTTTGGAGCCAGTTCAAATAGGACAAATTATTATCGATGGTACCGAAGTAACCAGTAAATCAACTAATTTGGCAAAATTACGTTCCAAAGTGGGGATGGTTTTCCAACATTTTGAATTGTTCCCACATTTAACAATTTTAAAAAATCTAACCTTAGCACAAATTAAGGTATTAGGACGATCTGATGCAGAAGCACGCGAAAAAGCACTGACTCTACTTGATCGAGTAGGGTTACTTGCTCATGCCGACAAATACCCAGCACAGCTTTCTGGCGGTCAACAACAACGTGTGGCTATTGCTCGCGCGCTCTGTATGGATCCAATTGTTATGTTATTTGATGAACCAACTTCTGCGCTTGATCCGGAAATGGTTAATGAAGTATTAGATGTTATGGTTGAACTGGCTTATGAAGGCATGACCATGATGGTAGTGACCCACGAGATGGGCTTTGCACGTAAAGTGGCACACCGCGTGATCTTTATGGATGCGGGTGAAATTATTGAAGATACATCAAAAGAACAGTTCTTTACTAATCCTCAATCCGATCGCGCTAAAGACTTTTTAGCTAAGATTATTCATTAATTGATCATGCAAAATAAAAGTACCTTGCTAAACTAGCGGGTGCTTTTTATAATAACATTTTTTCTATATCCTAAAAGAAGAGAAACATGAAGTTAAGTCACTCATTTAGTGGTGCATTAAGAACGTTTGTCTATTTTATGGCAAGCGGTACGCAATATACTTTAGAAGGAATTGATTATTTACCACTTTATGGTGAAGACCCCACTGCTATAGAACAAGTATTTGCTATTTATGCTAATGTAATTGAACTTGATGAACATGGCGAAGTTCTCAATGCAAAATATGCAGAAAAACGTGCTACAGATTATCTTCAACGTTATTTTAATCCAGATTATGTTATTGATCCACCTTACGAAGATTGGGAACTTGAACTCTATTAAGCATAACCTCTGATTTTAATGAGTTACAAACTATATTTATAAAAAATATAAAAAGCTTAATAATAATTAAGCGTTAGTGTCTGGTTTAATCTGTTGCCTTAAACCACTTTCTCGATGTATCTGACTCTTTACTGCTTGTTTTAGGATTTTCGCTTCTGCATAAATCGACACTGTCTTTTTAGCTCGTGTAATTGCGGTATACAACAATGAGCGATTAAGTAAAGGTGAATAGTCAGTCGGTAAGATAATATTAACATAATCAAACTCAGAGCCTTGCGATTTATGGATAGTCATGGCATAAGCCGTTTCATGTTCAGGTAACCTAAATGGTGAAAATCCTTTAATTGAACCATCGGCAAAAGGGAAATAAACTCGTAATTTTGATTCATCATGTTCGGAAGCTAGCGTTATACCAATATCACCATTATATAGCCCTAATGATGTACTATTACGTAAAATCATAATTGGGCGACCAATGTACCAATCCTCTTTATTTTTTAGTTCAATTAATTTATCTTTAGCTAGTAATAATTCAATTTGTTTATTTAATCCTTTAACACCAAATGGCCCTTCTTTTACTGCACAAAGCAGACGATATTCGGCAAACTTATCCAAGATTGCAATGATATTAGAATTATTTTGTTGCTTTATAGTTTTTAAATAACGCTTATAATAGTGAACACAATCATTAAGTAGTGCTTGATAAACTTTTGATGAAGATAACGGATAATATTGTATATCTTTGAGTGAGTTATCAATAAGTAACTGGTTAACTATTGAATATTGCCCTGCTTTTACTGCGTTTGCCAATAGCCCAATACCAGATGATTTATTAAATCGGTAACTTTTTTGTAACAAACAAATACTATCGGTAATCGTTGCTGCTTGTTTCTGAACTGGGATTTGGAAGCCAGTTAATTGGCTTAATTCATCTGCCCTATTTTTACTGTAACCTGTAGATATAAAAGCACATAAATCACCAAATACCGCACCAGCTTCAACTGATGAAAGTTGATCTTTGTCACCTAATAAAATTAACCGCGCTGAAGACGGTAATGCCTCAATTACTCTAGCCATCATATTTAAATCGACCATAGAGGCTTCATCAATCACTAATACATCAATATGTAATGGATTATTTTTATGATAAGTAAATGATCGATTATCAGCTTTTGCGCCTAATAAACGGTGTAAAGTAACAGCTTCTATCTTTACATTTATTGATTCAAATGAGAGCTGATCAATGGCTCGGCTAAGAGATTCAGTCAACCTCGAAGCCGCTTTTCCAGTTGGCGCTGCAGTAACAATTCGAGCGTTAGGAGTAGTTAACATAATTCCAGCTAAAATTTTGGCAACAGAGGTGGTTTTACCTGTACCTGGGCCACCAGAAATAATGGCTACTTTACGCGTCAATGCAACTGCAACCGCGATCTTCTGCCAATCGATAGTTGTTTCATTATTAATAAAAAGTTGATTAAGAATATTCTTTAGATTCGCTTGGCAAAACGGTGTCTGATCTAATGTAGTATGATTAAAATAGTTAGCAACTTGCTGTTCATCGAACCACATACGCTGAAAATAGAGTCTATTTTGGGTAAAGATGAGTGGTGATAGTTCTTTGCCATTACTCACAACTTGTTTATTTTTAGCTGCCTCAAGTGCAATTATCCAATCTTGTTCGCTTGGTGATAATAAATCTAACCAGATTTGAGGTGTAATGTTTTGTTGATTTAAGTAAGAGAGATCTAGGCAAACATGCCCCTCTCTTACTTCCATACTAAGTGATAACACCATATAGCTAAATCGTTTAGCAATAATTTCATCATTTAATTGAGCTTTATTTGTTAAGAAGTTTGCTAAATGTATATCGAGCAAACTTACTTGACTATATTGCTTAAACTGATTTAGCCATTCTGATAACATGCGATTTTCTTTCTATTAATTTTGTCTATAAGCCAATAACTTCGTCAACTTTGTCTTTTGGATAAGACACCTTAAAACTGAGATTAAGATTTTTAGCTTCACTTGGCTGTAATGCCAGCGTCCAGGTTAGTAATCCTGTTTCTTTATTTAAATCAGCCCCATCATATTTAGCATCTTCAAGCGTTATAGCTTTATTTAAAATCACCGGTAACTGATCATAAATAGCAATGTCGATTGGCAACGGTTTAGTATTTTTAACATCGATGGTATAGGCATATTTTTGCGAAATATCATCACCAAAGAATGAAGGTTTTGATGTCTCTTTAATATTACGTTTACGTGAAATTAAAATATTTTTATCGCGACCTAATGATAGTTTCAGCGTATCTTGCACACCGTTAGTGGTAATAAAACTTTCACCTATATAATTACCATTAAAAAATACAGTTGCTTTACCGGGTAACAAGTTAAGCTTATCCCAATCAGTAATTTGGGCTTGCAAGTACACATTACTGTCGAGTTTAGGAGTTGAAATATAACGGTATTTAGCCTCAACCGGTTTTTCTTGTAAGATTAATACATTATCTTCACTACCAGATTTAATAGTAAAAGGTAACTTAACATCAAAACGAGTATCAATACCACTATTATTGATCAATACGTTATTATTTGGTAGTTGAGAAATTGCACTTCCCATTTGCACAGCAGTAAGATCGTTACTACTCATACTCATACCAACATCAAACATTTGGCTTTGTTTATTTCTTTGAGGTGCAAAACGATATTTTTCGGCATTATACAAATCAATATGCCATGGAGTCGTAAAGATAGGTGCGGTAATGCCTTCACTTGGATTAGCGGTAGACAAACTAAAATCAACATTTTGCCAATCGATGCCACTTTGTTGGAAAACATTAGCTTTATAAGTTAATTGCACTGGAGAATTAATATCAGCTACCCGCACATCATAAACCGGTTGCCAACCAGCCTCAGTGATCACATAAGAGACCGTCACCGGCACTGTCACATCTTTATCGGCAAGCACTTTTAGTGTAATTGCATTATTCAAACTATGTGCAGCCGCCTGTTGTTGATCTATTTTTTGTTGGCAATCATTAAGCTGCTGTTTGAGGCTATCCAACTCTGTTTGCAACGCATATTGTTCATTCAAGGCATTAACTAAATTAGTTTTAATAAACTCTAAAGTATCTTGCATATCTTTGGTTTTAATTAAGCCATCTAAACGATTACCTTGCAACAGTGCCACGGTTTCAGAAGTTGCTTGATATTGAATATTAGTAGTGGCGTACTTTTCTTGTATTTGTTTTAATTGCGTTAATAATGGCTGAAGATCGCTATTGTCAGGTTTATTTGCCTTAGTATTATTCTGTAAACTAGTCGATAAAATCTTCACTTTGCTGTCAGCCCCAAAACCTACTGCAATAGAATTCGGATTAACATTATCAGCAATACCCGTTAATACAATTTCACTCTCTCCCTTGGTCAAAGTAACCTTGGCTTGCCCTTGTAATTCAGCCCCATTCAAAAACAAAGTCACTTTATTTAAAGTGACATTGTTATTGGCTAAAGCCGAGCCTGAAATAAAGGCGATTAATAGTGCTAATTTTTGAATTTTCATTGTTTTATCCTTTTATTAAATAGCTATGACTTCAACCATAAGTATGAAATATTTACCCAGTTCAAGCGAACTAAGGCACCACTAATCACTTATGTAAAAGTGCCCATGTTGATTTTCATTATATTAAATAGTCCCAATAAAAACACATTAATTTTTGTTTAATATATTGAGTGTTATGTAAAGCTATATACTTTCAGTTAAGGACAGGAAACACCACAATAAGTAATGTTTATAAGTAAGTGCAGCGGCTTAAATAACTTAAGGTTTTTTAAGTCGTAGGCTGAATGATAAAATCCAAATGCCAAATCATTTAGCTTAAACTAATGATTTGACCATTTGGATAATTTACACAATGCTAGGTTAACGTTTTGATTATAAACCAATTATATAATTCTCTTTATCTTGAGGATAGGTTAACTTAAAACGCAGATTAAGATTTTTAACTTCACTTGGTTGTAATGATAGTTTCCAGGTTAATAATCCTGTTTCTTTATTGAAATCAGCGCCATCATATTTAACATCTTCAAGGGTTATAGCTTTATTATGGATAACCGGTAACTGATCATAAATAGCAAGATCTATTGGTAATGATTTGCTATTTTTAACATCAATAGTATAAGCATATTTTTGTGAAATATCATCGTCAAAGAAGGTAGGTTTTGAAGTCTCATTAAGGTTACGTTTACGAGCAATAAAAATATTTTTATCTCGGCCTAATGATAGATTAAGTGTATCTTTCACACCGTTAGTAGTAATAAAACTTTCACCGATATAATTGCCATTGAAAAATACCGTTGATTTACCAGGTAATAAACTTAGTTTATCCCAATCAGTAATTTGTGCTTGTAAGTACACATTACTATCCAGTTTTGGAGTAGAAATATAATGGTATTTAGCTTCAACTTGTTTATCTTGCAGGATTAATACATTATCTTGAGTGTTAGTCTTAATAGTATAAGGCAACTTAATCTCAAACCGAGTATCAATACCATTAGCATTAATCCATGTATTATTAGCCATCGGATTTACCGATTTAGATATTTTAGCACTCATATTATCATAGTCTTTTTCGCTCTTAGAAAAAAAGAAACTACTTTTCCCACTGTTATACATATCAATCTGCCATGGTGATAATATTGGTGCAGTAATGCCTTCACTTGGATTGGCTGTAGACAGACTAAAATCAACATTTTGCCAATCTATGCCACTTTTCTGATAAACATTAGCTTTATATGTTAATTGTAGCGGCGAATTAATATCAGTCACGCGCACATCATAACTCGGTTGCCAACCCGCCTCCGTGCTCACATAAGAAACCATAACTGGCAAGGTTACGTCGTTATCGGCATACACTTTTACTGTAATTGCATTATTTAAACTATGAGTAGCCGCCTGTTGTTGATCTATTTTTTGCTGGCAATCATCGATTTGCTGTTTTAAGTTATCTAACTCAGTTTGTAATGCATATTGTTCATTCAATGTGTTAACTAAATTAGTTTTAATAAAATTTACTGCTTCTTGCAAATCTGTAGTTTTAATTAAGCCTTCTAACCGATTACCTTGCAAGAGTGCTATTGTTTCCGAAACAGCTTGATATTGAATATTAATGGTGGTGTACTTTTGTTGTAATTGTTTCAATTGTGTTAATAATGGCTGAAGATCACTATTGTCTGGCTTATTTGCTTCAGTTTTATTTTGCAAACTAGTCGATAAAATCTTTACGTTACTATCAGTCCCAAAGCCAACTGTAATAGAATCAGGGTTTACACCATTGGCAATGCCCGTTAATACAATTTCACTTTCACCCTTGGCAAGCGTAACCTTGGCTTGTCCTTGTAATTCCGCACCTTTTAAAAACAAAGTTACTTTATTTAATGTAACATTATTATTGGCAAAAGTTGAACCGGAAATAAATGCGGCTAAAAATGCAATTCTGCGAATTTTCATTGTTTTATCCTTTTTCAGTAAAATTATAATTCTCAGTCTTTTGACCAAGTCAACTTTAATTACACAACATATAACTTATTGGTTTATGCTGACAATTAAAAAAATTTGTATTTTATTATATTTAAATAACCAAAATAAAAAACAAAATATTTTTGTTTAATATATTGAACAATTATTTATTATGCATTATATTTAGTAAAAAATAAAAAACAAAAGTATAAGGAGTCACCATGAATAGTTTTAGTTATTTAAAAAAGGTAATAAAACGAAAGAATCTATCATTACAAACTGTTGCCGATGCTTGTCAAATGACTAAAGGATATTTAAGCCAACTTATTAATGATAAAATCAAAAATCCAAGTGCCTATAAACTACAAGCACTTCATCAATATTTACAAGTCGAAGAACCGAATAAACATAAAAAAACTGGGGTAATCTTTGGCAAATTTTATCCTTTACATACTGGCCATATTTATCTTATTCAACGTGCAATTAGCCAAGTTGATGAACTTTATGTAATCCTCTGTTCTGATACAACACGAGATATAGCATTATTTGAAAATAGTGCCATGTCACGCCAACCAACCATCAATGATCGAATTCGTTGGTTATTACAAACTTTTAAATATCAGAAAAATATTCATATTGAATTATTAGAAGAAGATGGTATACCTGCTTACCCAAATGGTTGGCATCAATGGAGTGATAGAGTCAAAAAACTATTTAACGAAAAGGGTATTGAACCAAATTATGTTTATTCAAGCGAACCTCAAGATGTTGCCATGTATAAAGATTTGTTTAATTTAGATACGGTGTTAATCGATCCGACTCGACAATTTATGCATGTCAGTGGCACTCAGATCCGTAAAGCTCCACTTAAAAACTGGCAATATATCCCAACAGAAGTAAGACCTTTTTTTGTTCGCACTGTTGCTATATTAGGAGGTGAATCTAGTGGTAAATCAACCCTAGTTAATAAACTAGCCAATGTATTTAATACTACCAGTGCTTGGGAATATGGTCGAGATTATGTTTTTTCTCACCTTGGTGGTGATGAGCGTGCGTTACAATTTGCTGATTATGATAAAATTGCTCTAGGTCATGCACAATATATTGATTTTGCAATAAAACATGCTAATAAAGTATCCTTTATTGATACTGATTTTGTGACCACACAAGCTTTTTGTAAAAAATATGAAGGCAAAGAGCACCCTTTTTTACAAGCGATGATTAACAATTATCGTTTTGATCTGGTTATTCTGCTAGGTAATAACACTCCTTGGGTAGCAGATGGTTTACGTCATTTAGGTAGCCCTAAACAACGAAAAGATTTCCAACAATTACTTATTTCTATATTAGAAAAAAATAATATCAACTACATTAAAATAGATTCGCCTGATTATGAAGAACGTTATCTGTGCTGCATCGATCTAGTTAATCAACTCATCAATGCGGAGGAATATTAATTATGAACAAACTAAACTCTGGTATTATATCAATTGGACGTAATAAATTTTATCCATACTTTTGTGTACTATTTGTTACTTTAGCATTTTTATATACTGATCCTTTTACTACTTTAAATCTACGTTATGCTATATCTTATTTTGGTGCTGTTTGTGGTTTGTTGTGTGTGATTTTACTGGCCAA
Organism: uncultured Gilliamella sp.; assembly: GCA_945271295.1. Taxonomy (GTDB): domain Bacteria; phylum Pseudomonadota; class Gammaproteobacteria; order Enterobacterales; family Orbaceae; genus Gilliamella. The sequence goes on along the minus strand of CALYPG010000005.1, from coordinate 14,999 downwards.
ACGGAAAAATAGTGGTAATGTACTAGGCATGTTTGCTGTAACTGGGGAATGTATTGCCAACTTTTTAGGCGGTAACATAGGCGCAAGTCTACCAACTTTCTATTATTTTGGTTCACACATTTATGGGTTATTTACTTGGCAAAAGAACCAAGATAATGATAAAAATGTTAAAGTTCGTTCCCTTAATGAGCAATCTTTTTTATATACTCTTACTTTTTTAATTGCTGCCGTTTTTTTCAATATTTATTTGACTGATGCCATTGGTGTAGATAATACAATTTATCAACTCATTACTAATTGTTTTATTTTTGGCTTAGGGGTCGTTGCCCAACTTCTGTTAATGATGAGATATTCATTTAACTGGTATTTATGGGTAATTTTGAATGTACTTGTAATAGGATTAAATATTTATACTGATAACTTAATTATAGCAACGCAATACTTAATCTATTTATTTAATGCCATTTATGGAATTTGTGAATGGAAACAATCAGAACGTAAGCAATAAATAATTTACTTTTAAGATAAAATTTTAATTGAGTTCGGTAAAAATCATATTCAAAATTAAGTTATTAACTAAAAGTGGAAAAAGATAGATAGCTTATTTTCTAACTTACAAACCATCAGTGTTAATATTATTTTTAATAATATATCTTATTAAAAATCTTCAAAAAACTAAAATGAGCTAGTCATCTTACTAGCTCAAAAAATCACGTCACAATTAATAAGTTACTCAATATTTAAAAATCAAATTTATTACCAAACTCAGTAATAAAATGGTTTTATTGGTTTGTAACCATTTTATAGCGTAATTGCCACTGTTAAATATATGAATAGGGTAAAAATTATATCTAATTGTAGAGCAACTAAGATGGAAATATTATTTGCCTATCCATACTATGAAATGAATAAAGTGCTAAAAAAATTTCAATACATTTATTAGACAACACTTTGCAAAAAATAGGTTAGTAATGATGATTGAAAGTTGAATTTTACTCTGCTATTAATCAATATTGTCATAAATTTTAATTAGACGATAGCTGTTGAAATAACAATTTTAGCAAAATTTTTAATATAATATTCAATAAATTATGTTAATATTGCAAATAATTAATTGGCTAATAAGTTTAACCAGTAATATTAAAAATTTATAGCCTAATCAAAAATAAATTGAATTACTAAAACAACATTAAAAAAATATTATGAAAAACACAACTGCAGAAAAACTGCTAAATTCAGCTGAACGGCTTTTTGCTGAAACAAGTTATAGTGAAGTGTCAATTCGACAAATTACCGAAGATGCAGGAGTAAAACTAGCATTAGTTCATTACCATTTTGGTTCAAAAGAAGAGTTATTTCGAGCAGTTATACGTAGACGTATTGGCACACTAAGTTCAGACCGTATTCGCCTTCTTAATCATTACAAAAATATTAATGGAAAAAAACCAATACCATTAGAAAAAATTGTCGAGTCATTTTTGGCTCCTTATCTTTACAACACCCTCTACGGTGGTGAAGGGTGGCACTATTATGCGATTAATGTCGCTCGACTTTTATCATCCGGTTCATCATTGGGATTATCCATCTTATGTGATCAATTTGATCCTTATGCAAAGTTATTCATTGCCGAATTAAAACGAACTTATCCAACATCTACGGTTGAACAAATTCATTGGGGGTTTGATTTTCTAGTTGGGCTAATGTGTAATACTTTTGCGGAAGTAGATCGGATTAAATTTCTTTCACATGATATTTGTTCAATTGCAAATCCAGAAATAGCTTGTCAATATCTTTATCATTATTCACTTGCAGGATTAAACGCAGTATTAACCAACTCTAAATACGATTATAAATCGGCATTCGATATTATCAAATCTTTTGCAAAAATTGACTAACTAGTCTAAATAGACAATAAACCATTTCCATATATATATTGTCACTATTACACTCCTTTTTTTAAAATTGAACGTTCAAATTAATTTGTGATCCATGTCATACTTAAAACAAAACAAAATTGAACGCACGTTCAATCAATACTATATTACATCAAATTTTATTGTTTAGATCACAAAAACAAGAAGCATAAGGAGTAACTATATGAAAATAATTGACTTAAGTGTATCAATAGAAGATCAAACCCCTAATGATCCACCATCAATGCCAACTGAAATTGATTATTGGGATCATGCAAAGGGTGCGGAACATATCAAAACATTTTTTCCTACGGCCACCAACAATGATTTACCAGATGGATTAGGATGGGCTATTGAATATATTAAATTAACCACACACAGCGGAACTCACCTTGATGCCCCTTGGCATTATCATCCAACCATGGATCACGGGAAAAAAGCAAAAACTATTGATCAGATGCCTTTAGAGTGGTGTATATCCGATGGTGTTATGCTCAATTTTTCACATTTCCCTGCTGGCTACGTTGTTACCGCCAAAGATATTCAATACGAGTTAGAGCGTATCGGTTATAAATTAAAACCGTTAGACATTGTATTAATTCAATCTGGTGCCCAACAGTATTATGGTTCAAAAGAGTATTTAGTTAAAGGCTGCGGTATGGGGCGAGAAGCAACGCTTTTTTTACTTAATAAAGGAATAAAAGTTGTAGGTACTGATGCTTGGAGTTGGGATAGTCCATTACCTTTAGTAGCGGAAAAATTTAAGGAAACACATGATAAATCCATAATATGGGAAGGACATTTTGCTGGTATAGAAAAAGAATATTATCACTTAGAAAAACTAACTAATTTGGATAAATTACCTGCCTTTGGTTTTACTGTTTCATGCTTGCCAGTAAAAATTAAAAATGCCAGTGCAGGTTGGACAAGAACGGTTGCAATAATGCCTTAATGGAAAAGGATTAAAAAATGAAAACAAATATTTTGAATAAATGGCATGTACTTGTAGGTGGCTTTTTTGGTTATATGTTTGATGCTATGGATATAACTCTATTGGCAGTTTCATTACCAGCAATTATGCATGATCTGAATATGGAAATGTATGAAGGTGGACTACTTGGTACAGCAACCTTATTAGGCGTAGGCTTAAGTAGTGTGATTGTTGGCTGGTTTTCTGATAATCATGGCAGAAGAAAATCACTGATATATAGTTTAATGATTTTTGGCATACTAACTGCTGCCATTTCACTTAGCCCTAATTGGATCGTACTTTTAATTTTACGTTTTGTAGCAGGCTTAGCATTAGGTGGAGTCTGGGGAATTATTGCTGCTTATATAGCCGAATCATGGCCAGCCAAACAAAGAGGTAGAGCAGCAGCCTTTGTACTAAGTTCATTCCCTGCAGGAGCTGGTATTGCAGCATTTCTTGCTTCAGTGATTATTCCTGATTTTGGTTGGAGATCACTCTTTTTAACTGGAGCAGGATCAATTATTGCGGCCCTTTACATTTATTTATTTGTTCCTGAATCAGAGGTATGGAAAAAACAAAAAGATGAAAGAATTGCGAAAGGAGATGTGAGCAATATTCAAATAAAAGAAATCTTTGCGCCTGAATTATTATCAAGAACAATTCTTGCAACATTAGTATCAAGTTTTGCTTTTGTCGCCTATTGGGGATCAACTACATGGATACCAACTTTTTTAATAAAAGTTAGAGGGTTAGATGTAAAAACCATGTCTTTATTTTTCTTAATATTGAATGTCGGGATGTTTATTGGTTATAACTTATTTGGTTGGTTAGCGGATAATATTGGTCGTAAATCAGCCATCATTTTATCTTTTATTGGAACCACCATTACATTACCTATCTATGTAATGGTTGAAGATTCTATGTTGATTTTATTAATGGGCCCTTTTTACGCTTTCTTTATTTCGTTCGTTGGTTTGTTTGGTTCATACTTTGGAGAATTATTTCCTACCCGGGTAAGAACCTTAGGAGCGGGATTTTGTTTTAATGCCGGTAGAGGTATTTCTGCTTTTTCACCATTTATCCTTGGTTTCATTGCAACAAAATACGGACTCACGGTAGGTATTGGTATTTGCGCAATATTTTTCTTTTTATCTGCCGTTACCATGTTCTTTTTACCAAATACAAAAATTGAATAATTAGGATTAATATTATGAAAAATAAAGTTATTATCACTGTTGCAACTACAGGAGCATTTCCAACTAAAGAACATAATCCTGCAATACCGATGACACCACAGGAAATTGCCAATGATGTTTATTCTTGTTGGAAAGCCGGTGCTGCTATTGCTCACTTGCATATGCGAGATGAAAATGGTAAAGGCACTATGAATAGTGAAAAATTTGAAGAAACGGTTTCATTAATTCGGCAAACTGACTGCAATATTATCATTAACTGTACAACATCGGGTGATCTCAATGCCACCGATGAAACCCGAATGATTCACTTATCTAAAGTCAAACCAGAAATGGGGTCTTATGACTGCGGAACAATGAACTGGATGAACTCAACTGTATTTTATAATACACCGCCATTTTTAGAAAAACTCGGGTATTATATGCAACAACAAAATGTAAAACCTGAAATAGAAGTATTTGATGCGAGTTTTATCTATAATGCACTTTACTATTTAAATAAAGGAGTATTAAAAGCACCATTACATTTTCAATTATGTATGGGGGCGCCTGGAGGTATTGCAGCTACTGTTGAAAATCTTGTTTTTTTGAAAAATTTACTACCGAAAGAAAGTACTTGGTCTGCATTTGGTATAGGTTCGAATCATTTATCAACTCTCTATGCAACTATTGCTATGGGAGGGCATATTCGTATTGGAATGGAAGACAATATTTACTATGCCAAAGGTGAATTAGCTAAATCAAACACCCAGTTTGTCGAACGGGCTGTTCGTATTATCCAAGAAGCCGGTAAACAACCAGCTACTCCAGATGAAGCAAGGAAAATATTAAACCTAAATTAATTAAATTGAATAAAACCACCATTTATTGTGGTGGTTTTTTTATTCTATATCACCTTTTAATAAGGGCACAAATTTTACTTTATCTATATTTTTAGTAATAAAATGATCACCCTTACGTTCAATTAATTTTAATACCTGAGTTTGTTCTCCTACTGGAATGACTAAACGACCTTTATCCGCCAATTGCTCTAATAAACTTTTCGGAACTTCTGATGCTGCTGCAGTTACAATAATGCCATCAAAGGGGGCCCTTTCTGGCCATCCATGCCAACCATTACCATGACGCGTAGCTATATTATGAATATCGAGTTGCTTTAAACGTCGTTTAGTATTCCATTGTAAACTTTTAATCCTTTCAACAGAACAAACATGATCCACTAACTTGGCTAAAACTGCCGTTTGATAGCCCGAGCCTGTGCCTATTTCAAGTATTTTAGAAGCAGGTTCCAACTTCAATAACTCTGTCATCTGTGCGACGATATAAGGTTGTGAAATGGTTTGACCACTACCAATAGGTAATGAACGATTATCATAAGCCTGGTGAGACAATGCTTCATCAATGAAATGTTCGCGAGGAATTGAAGCAATTGCAGTTAAGACACGTTCGTCTTTGATTCCTTGCTGACGCAATAATTTAATTAAAGATTGCATTTTTAGAGTTTGCATTTACCTTACTTGTTTCCTATTATCAATTCACGTATTACACTTGTTGCATAACTACCAGAAGGTAAATAAAAGCTTATTTCGATACTATCGTCATTTAACCATTGCCAAACAAATTGCTGCGGACGTAATAACAACGAACGTCTAGCTGTTTTGACCTGCTCTTTCTTAAATAAATCACCAAATTTAGACCAATTTTTCCAACACTCTTGTTCAAATTCTAGCGCAACAGACAAAGTGCCTAAAGGTGAATCCCCCATCATTGGGGCAGTAATATTAATTTCACCTTGAAGTAGACGTTGTTGTAACAACTCTAGTTCTTCTAGTTGTGCAATAAACCAGCTACTGCGTTGAGCCAATTGTAATATATCACCATCAAGCACTTTTTGATGTAGATTGTGCTCAATTCGCTTGCTTACTATATCATTAAAGATCGCACTGCGTGCAGCTGATAAATAGAAGCTTCTTTTTTTTCGATCCTTGACTGAAATTTCACCTTTTGCCCATTTTATGGCTTGAGTAATGTTATTATTATCATGTCCAAACCGTTGTTCACCAAAATAATTAGGCACGCCGTGCTGTTTAATTAATGTTAGTTTAGATTCAATCGCAATTTTGGAGGTTAAATCTCGGAGAATAATATTGAAATAATTACCTTTTAATGCACCTATTTTCAATTTTTTATTATGCCTAGCTATTTGTAATATTTGACATCCTGCTAAATCAAATGCTGAGAAATCGGGAGTTTGTTGTCCTGGCATATGTAAACTAAACCATTGTGTGGTAATAGCCTGACGATCTTTTAAACCAGCATAACTTACCAATTTAGCAGAAATACCCACATATTTAGCAAGTTGTTCAGCTACAAAAACGGTATTACAATCGCTTTTTTGTAGATTAACGAAAACATGTTCACCTTCACCTGTTAGTGCAAAACCGAGATCTTCTTTAACAATAAAATCAGCTAACTGTTGTTTATATTGCCCTATAGTTGTCGGTTTTCCATATAAATAACTCAGTTCTTCTATAAACACTTCTTTGTCCATTACTTGATTGAATTGATCGTCAATTTCTTAGTTAACAACACTACTGCTTCACAAGCAATTCCTTCTTTACGTCCAATAAAGCCTAATTGCTCGGTAGTAGTAGCTTTAATGCTAATTTGATCAAAATGGAGAGTAAGATCTTCAGCTATATTAATCCGCATTTGATCGACATGAGGGCGCATTTTGGGTTCTTGTGCAATAATAGTTGCATCAAGATTAGCCAGCTCATAACCTTTGGCTTGAATAATACTATAAATTTCTTTTAACAAAATTCGGCTATCAATACCTTGATATTTAACATCAGTATCAGGAAATAGCTTACCAATATCCCCTAATGCTAATGCACCAATCAACGCATCGGTAATAGCATGTAATACCACATCGCCATCAGAATGGGCAATAAGTCCACGCTCATAAGGAATTTTCACCCCACCAAGTGTGATCGGACCTTCACCACCAAATTTATGTACATCAAATCCATGCCCTATTCTCATAACTCTTTACCTATCAAAAATGTGATTAGTTAAATAAAACGTAGCTAATGCAATATCTTCCGGGCAAGTAATTTTGATATTATCTCGCCGACATTCAACTAATAATGGATGACCACCACCATACTCGATTGCTGAGGCTTCATCGGTAATGGCAACATGATTGTTTAAAGCTTGCTGTAAGCATGATTTTAACTCAGCAACTTTAAATAATTGTGGTGTTGCTGCTCCCCATAAATAATTACGATCTAGTGAATTTTCAATGACGGTATCATTATCATGAAAGGCGCGTTTAATGGTATCGTAAATACGCATTGCCAATATCCCACCTCGTTGTGAATTTATAACCGTTTCAATTAAGCGACTAATATCTTCTTTATCAACACAAGGTCGCGCTGCATCATGCACTAAAGCCCAGTCATTATCATCAAGCGATTGCAATCCAGCTAAAACAGAATTAGCCCGAGTTGCTCCACCCAAAACAACGCTAATTTTGGGATGGGTTGCAACTGAAAGTGTATTAAATAAGTCATCTTTCGGACTAATTGCTACAATGACTTTATCTATTTTCGGATGATTTAATAATTTATTTAGAGTATGCTCTAAAATTGTCATTGTACCAATTTTAATATATTGTTTTGGGATCTGACTATTCATACGAAAACCGACCCCCGCTGCCGGCACTATTGCTTTGATTTTAATAGCTTTATTCACGTAATACCTTATCTTTTTTGTGCATTAGAATCTATAATAATTCGGTAAAAATATTCATTTGGTTTAACCATGCCTAAATGGCTACGAGCACGCTCTTCTATTGCTTGAAAACCCTGTTGTAAATCATTAACTTCAGCAAACATCTGTTCATTACGAGCCTTTAACTTATTATTATCTTCATGTAAAGCAGCTAGCATTTTCAAATTATTTTGATAATCAAATATGTTATTTTTTCCGAACCATAAAGAATATTGTAAGTAACCAAGTATTGCTAATAATAACAAAGGAAGCTTCCATCTATTCATGAATTTAAAATTTCCTTCTATTTATATGCATTTAACAGGTTTGGGTAATCCAGCTAGTTTGGTTGCTTGTTTGGCAGGTCCTTCAGGAAATAGTCTATATAAATAACGGCTATTGCCCTTATCTGCACCAAACTTCTTTTCCATTGCTTTAACTAAAGCTCTAATAGCTGGTGAAGTTTTATATTCTAAATAAAAATCACGCACAAATAATATGACTTCCCAATGGGCATCAGTTAATTCAATCGATTCTTTTAATGCTAGTTCAGGCACTAAATCAGCAGACCAGTCCTGCCAATTCTTTAAGTAACCGTTCTCATCAGTTGCTATTTGTTCTAACATTTTTCTCAACATACAATTTTATTTATTGGATATTATTATACTCAATTAAATCAATTCCAACAGGAATTTTCAGAATAAAAGTCCGCCAATAAAAAGAATTACAGGCAAAATTGATGAAAATTAAAGCAAACACACTTTTTTTTTTAATTAACTATTTACAAAAGTCCGTCTCTACTTTAATATTCTGCGGCATTGCGGAAGTGTGGCTGAGCGGTTGAAAGCACCGGTCTTGAAAACCGGCGAGGGGCGACCCTCCCAGAGTTCGAATCTCTGCGCTTCCGCCATCCTTCTTATTTGTTACACCTCTAAAGGTGTACCTTTTTATGGTGCTATCCACAGGCTATAACCTTAAAGTGTAAATAATATATATATTTATAGTGTATTATATTTAAAAATATACATTATAGGTGCTTTATCATGAGTAATTTAATTGTTTATAAAGATAATTATCTAGTTGAAGCAAGTTACAAGCTGACGTTAGTCGAGTAACGTTTGATGCTTTACTGTTGTATAGGAATGTTAAACCCACAAGAACCACAGCAAAAGCAAACAATAAGCGTCGAGGACTTTATCAAACAGTTTCCTGATATAAAGCAAAATAATGCATACAAGCAAATAAAAACAGCGATCGACAATCTTTATGAACGTTCTATTTAATGTAAAAGATCCCAAACTAACAAAAAAATTTCGTTGGATTCAATCCGCAGAATATAAAAACAACAATGGATTAGCTATAATTGAGTTTCGCAATGCGGTCATGCCATACCTCTGCCAACTTGAAAAACAATTCACTAATTATCAATTACGCAATATAAGCGGTTTTAACCGTACTTATTCAATTAGACTATTATTATTAGCTATTAACTTAGTAAAGATCTCTAAAATCTCGCACGATTAGCGTGTTAGATTTACGCATTTCGTTATAGCTTAATAATAAATTTGAGGAATACAAAGAACTTAATAGGAAAGTAATTAAACCATCAATCGAAGAAATTAACTAAAAAAGTGACTTAAAAGTAGCTTATAAACCTTTACGGAAAGGGCGTGCAATTGATTTTATAGAGTTCTCTATCGAGGTAGACAATCAAATAAGTCTTCTAGAGCAACAAAGGAAAGTTAAGGAATTGAAAAAAACTTTAAGAAAAGGTATTTAGTAATTAGGTTTAATTATAGTTTATAGCATTAAATAAAAACAATATTATTCAATGAGCCTGTAGCATATTTTGTATAAACATTGTTTTTTATAAATAATCAGTTACTCGATTATCGAATTGAATCATAAACCAATTATGCTGTGTGTATAGAAAATCTATCAAGAAGGAAAAACAAGTAAATAACGCTAAATTCCAATTAAAAATAATATTAATACACTTGGCGAGCGTTGGATCAAGGTTAAAGATCCAAAATATACAAAATTTTATTTTAAATTATTTTAAATTTTTTATTTTAATTATGAGGATGTTATGGAAGGATTAGATTTGTTTCAAATTTTCTCAACAGTGCTAGGGAACAATAGTATTGTTGGGGCAATATCAAGTTCATTATTGATAATTTTATTAGGCTTTTTTTTAACTAAAAAGGAAATTTTTGATGCGAAGATAGCTAAACAGTTAAGCTTAATTATCTTAACTGTTGCTTTACCGGCATTAAGTTTTAAAAGCTTTATGCAAGACATTAGTCCAGAAAAGTTAATGCAAGGGGCTACAGTATTAATTTGGGGTTTTGTGATCCAGGGTTCATTAATTTTCTTAATGAAAATATATTATTTCCGCTATGAAGAACAACGTAAAAAAGCATTAACTGTATTAACTACGTTAGGTAGTACAACATTCTTTGGTATGCCAATTATTGGTGCAATTTATGGTACAGATGGCATACTTTATGCGTCACTATTCAATATTTCTTATCGAATTTTCCTTTATAGCTGGGGATTTATCTCATTTAGTGGTTTAAAAATGACGGCTAATAACATCAAACAAATGGTGTTAAATCCAATTATTATTGCAACGTTTTTAGGTTTATTTATTTGGATTTTCCAAGACTTTTTACCTCAAGTGCATGTTGGCGATAAAACCTATGCATTTTTACGTTTAGACAAAACGGCATATTGGCTATTCAAACCAATGGAATATCTTGCAGTATTAGCCTCTCCACTAGCTTGGTTATCAATTGGTGCTACATTAGGACAAGTGAGTTTAGGAAGTGCATTAACCAACAAAACAGCTTGGTTATATACTTTCACTAAAATTTTATTAGTACCAACACTATCAACTGTTGGATTATTTGTTGCAAATATATTCTTCCCAATTCCATTTATTTCGGTTGCAGTATCAGCAATAATGATGGCAACACCACCTGCAACAGTTGCAGTTGCTTACTCAATTAAATTTGATAATGAAGCAATTACATCGTCAAACTGTAGCTTAATTTCAACAGCTGCTGCTGTGTTTATTATTCCATTTATCATATTAATTTTAGAAATTATTAAAAATTTTAGTATGTTTATGTAAGGACCAGATATGAAAAAAATAAAAATGATTTGTTTTGGAGCACGAAAAAATGAGCAGCCTTATTTCCAATCTTTAAACAAGTATGGATATGAGTTAACACTCGTTGAAGAGCTGCTTACTGAAGATAACGTTGACTTAATCAAAGGTCACAACGCTGTTATGCTACGTGGTAACTGTAATGCGAAGCTTAGAAATTTAGCAAAGATGAAAGAGATGGGCGTTGAATTTTTATTAACCAGAACTGTTGGTGTTGATCATATTGATGTTCCTGAAGCTAAAAAACTAGGTTTTAAATTAGCTCTAGTACCAGGATATTCTCCTAATGCTATTTCTGAGTTAAGTTTAACTTTGGCATTAATGCTACTTAGAAATACAGCATCGATGACTAATTCAACAAGCAATGGAGATTTCACAGTTCACAGCAGCTATTTCAGCCGAGAAGTACGTTTACTTAAAGTTGGTGTGTTAGGTGTTGGGCGCATTGGTTTAACTACAGCTAAACTTTTTAAAGGTTTAGGTGCAGAAGTAATTGGTTATGATATTTATCAAAGCGAAGAAGCTAAAAAAACTATCACATTTATGGAAATGGATGAGGTAGTTAAGCTATCAGATATTATTTTACTTCATATGCCATATATCAAAGATCAAAATCATCATATTGTTAATGCTAATTTTTTAAGTAAGATGAAAGATAATTCGATCTTAATCAACTGTTCTAGAGGTGGACTTGTTGATTTATCTTCGGTTATTACTGCCCTTAAAAGCGGTAAATTAGCGGGATTTGGTGCCGATGTTATCGAAAATGAAAGTACTATTTTCAATAAAGATTTCAAAGGTCAGTCAACAGGTAACCCTGTAATTGACGAGCTTATTTCACTCTATCCTCGAGTATTAATTACACCGCATGTTGGAAGTAATACGGATGAAGCTTGTCGTAATATGATAGAATATAGCTATGATAATCTTCAAGAATACTTAGATACAGGTGACTGTAAAAACAAGATCTAATTAACTAATTATCATCTATTTTTCCGTGTGCATTAACTGCTAATGCACACGAAAAAACTCGCTAAAGCCCTTCGATGGCTGATTCCTCTGTTTTTCAAAAAGACTAATTCTAATCTTTATCAATACTATACTGATCCAAGCTATTTCACTTTACACTCTGTAATATAAAATTATAGTGTAAATACCCCATTCTTAGTACACAATTCACGTAGAAAATTACTCCGGGAGTTTTAGTGTTTTATATTCTCAATCGGCGTCATATTATTTAATGCCTCATGGGGTATTTACAGGATCATTCCTCATTTTCTATGAAGTCTCCACTATCAATAACTAGCAAAGAAAAAGCAGTGAATTTTTGCTTTGCATTTATTGTCTTAGTGATATGATTGCTGCTAGTCATAATTAAGTTAATCCATTCCAATAATTTTTCGTGATCCCTTTCCTGAGTTGCGAAAGCAATAAAATAAACAGCATCATTCTGTGAGGACAAAATATCTGAAATTACTTCGCAATAAGTAAGATAAGGCAATATAATTGCATATGGAATAGCAGGATAGTTGCATAGACAAGTTAAGTCAGAAGATAATAACTTTTGCTGGATTTCATGAGAAATTCTTCCTGGTAATAGCAGGTAGCACCATTCAGATTCTCGTAGTAAAATATCAGGATAGTTTTTGTTGATTTGATATTTAGATATTGTAAAAAGAGATTTTATTTTTTCTTTTTGTTGAGATAAAGTCAAACCTTCATCCCAGAATGGAGTGAATTTAACCATTAATAAAATCCTCTAATATCATGTTTAAATTTCTAAAATTTTGCTCCATGAACCAATAGTTTTAAAAAATCCAACAATATTTCTTTTGCATTTTAAGAGTGGATCGAACATCTAAATTCGGTAGCCTTGCCCTTCTTTGCTCAGAGTACAAAACAATTTGTAATAAAGCTATAGCCATTTCAACATTATTGTCTTTAACAAATTTTTCTATAAGTAAGTTTATAATTTTAGTAGTGCTATTCATGAAACCACCTGATTAGGCTGGGCTTATATTTTATTATAATACGACACAAATTAAATTTTATAAATTGTTATGTTTGCGCATATATAATTAGTCATAAATGCAGTTTTAAACGCATAAAATTTAATCCACTAGATAGTAGAGATTTTTCATCATTCAAAAGATATTCCTGCAAACGTGATTACGGCAGGAGTTCCTTGTAATGTGTTACGACAAATTAGTGATGTTGACAAAACATCATATCTGGCTGATATAAAGATTAACTCAAAATAGAATATACAAGAAACACTGGCAAGTTAAACGTCGTTTATTTAACCGGTAACCGCAAGTGACTACTTTTTAATAAATACATTACGGAGTAATGAGCATGTTCATTAATTTTTGTAACGTGTCATAATCGTCGGCCTTAAGGTCTTGGGGGGAAATGTTGTTTAGTATTTGTGGTGTTTTCTTTACCGAAGGATTGACGTAAGCATAAACCTTATTACCATCGGTAAAAAAGTAATAGTAATCCACAACAACTGAATCTCCCATGCGACTATCGCATGGTTTGATAACATTGACAATTGATCCTAAAAAAATAGGTTTATCTTTAGATATATCGCTACTAAGTTCGTCAGCACCAATAAAAATTCTTTGATTTTGGATTTCAATATAATCCTCAGTAGTTTTAAGATTAATTTTTTTTTCTTGAGGTTGTAGTTGATGTTCATGATAAAGGTATTCCAATACATTGTCAGAAAATACCACCGTGACAGGTCGATGCAGTTCCTCAGGATTCTTAACCACCGCCAGATCAAGTGGCTGGCGTTCTTGAATAAGATCCCAATTATCAGCATAAACTTTATCATGATAAACATATACATCTTTGTACTTATTCAGGTAGGTTGCTTGTATAGGCGTGAAAAAAGAATCCTCCCCTTGAAGCACAGTACTGCGTGCATAAAGCCAGATCAGTCCATCTTTGGTATCAATCGAATCCCCTGAGTAACTAGGGTGAATCTCAGCATTAGTAAAGCCGTCATGCTTGCCTTGCAGATTAAACTGTTTGGTAATGTCTTGGTATATAAATCGTATATTAATTAGGTAAAAGGTATCATCATCATATAAGTAGTGATGTTGCTGATAAAAATCCAGTGACTGAACGAAATGTGTTTGTGAAGGTGAGAGATGCGGTATTTCTTTAAGTCTATTTTCCCCTTCATAATAAATATACACAGCATGATCATCTTTTAATAATATTTCACCACGGTTGAAGTTGGCGATTATTTCGAGATTGCCTTTAAGTTCAGGTATTTTGTGTTTAATGCTTTGCCCATTATATGCTAAAACAACATAATACCAGTCACCGGAAACCAGATAAAACTGGTTAGAGACAATTTTGTTAACTTCGTCCTCACGAAACAATGGGTTAACACCATACTCTTTAACTGTATATAAAGATTTAGGTACAAGATAGTACATAGCATCTGTTAGGAAAAGTATATATTTACCATCATCAGAAATAACCCGAAAATCTTGACCGTTAACACCTTTTAAGAGCTCTTTATCCTGAGATACATAACTGACTTTATTACTATCTTTAATTGTTTCTTGCAAAAACATACCGCCGTTTTCAACCAATAAGTTGTAATAACCTTCGACGATATAGTTATAGCAATGGCTTGCTTGTGCCAAGCTGGCGAATACCAAACAGGTGATAGCTAATAGGATCTGTTGTATAAGATGTTTCATTGTTGATGAGCTTTTGAAAATGTTAACCCTTGGTCATTTTAACAAAGTAATTTACAAAAATTTAGGATTATTTGTATCGCTTTTTCAAACAGGAATAAAGTGTCTTTTGGCTTGTTTAGCAAATTGCTTTTAATAAATATATCCAAGTAGTTTAAACTCAAGCACATTGAAAAATATGATTATAGTTATTTGTCTTAACCCTTGAATTCAAGTACTAAGTGCGAATCTTAACTAAAATAATGGTGACAATAAAAA
>CALYPG010000004.1 GCA_945271295.1 uncultured Gilliamella sp. | reverse complement strand
GTCTGTTTGCTCAAAAAGCCGGGATAAAGCTATTTGCCAATCAAGGAGATATAGAGGTTCAAGCCCAAACTGATAACCTTGCTATGGCGGCTAAACAAGATATTAAGGTAGATAGTGTGTCGGGTAAAACGGATTTATCGGCAACAAAAGAAATCATTTTAATTTGTGGCGGCTCTTATATCAAAATCAACAGTAGTGGTATAGAGCTAGGTACGCCAAGTAATATCTACTTAAAATGTAATGCCTTGCAAAAAATGGGGCCGGCGAATTTATCCTATACAACCAATATACCGGGAGAAATAAATTGCCAAAGAAAACAGAGCCAACAAGTCCAAGAACAACGAGCTTGTATCTCACTAGAATAAGGAAATAATATGTTAAAGTGTGGACAAACGGCAATTGATTTGACTAAATTATCGGCAAACGCGTTAACGATTAGCGAGCAACTAATTACTCTATCCCAGTCTTATCAGCAGCGTTGTTTGGCAATACTCGATCCATTTTTAAACCCGATTAACGAACCTTTTATGGAATATTACAAAAATCATCATCGTTTACATCAAGTGTTAATTATGCATCCATCCGTATTAGCTATTAATCGTCCGTGGGTTATAGAACTAGATCTACATGATAAATATGAACAGTCGGTATTGAGTTATATGATTGATCAGGCATTAAAACAATTGCGACCCGAGTCTATTATTGCCGGTAATGGCCAGCAATACTGCGCTTGGCTATTTACAAATAACGATACACAATACATCGTTAATGCTATATCGACATTAGTATTACAAACTCGCGCTCAAAAGAAAATACTATTACGTTACTATGATCCCGCAGTTTTTTTGCAGTTGTTCAGCTTATTAAACATAAAACAGCAAAACAAGCTATTAAGTCAAATAGATATATGGGCAATGTTAAGTCGAGAAGGAATACTTAACATTCATCGCAATGAAGGGGAGTTTGAACCAGTACTAACCGGACAGCTTGGAATAAATCATGAACAATATCAAAAAATAGACTGTATTGGCATTAATAATCAAATTATCAATTCACAAAAACTAAAACAACCCACACTTTATATTGATGAAATTCAATCACTCCGAACAATAATGCCATGTTTACAACGTTTAATGGAAAAAAATATTTATGATCAAGATTTGCAACTTGAGTGGGCGCAATTTGCGTTGAGATGGGGACCGGATTTTGATATTAAACCTAGAATTATAGAACAAATTCAACATTTATTACTGGGCCAAGAATATTACCCAGTGGTAAATAAATTACAGTTTTTAAGCCAACACAATTGTGAAACCTTAGAAGAAGTAAATTAGGAAAAAATATGACGGAAACAAACAATACCCCTGAATGTGGATGCCAGAATGAAGGCATTGCTATTTTACCAGTTCGATATACTGTTATACCAAAATATCTTAAAAGTTCAATACCATCATGGGCTAATTTATCAAGAGTTACCAATTTACCATTAGCTGATGATTACCAATATCATGTAAGAGTTATGCGTGAGGGGTTTTTATATTGTTATATACCAGATAAGCTAGGATCTAAATGGCAAATATACAGTATTGATAGTAAAGGACATTTAATTAAGCAATTTTCAAATGCTGCCGCTAAACCAATAACAGATTCAGAGCAACAAGAGCAATGTCATTGCCCACAAGTAAAATCCAATGACAGCCATAATGCTTTTATTACTATTGCTAATCCTGAAAATCTACAAGTCGTATACATAGCATTTAGTGAACTCAAATGGTCTGAAAAAACATTAAAAAAATATGAACAAAATCCACATAAACGGATGCAAGTTATTAATATCGCCGAATGGCAAGGTAATGCTGAAAGTGCAACGATAGCCAACCATAACAACATTCAAAGCATATTAGATTTTGACCCGAAAATGAACAAAGCCTTACTACCTTATGATGAAAATAGACAAATAATATTCAGTAAAGACAATCAAAACGCACAAACATGGGCAGTATTTGATGAACCTTTCAGTGAAGGGCGTGATAAGCAATACCAATTTAATAAAAAACTATTAGACAAAAATAGCACATGTGAACCATGGAGTGTTTTCAAACCCGAATCAAGCGAACACTTAGCACATTCGATGGAGCGCTATAGTCCAAGCAAAAAGCCGATGATTTTTGCTATTGAAGATCCAGTTGGTATTGCCACCGAATTAAATGGTTATTATAACGAACCTTATGCCCGTGTTTTACAATATCAAAACGAACGCAGATTAGAATACGACGCCTTAAGCTATATTGAACAAGCCAAATCTCTTGCCGTACTAAAAGAATATTATCAGGATTATTCTTTCCCAAACCATAATAATCCTTATGTCAAGAAAATAATGGTATCCGGTAAAATAGAGCACCATCCTGACAAACCAATGTATTGTACCAGTCGTGGATTAAACACTTTAATACGTGAACAATTATACAGTAAACCTGGCGGATATGATTATTACGAACAATTCAATGATTTTAGATTATATAGTAAAGTCGGTGACGAAATCTTTGACCTGTCAGTTTATGAAAATTATGTACTAAAAGAAAAAAAAAATAAAATTATGCCTGGTGATGCAGCCGTAATTAAACGACTTCAAAACGAGTTAGTGCAAGAATATAAAAAAGATGTCAATGATTTTTACAACCAAGAATCTGCTTTAAAAGCGCAACGTGAAAAAGATATTAAAAAATTTTTGCAAAAATATGAAGAATTAGTTAATACCCAACCATTTGAAGACAAACATAACGAATTGATAAAACTGGTTGACGAAAAGTACCAAAACCGTGTCAAACAGCTCATTACGTGGATACATGACAGTAATTTTTACTCGACTGTTTACAACGACATTGATGGCAATCAATTATATAGTTTTGATGATGTAGATAATCAAAAAATCAAAGAGTTGATGGAAAATTATGAAACAACACTACAAGAATCGCTTAAGTTAGGTGAAATAACCACTGAAGATTTAGAAGATTTAAGAAAAATTAATATTGAAGGTATTTTGTTTGCTTTGACGATTAATAAAGTCACTCAGGGGCTTGAATTATGTGAGGATGGCAAAACATTTTTAGACTCCATGACCAATTTAGATTATGCTAAACCTAATAATGACAACGTCAATGGTATGTTGTGGCGTATGTTTGCTTATCATAATGATGACTTACTTAGCATGATTGACCAGGTGGTTAGCAAAGCCGAGTCGGACGATAACAAAACGCTTGTCGAAAAATCAGTTGAAAAGTTGGTATCAAAATTAGATGAACTACCCTATGCTAAAATTGCATTAATGTTTAAAAAATTACAAGATGTCATTATGACCCTTGCTGATTTAGAACGCAATGATCCTAATAACTACATAAGATCAAACATTAAAATTAAATTTATAGGTTTAACAATAAAAATTAGAGGTTTTACCTTGGGTGAAACGTTTACGACTAAAGCAACGCAATTATTACAACCGGTGTTTAACCTACTTGCAAACGCATTATATTCGGTTAGTACAGCGATGTATAAAGTGTTATCCTTAACCACCGCGGGTGTATTAAAATCGACAGCCGTTACTTATTTACATTTGGAATATCAAATGCTCACAGCACTAGTGACTTTAGATCAAGGTCCTAACTTAGGAACGGCTAAAGTGCCGCTTTATCACCAGCGCTGGGAGTTAAGAAAAAGAATGGCAATCAATAAAGCGAGAACACTGTTAAATGATGCTGTAGCTAACCTTGATAAGCGTCTTAATATTTTATTTAACCGCACTTTGTCACAAAATAAAGCCAATAAATTTTTACATTTTATCTTAAAAGCGAGCGATGCTGAACCAGGTATATCTAACACCCTATCAACCACCCTCAAATCTATGCGTATGGCAGCGGTGGTTGCTATACTTGAACTCTATAATTTTACTAGTCTCAGTAAAACTCACCCAAATTTAGATGAAAATGACTATTATTCAACTTTAAAAATCTCCGCTGGTTTTGCTTTAGCTGCGGCTTGTGTGGAATTAATGGCAATGATTACGGCAGCAACCAAAGGCATGAGAAATGTGGTGTTTAGTCTGGGTAAGGCTTTATCAGGGGTGTTAGGTGGGATAGCATCTTTTTGGTTGATTTTTAATGATGTAGCTGAAATACGTAAAAGCGGGGAAAAACGTCATAGTACTTCCATAATATCTTTATTACTCATAAGAATTTTTCTGTTGGGTACTCTGGGGGTTAGTAGTATCCTTATAGGTTCTTCATTTCACTTTATTTGGTGTAGAAGATTTTTAACCACCACCACCATGAAAAATTTTTTCAAATATTTAGGCGCAAAGGTGGGGGTCAAAAAAGTGGCATCCATTGCGGCAACACGGTTAGTTTTATGGCGAATTGCAGGTTTGGTAGGTTTGATTATTATGGTGATCGATTTTGCTATTGACAAGCTATCAGATGATAATCTTGAAACCTGGCTTAAACGGTGTGCTCTACGAACCGATAAATATTTGATGCCACATAATAAAAGTCATATTTATAAAACCCCTGAACAACAAGCCAGTGCGTTTGAAAAAGACGTTTTGAAAGATATGTTTGGTATAAAGGATAATAAAGCACAAGCAAATAATATCACGTATACCATTAATATTGACGAAGCATTGGCATTAATTGAACAAGATATGGATGATAGAGGATTTTTACATGACTAAAGGTTACCACTTACTAAAAGGCACAGTCAGTCACTTACAAGTGATGGATGACCCTAAAGAGTTACGCTCAGATGATATTGGTCTGCTGGCTATTATTGGATTGATGATTGTAGGTGCATTTGAAGTAATTGGCGCTTTAATTGGCGCATTAACCGCAGGCAGTATCACGCTAGAAGGTAAAAGTTATCAGTGTTATGTGGGCAGAAAAAAAGTGCAAGGTAAATTATTACACGTTAACTTTAAAAATGGTGACTATGTTGAAATGTTAGTTAAACCAATTAAATTTAACGAATATCAACCTTATTCTGTCGGGATGCCCGAATATCTAGTTTATGCTGTCCGCATACCCCAATATCATGCTTTATATTTTCCTCGTTCAGTCGGTGTAACGACATTAGGAATGCTAAAATATCTTTCAATAGGTGTTGGCGTGTTTTGCTTGTTTGTTTTTGTTGTTGTAACAATTATAATGTGTATAGAGATAGATGAAGATTTACCTAATTTTATTCTTCTTCTTGCTATGGTAGCTATATTTGTTTTTTTTATTTTCTTATTTTTATTATTTTTTATAATCGGTGGTTCCTATACGTTTATTAGTAATCGAATTTTTGCTACTTTAGGTTACCCAAAACCTTGGCTTCATAATTGGTTAGATGAACACGAACGATTTAAAAAACTCAATCGTTCTGGCGACCCCGAGCTATTTGATGATCCTCAAACTCCAGAATTTGAGCGGATTAAAATCCGTGATCCCAATGCCAGTTACTACTGTCGAACTCCAACCTTACCAGCTTGGGTAACAGTGATTGATGAACGAGGCTTTATGCCACAGATCACCGAACCACAAGAAACGCCAAATCAAGAGCAATCCAATGACTAAAGGTTACAATTTACTAAAAGGCACGGTCAGTCACTTACAAGTGATGGATGAGCCTAAAGAGTTACGTTCAGATGATATTGGTCTGCTGGCTATTATTGGATTGATGATTGTAGGTGCATTTGAAGTAATTGGCGCTTTAATTGGCGCATTAACCGCAGGCAGTATCACGCTAGAAGGTAAAAGTTATCAGTGTTATGTGGGCAGAAAAAAAGTGCAAGGTAAATTATTACACGTTAACTTTAAAAATGGTGACTATGTTGAAATGTTAGTTAAACCCATTGATAACGGTCAATATCTATCCTATGCGGTTCGTATGCCCCAATATCATGCTTTATATTTTCCTCGTTCAGTCGGTGTAACGACATTAGGAATGCTAAAATATCTTTCAATAGGTGTTGGCGTGTTTTGCTTGTTTGTTTTTGTTGTTGTAACAATTATAATGTGTATAGAGATAGATGAAGATTTACCTAATTTTATTCTTCTTCTTGCTATGGTAGCTATATTTGTTTTTTTTATTTTCTTATTTTTATTATTTTTTATAATCGGTGGTTCCTATACGTTTATTAGTAATCGAATTTTTGCTACTTTAGGTTACCCAAAACCTTGGCTTCATAATTGGTTAGATGAACACGAACGATTTAAAAAACTCAATCGTTCTGGCGACCCCGAGCTATTTGATGATCCTCAAACTCCAGAATTTGAGCGGATTAAAATCCGTGATCCCAATGCCAGTTACTACTGTCGAACTCCAACCTTACCAGCTTGGGTAACAGTGATTGATGAACGAGGCTTTATGCCACAGATCACCGAACCACAAGAAACGCCAAATCAAGAGCAATCCAATGACTAAAGGTTACAATTTACTAAAAGGCACGGTCAGTCACTTACAAGTGATGGATGAGCCTAAAGAGTTACGTTCAGATGATATTGGTCTGCTGGCTATTATTGGATTGATGATTGTAGGTGCATTTGAAGTAATTGGCGCTTTAATTGGCGCATTAACCGCAGGCAGTATCACGCTAGAAGGTAAAAGTTATCAGTGTTATGTGGGCAGAAAAAAAGTGCAAGGTAAATTATTACACGTTAACTTTAAAAATGGTGACTATGTTGAAATGTTAGTTAAACCAATTAAATTTAACGAATATCAACCTTATTCTGTCGGGATGCCCGAATATCTAGTTTATGCTGTCCGCATACCCCAATATCATGCTTTATATTTTCCACGTTCAGTCGGAATGACTACTTTATTGATGCTAAAATATCTTTCAATAGGAGTTGGCATATTGTCTTTATTTATTTATGTAGTTTTAACAATTATGATGTTTATTAAGACAGAAGTAGACATTTCTTCATGGATTATTTTCACCTTAACAAATATCTTAATGTTCTTAATTTTTTTAGTTTTATTATTTTTATTATTAGGTGGTTGCTATACCTTTATCAGTAATCGGATATTTACTACATTAGGGTATCCTAATCCTTGGTCATACAATTGTAGTGATGAAAATCGACGTTTTAGAAAGCTAAATCGTTCTGGTGATCCTGAACTCATTGATGATCCTCAATCCCGTGAATTTGAAAAAGTTGTTAAATATGATCCCAATGCCAGTTACTACTGTCGAACTCCAACTTTACCAGATTGGGTAACAGTGATTGATGAACGAGGCTTTATGCCACAGATCACCGAACCACAAGAAACGCCAAATCAAGAGCAATCCAATGACTAAAGGTTACAATTTACTAAAAGGCACGGTCAGTCACTTACAAGTGATGGATGAGCCTAAAGAGTTACGTTCAGATGATATTGGTCTGCTGGCTATTATTGGATTGATGATTGTAGGTGTGGTTGGTGAATTACTTGGGGCATTAATTGATGGTAATATCTCGCTAGAAGGTAAAAGTTACCAATGTTATGTGGGCAGAAAAAAAGTGAAAGGCAAATTATCCCATGTTGACTTTAAAAACGGTGACGATGTTGAAATGATCGTTAAACCAATTGACAATGATCAATATCAATTCTATGCCGTTCGTATTCCCAAATATCATGCTTTATATTTTCCACATGCATTAGGTATAACAACTCTGCCATTACTCAAAAGCTGGTCAATTATTATAGGGTTTTTTAGTTTATTTATATTGTTAGTATTATTAATAATCACAATTGGTAATGATACTTTTAGGCAACAGTATCAAGATTATATTGTCGGTTGTTTTATCATGTTTATTTGTTTGACAATTCTCTTTTTCTTTTTGACGGGAGGTCGTTATACTTTTATTAGTAACCGAATTTTTGCCACCTTAGGCTATCCTAGACCTTGGCTGCATGATATCTTAACAGAAGATAAACATTTTAAAAGACTAAATATTTTAGGTGATCCTAAACTCTTTGATGATCCACAAACTCCAGAATTTGAACAAATTAAAGAACTCGATCCCAATGCTAATTACTACTGTCGAACTCCAACCTTACCTGATTGGGTAACAGTGATTGATGAACGAGGCTTTATGCCACAGATCACCGAACCACAAGAAACGCCAAATCAAGAGCAATCCAATGACTAAAGGTTACTGCTTCGAAGTAAATTGATAATCATTGTTGTTGCCTTATTTTTGTTTGACACACTTTTTTATTTTTTATGTTTAAATTAAGTGAATCAGGTACATAAATAATATCATTAATTACTTTGGTGGTTTGACGCAGGCAAATTAAATCAGCCGGTTGTGAGTCGAAATCATCGTCATTGATTTTAACCTTGACCAAAACACTATCCTCAGCCTTTTCTTTAAAAATTTCTAATTGATTTTTCTTATTTTCTCTAATGTAAATTTGATAATAGCTGACACCAATGGTATTGCGAACAGAAATAATTGCATAATCATTGTGGTTTTCTAAAGCCACATCATAAATACGGTTAAAAAAATAAGAAGGTTTGTTATTATTTCTTGTTCCCGTTATTGTAATATCTGATTTTATGATGACACTTTTAGAAAATACATTGAATTTCTCTAAAATGAAAAAAGGTTTATTTTCCTCTAAAAGCGAAATATCATTTACCTGTTCATATAAATAACCAATTTCTTTATCATTAGTATAAACTGGTATATTTTGTTTTTTTTCTGAAGAAATAATAGAGGAATTATCTAGTGCAGCAGACTGATTAGTAACAATTAATAGATAAAAAATTGAAAAAATAAAAATGTTGATTTTAGACGTTAAAATAGTATTTAAAGCAAGCCTTCTCATAGTTAAACTAATCCTTTATTTTTCTAATTTATTCCTAGTAAAGTATGTCAATGAAGAAAAAATTTAACTTATATATGTACATTTTAACCTCTGTTAAAATAGTACAATTTAATTGAAGAAATTGCTATCATTAAACTAAAAGAGAAATAAATAATTGAACAGAGACTCCTTTTCCTTGCGCACAATAAAGTAATTTGTTTATGCTTTTTTATCTGTAATGCTATATATCTGTGTACTTATTAAAAATAAGCGATCTATTTTTTTGAAAAAAATTATTATTGTTAAATAACTGAAATATATTAATTTTATACAAATACGTATGACAATTTTTATTATTTTTGATATTTTTACTGTCACCCAAATCACCTTATTTATAAATCAAGCTAATTTTCTCAAACACATACCACAACCCTTTTTTAATCAATAATTAACTGGAATTTAATTCTATTGCTTACTGTTTTCATTTGTGTTAATTTTTATAAAAATAAATACAATATTAGCAATAAATATAAAAGCAGTGTGGTAGATCTCTTGATAAAAATTGTCAATTTATGCAAGAGCTTTTCAGATCAAACTATACTTGAAAATATTAACCTGAATATCGCCAAAGGTGAGATTCATGGCATTATTGGAAGTAGTGGGGCAGGTAAATCAACATTGTTACGCTGTATTAATGGTCTTGAGCCATATCACAGTGGCAGTGTAATGGTTGACGATGTTAAAGTTGATACTTTATCTTCCCAATCCTTAAGAGCTTTAAGAAAAAAAATTGGGATGGTTTTCCAAGATTTTGCATTACTTGAAAATAAAACAGCCTATGACAATATCATGTTGCCTTTGCAGTGTTGGGCTATTGATAGATCAGTTAGGCATCAGCGCGTTAGTGAGCTTTTGACATTAGTAGGATTGCCAGATAAAGCCAATGCTTTTCCTAAAAATCTATCTGGTGGACAAAAACAACGTGTTGCTATTGCCAGAACGTTAGCCTTAAACCCTGATATTATCTTATGTGATGAAGCTACTTCAGCATTAGATCCTCAAACCGCAAAATCAATTTTAACGCTTTTAAAAACAATTAATCAACAGACTCAAATTACTATTGTAATGGTAACGCACCAACTTGAAGTGATTAAATCGATCTGTCATCGTGTTTCAATTATTGATAATAAAACAGTAGTGCTAACAGCGCCAGTGATTGATGTACTGGTTCAAGAACCACTAGCTTATCAAAAACTTATTGGTAGTCATCCAATTATAACCCCTTACGGTAACGTTGGCCTTAAAATTATTTGTAATGATAGCGATAACGATAGACAACTATTATCTGTTTTAGCACAACAGCTACAAATTAATTTCCAAATAGTTGATGCGAAAACTGAACATTGTAATGGTCATGCACTAACGATTTTTTCTATTTGTTTTTTACAGCATGAATTATCACGCGTCTGTTATTTTCTCGATGATCAGCAAATTAAATATTGCCATATAAATCCACCTATTACCAATAATGAGGCGTCTCATGTTTTTTGACCTCAACCAAACACGGTTATTTGATTATTTAGCAATTATTATTTGGCCAGCATTGTTTGCTACATTAAAAATGTTAATCATCTCTGCATTTTTAGGGTTTTTATTGGGTGGTATTTGTGCTGTTATTTTGGTAATAACAAGGCCAAAAGGATTAGCGCCTCATCGACTACTTTTTAAAATTATCAATTATGGTATTGACATTACAAGGTCATTTCCAGCTTTAATTATGATTGTCGCCTTAGCTCCTTTTACTAAGTTATTGGTTCAAACTAGTGTAGGTTGGCTTGCAGCTTCAATAACTTTGAGCATTATCACTATTCCACTAGTAACAAGATTAGTCGAAGCCTCACTGTTAGAAGTCAATCCAAATACTATTATGGCAGCTAAAGCATTTGGGGCTACCAATAGGCAAATTTTGACTCGAGTTATGCTGGTTGAAGCAAAACCAGCACTGGTAAACAATATGACTTTTGTTTTAATTCAAGCATTAGCAAATACTACACTAGCAGGAGCAGTTGGGGCTGGTGGGCTTGGTGCGGTGGCATTAACCTTTGGTTATGAACGATTCGATGATGTTGTCACATATTTTGTCGTATTTATTATTGGCATAATGGTATGGACAATTCAAACTATAGGTCGTTTAATTTACAATCGGCTTAAATAAATTGAGATTAGTCTAGGGACGGATCTAATGAAAAGTGAAGCTAGTAATATAACAACGAGTAAAGATTTCAGTACTTGGTTACAAGTAATGCTCTCTTTAACTAGAATGGTAGTTGGAGTGCGTTTTTTATACAGTCAAGCTGATTATAATAATTGTGCAACACCAGAACCTAAAGGAGCACAGCAATATTGTGCAGCAGTCAAAAATGCAACATTGGGTGAAGCATGCAAACTCGGACTTAATCGAATTTCTTGTTTGTCGGGTGCTCGCGTATTAGGGATTTTACCTGCTTCAAAAGATATTATTGATCAATCCGATATAATATCAGGGAGGCGTCACTTTTTAATGGGATTATATGCTGATTATGGAGTTAGTCGCCAAATTGCCAAAGATATGATCTATTGTCAACACCAAGTTTGTGGTGTAGAAATCGCTCCTTTACAACAATTTGAAAGTACCACACCTGATATTGTGATAGTTGTAGCTAATTCACAAAATATTATGCGATTAGTACAAGGATATGCATACCATTTTGGACAACTAAAAAATATTAAGATGGTGGGTAATCAAGCTATCTGCCAAGAGTGTACATCTTACCCCTTTGAAATGAATCAGCCGAATATTAGCATGTTATGTGCTGGTACCAGGAAAGTAGCTAAATGGCAAGACGATGAAATAGCTATGGGCATTCCATTTAATCAATTAGACAAAATTGTTGATGGTGTGAAGCAAACTATTAATTTAATGGATGATAATCAAACCAAGAAAAAAATAATAGAACGGGCTAAAAACATGGATTTGCAAAATGAATTACATATTGAATTAAGTTGTAATTATTATAAGGGTAGCTTTGGCACAATAAGCTATCACAAAAATAAACAGTAATTGGAGAGGAAAAGGGAATATCAAAATGAAAATGATTATTAAATTTATCTGCCTGGTGACTTTTGCTATTGCGTTAGTAGCTTGCGATAAGACTACAGATGAAAAAGCAACTGAATCAGGTACACCCACAAAAATTAATATCGCAACTACCGAAATTTCTGCTGCAATTTTACAACCAAGTCTTGATTGGTTAAAACAGCATGGAATTGATGCTCAATTGGTTATCATGTCAGGAAATGTCAATGTTATTCGAGCAGTTAATGATGGCAGTGCTGATGCAGCACTAGGTGTACATATTAAGTTTATGGATAGTTTTAATGCCCAAAATCACGGTAATCTAGCTATGGTTCAGCCTTATGCCTTTACCACTGGAATTGGTCTTTATTCAGATAAATATACGGCTTTAGATCAAATACCCGATGGAGCTAAAATTGCAATTATGAATGATGCAATGAATATGGATCGTGGTTTACGCATGTTAAACGAAGTTGGTCTGATCAAGCTTAATAGCGACCATCAAGGGCAATTTAGTTTAATTGATATAAAAGCCAATCCTAAACATATTATTTTGGTTGATATGAATCAAACCCAAACTGTGCGTGCTTTAGACGATCTTGATGCGGCAATTGTCTTTTTTACTCATATGAAAAATGCCGGTAAAGATTTTCAGCACTATATTATCCGTGATAATGATGCTAAAGATTTTCCAATGGGCATTGTAGTCCAACAACAAAATGCACAACAACCATGGGCAAAATTATTAGCAGAAGCATTGTTACAACAGCCAGTTCGCGATAATATCGCACAAAAATTTGGTGGTGTGTTCGAATATTATCAATAGAATTGATTTGCGAATAATGATGACTATTTCTTATGATAATGATTAATAGATATCCTTGGTTATCTAGAGTTTCATTATCATATTTATTACTATTACCTATACCTTGTTCAAAAAATTGCATATTTACTGTCTATAATAAAAAAAGGATTAGGTATATCCTTATAAAATTTTTCATATGATCCTTGTCCTTTAAAAATTTTAACTGGCTTTTAATAATTTTGACGTTTATTTTATTTATGTTTATTTCCACTTTTAGTGATAATTTTACCTTGTGCCCTAAAAAAGTTGTATGAGTTGGTGTAGCCTATCCAGTAAAATACTTAACAATATATTTTTTTGAAAAAAGTTAATGAAATTAACTGTTTAATGTCTACTAATCATTGTCAAAAAATCTTGTAATAATAGTAAATAAGTACTATTTGGAGATATCACTATATAGGAGAGTTTTTATTATTATGAAAAAAGCGTTATTTATATTTGCCTACTTATTAATATTATCGTTTCAAATATGTTTTGCTCAACCTCAGCAACAAGATAAACAAACGTCTTTAAATAAAATATCACCAATTATATTAAATGAAGATACTATTATTTTAGTTAGCCCAAATGAAGAAAAAATGAATAAATTAAAAACAGAAATGGGCGATGACTTTTACATCATGGCTGATGATATAAATTATTACCGTTCATTAGTCTATAATTATTTAACATTTATCAATCAAGAGTATTCAACCATACAAGATGATGTTGCTATTTTTTATCCTCAAAAAGATGGAGTATTACATGAAATTAAAAATAATAATTCAAACCTATATTGGTGGGTCGTGTTATATAAACACAATGAAAGAAAGTATAAAATTATAGGGTTAGTGGATTTTAAAGATGAATATGAAAAATTTATGTCGCTACATCATACTTAATACTTATCCTAATGATATAAAGGTTTTTGTAAATATTACCAGAAAATGCATACCTTATCGTGAAGGGCAGTTAGATACGCAATCTATTTTGATTGACGGTTATTATTTATAAATTTTTATACCCATTAATTTGTAGTTAATAACTTAGCATAAATAGTTACATTATTATAAATAACTGATAAGGGATGATAATATCTAAACAAGAATATAATAAAATTATTGAATTATTAAATTATCTTCAAGTTGTGCTTGAATCCAATTACAAATGTCCCTAATTTGCTTTTCTGTCAGAGTGTTATTACCATTTACAGAAACAAAGGAATTTTTATAAACCCAATAAATATTTACATGACTTCCGATAAAACGAACCCCAGTTGTTTTAATATCAAAAAAAGCGAAAGGTAATGGCGAAATTGAATAATTATCTATACTGGTGAAAAACTCTGTACGAGCATTGTCATAACTGTTTTTTAAAGAATTTTGTTGCTGATAATGGTGGACGGTTATTAATACATTTAACTGTTTTTTTTCATTATCATTATAGGTAAATTTTAATGTTATATAACTTTTATTATCTAGTTGTTGATTTGTAATTTCAGTGTGAATTTGTTGATTATCAATGAGGATAACCGATGAGGAAACAGGAAAAATTGAAGAAGATACATAGTTAACAATTTCCTCTTGTTGTAATGGAATTAAAAAATGTGTTCTTTCTTCTAATTCAGATAAACGAAAATTAAGATTATATTCCATATTCATTTTATTCTCCTGTGCATTAATGCTTACGCTAATTAATCCACAGAATATCAATCCAATTATTTTATTCATATTTATTTGTAACTTGACAATAAAACCATGCAAAACAAGTCGATAAAAATTACTTGTATCACTTAAAATATCTTTTCAACTATTAGCTATGCTGCAATATTTAACGGAAAATTAAATTGTTTGATTCAATTCAAAATGGTATTTGAAAAAATATATGTATATAAATTATCATATATTAACGCTGATTTTACAGCGATAATGCTTATGTAAATAATTTTAATTTTTTTACATTATTTATAGCTACTAATTTTGATATTAAGATATGCAAATACAAATGATAGCAATGATTTTATGTTATTTTAATAATTTAGATTTAGTTATTAATTCATTATTTTTAAAGTAAAAAATGCAATAGTTTCAAGTGAGAGTGAGTTGAAATGTAATGAGAGAAACTATAGTGGAGTAACGATGTTATATGGTAAAAAAATAGCTTTATTACAATTTATAGTTACGGTTATCGTTGCTTTATTATGTACAAATGCTAATGCGCTATCCACTCAAGAAAAGGAAACTAAAACGCACTCTTTTACAAAAATAAATACGATTAAATTTCCGACAGAAGAATTTATGCAATTTGTTGGCAATACTGTCGCTTTGTCAACTATACAGGCCTATATTGATATAGATGATAGGATAGAGGAAGCGGATAAAATTCTCGGATTATCGGCGTTTATTCAGCAAACACCAAAAAACATCAAACAAATAGATCTAAATATCAATTTAGATGAGCAAATTTCGACTAAAACACAAGAGAATACTACTTATAAAATTAACAAAATTATTGATAATGAATTAATCGATGAAACCGACGATACCCTGTTTGCCAGGCAGATAGAAATTGAAATATTGAAAATTAGTGAAAAAATGACTAAAGATAGTTCGGCTTTTGCTGAAATTCATCTCACTTTTTTTGTGAAAGATAAAAATAATCGTTATGCTCAGTATACTTTTATTAATAACTTGCGTAATTATAGCATATCGCATTTTCCCTTTATTAAAGGACCGGAAACCTTAGGAACGCTTTCGGCAAAAGATAAGCATTTTGAATCACATGGTGAGTTGTGGTGGGTGTATTACAATAGCTATTTTAGAATGGAAAGTCAGCATATTCCTGAACAAGACGTAATACAAATAGCACAATGGGTTTATGATCATATTAAATTCACCTTTACAGAATAAATAATGGGTTTTACAAAAAATTATTGCTTATTATCAAAAAGGACTTGGTGTAATAAATAATTAATATTGCTCAGATGAAAGGGGATTCCCTAGTCAAAGTATCCCATACTTGGGGATATGTATAATAGGTAAGATTTCGTTTTTTTTAACACGGTTAAATTTATACAAAAGATTTGATATAAAATGGGTATATTCTTTAACCCAAAAAACAATATTTAAAAATGTGAAAAACGTAATAACAAACTTTACTTAATTTTTAGAATAACATTTTAATCATTGATTTTTGAAATAATTAATTATTGTTTCGTTTATCGAATTTTTCTTTAAATTTTGTCGCCAAATAAGATATATATCAATTTTTAATTTGGCATCTTGACATTCAACTAACTTTTTATATACCACACCATCTACTTTTGCTTGTGTCATTGACTGAGGTAAAAGCATCATTCCTTTACCTAAAGATACTTCAAGTAACATTGCTAAGTTATCAGTTAATTCCGCTCGCCGGACTAGAGGAAAATTTAGTGTCTTAAATACACGTTCACATTGTTCATAAAAAACAGGATTCAAATATTGTTTAAACCAGAAGAGAGGTAAATCAATAACATCATTAAGATTAACTCTTTCTAGTTTGCTACATGGATGGTTAGTCGGCAAAACTAAAATCATAGGTTCTTTGTAAACTAAAAGGGAGTTTTCATTTGTTCCTCTCGTTTGATAATCAGAAACTAATGCAAAATCGATGTTTTCTTTTTGTAATTCAAGTAGCAGTTCTTTAGATGTATAGTTGTGTTTATAAATCTCTGTCTCATCAATAAAATCAGAAAAAAATATTTTAAAATATGGAATGAAATCAAAGCAGAGAGTTTTGGTTGTTCCTATTATAACCTTCTCAACATTACTTAATTTAATTGATTTAGCAATCGAACAAAGTTCATTTAATAGAAATGTGGCTTTTGATTTAAGTTCTTCTCCTTTTTTAGTCAGAACAACGTTATGTGAATTTCTTAAAAATAAAGTCTCTTCTAGTTTTTTTTCTAAGTCTTTAATTTGAATTGATAGTGGTGGTTGACTTACGCCTAATTTTTCAGCCGCTCCCCTAAAACTTTGTTCTTCACAAATTGCTACAAAATACTGTAATTGTTTAACTGTAGGTAACCTTTTGCTATAAATATCCATGATGTTCAGAATCCTTAAGTATCGGTACTAACATAATATTCAATGTGCTTCTTAAACTCTTTTAGCAAGTTATATAAATTTTACTTTCAAAAAATAACTATATGGATTTCCATTCAAGTTTTTAAACTTATCAACACTTGAGTACGACATTCAAATTAGCAAGTGATTGAGAGATAGTTTTGTTTCTTAAATTGAAAGCTGTTTTTTTATTTACTGTATTTTAGATTTACTCTAAATGACAATACGCATCGTTTATTTAATAATCTATGAATTATTAATTTACTAAAAGTGGTCGTAGTAATTAATAAAAAATTACTACAACTTTCTGTGTGATTTTATAACTTATCATTTTATGTGATTATTATGAATGTATCTCATCAAATAATAATGATTTTTCTCTTTATTATAACACTATAGTTGCTTATCGGATCCAGATTATTATTTTGGGATTATATTTAAATAACGGT
This sequence comes from uncultured Gilliamella sp., assembly GCA_945271295.1. GTDB lineage: Bacteria > Pseudomonadota > Gammaproteobacteria > Enterobacterales > Orbaceae > Gilliamella. The sequence continues at coordinate 130,959 of CALYPG010000004.1, read as the reverse complement.
AATTATTAATTATATATTATTTTAATTGAATTTTTGTTCTTTTTCCAAAATCTGAACTTTGATATAAATTTCATATCGCAAAATAAGTATTTCTATTTTTTTGTTTTTTTGTTTAGGCTTTTAATAGTTAGATAACTAATCGCATAACACGACTTAATGGTGAAGATAATGCTAGATTCATCAATTGATAAAATTAATGTTAATAGTTGGATAATTGTATTAAGTCATTTAAATGTTACCTCTGGTTGTTGAATCTTAGTTTCTCTTATTATTCATTATTTTTTTGTGATCTTAATACCGATAATATTTTGTTATGTTTTGTTAGCGCTGAAGATATGGCAATAAATATTATTTGCAATTAAAAAAGGAATCCCAATTATGGAATCAAGTATTATATCCGTTACAAAACAGGAACAAGCAAAAACTGCTATTTTTTTGTCTGCCGTCTTAATTGTACTTTTAGTTGGTTCAGTTTATATAAGCCAACTCGTTTTCCAAGAAATATCGAAAAGCTTTAATATAGATATTCTCGATGCAAGATTTGTTTTCAGTTTATCTTGTTTTTTCTATGCTATTTCATTTTTTATTTATGGTCCATTATCAGATAGAGTATCAACAAAGCTATTAGTTCTTTTTGGTTGTATTGGAACAATTATTTGCCTTGGTATATCCGGTGTTGTTGATTCATTCAAAATATATTTATTTATTATGTCATTGACTGGATTTTTTGCGGCATCGGTTCCCGCAGCATTATTTGCCTATACTGCTAAAAATACAGTTCGAGAAAAACTACCTCAGGCAATGGGGGTTATGATTTCAGCCTCAATTATTGGGATTATTTTTAGTCGCAGTATTGTCGCTATGATGACAGATTTTTGGTCTTGGCAAGTCGCTTTTATTATTTATGCATGTTTCATTATCTTTGCTTGCTTGTTTATTCCTTTTGGAATGAAGCAGGCCACCCATAATTCTTCTAATGTTAGTATTGTTCGCACTTATTGTGATGCTGCAAAATTACTACTTAATAAAAAAGTTATCATCTTTCTGATGGTTGGTTTTTTATTGTTCTTTGTTTACTTAGGATTATCCTCATTTTTAACATTCTACTTAAAAGGCGCACCATTTTACCTTTCATCAACTGTATTAGGTTGGTTGAATTTTGCAGGTATGAGTGCAGTTATTGGTGCAACTATTACAGGTAAATTATCTCAATCAATAAGTGAAAAGAAGTTATTAATCATTTGTCTATTATGTGTAAGTGCATCAATTGGAGCAATTGGATATAGTTCAAACTTATTTTGCATAGCACTAGGGATTTTTAGCTTATTTCTTTTTGTTTTTGGCATTCAACCTATTGTCATTTCCATGCTTAATCAAATTGTACCGCATAATTCGAGAGGGGCCATATCTTCTTTATATTTACTTTCTTGTTTAGCTGGTGGCAGCGTGGGCACTTATATATTGGGAATCGTTTATGAAAACTTGAGTTGGAGTCGATTAAATTTGGCCTGCATTATATTGACATTAGTTAATGTAGCTTTAGCAATGTTAGGTATGAAATTAATAAAAAAATAGAAACAAAATAAAATACTGACTAATAAAGTCGCAAATCGGTTAAGTTGATCAGATAGATACTACTAAAGTTATTTTAAAAAAACTATAAATTATTTTAGCTGGAGAAGATTCATACAAGTTATTTGCTATGTAGCTGTAATTAATATAACTAAAATACCACAAAGCCAATGGAGGAGGTATACAAGAGGAAAAAGGGGGAGGGTAGTGATTATTGTAAAGCGTACTTTTTGTTATGTTCTAATTTCAAATTTTATCATCAATAGGACGGTAAATGTTTTTTTCAAGGGTTACAAAAGCGATTTTAAATATTTCGGTAATCAAGGAATTAGCTTCTATGCTGTAAATTCTTGCATTATAGATTCTTTGTTTTGGGGAAACATAGCAAATAATATTGTTAAATTATTTAATGTAACTTCAAGATTGTTAAGTGATAATTTAATAAAAATTAAGGCGTTAAGCAAATTAATTTAGAATGATGAAATTGATTATACAATTTTATTTCTTTTATGCAAAAACGTTAATGACATTGATGGCGTTTCAATCATTTTGGATGGTGATACATCCGTTAAATTTTAATTATACATTAAGGGGAATACTTAATATGAAAAAAAAATTTCTATATATCATCACATTTATATTTCTCACTTTATATGGAGGTATAAGTATGGCAGAGTTAGTAACTGTTGCTAGATCATTTAGTGCACCAACTGGAATCGCATTTGATAGTAAAGGAGCAATGTATGTTACCAATTGGTCTGGAAATTCAGTGGTAAAAATTAATTCCAATGGTGACCGTGAGATAATTCATTCAAATATATCATCACCAGCGGGTATTGTAATTGATGCTGAAGATAACATCTATGTATCTTCGTATGGCGATGACTATATTCTTAAAATAGCTGCTAATGGAAAATCTCAGAAAATTTCTGAGGGTTATCATACACCTACCGGCATAGCATTTTCTAATTCTGGAAATTTATTAATTACAAACCGTTCAACCGGAGAAATTGTTTCGCTTGATTTAAAGAATGGTCGGAAGGAAATTATTGCAAATGGATTATCTACACCAGTTGGTGTCACTCAACTTGCTGATAATAGCTTAGTTGTTTCACAATATAGTGGTCGTCTTACATTAATTCAACCTAATGGCGATAAAACAGAATTAGGTAAAAGTTTCAATCGACCAGGCGTCGGCATTGTGGCTATTTCACCTAGTGTTGTTGCTGTAATTGATAATGGAGCTGATATGGTACGTAAAATTGATGTAAAAACCAAAGAAGTAAGTACATTAGTTACATCGTTATCAGGAGCTGTGGCACTAGCATATAATAATAATCAATATTACATTGGAACTTGGGGAGATGGATCTGTTCATAGGTTCAATGATAAATAATTTTGATTGACACAAATATAAAGATAGTTGGTTTAGGAACTTTCTCAATTATTTGTGTATTTAATCGTTAAAGGTGATGGTTATGTTGTCTGTCACCACATTCTACGATAAATCGGATCATTGCACACTTCCTGCTTTGGAGTCAGCATGATCCATTTTCTAATGATAGTTTAATAAAATCGCTCACCAAAAACATCTTAAACTTCTTAATAGCATGTGAATTAACAATACTCAAAAACTCGAATGTATTATTTTACCCATATCTTAATTGTTGTTTTGCAGTCTTACCTATGACAAATTTTAAACTGCACAAATCGTGTTGTAAGATCGACCATTCTATTTTATTTTAAGCACCAGAATGAGTTATTTACTATCGTAAATACCAAGTGAGAGTTAGATTTTGATTGATAATAGATATTAGTAATATTTTTATATTTATAGCATCATTTTATATTTTTGCATCTCTAAAATGTTTTAAACTTTTGCCAAGAAGTTTCAGGAAAGGCATACGTTTTAGTATTTGAATTCGGCCACCACCCACCTTATAAGATCAGTTTTATTTAATTTAATTGAAAACTATTAGTCTAAATACAGTTGTAAAGATAAAAAGTAACTCGGCATCAGTTAATAAACAGTTAGGTATCTTTGTTAAGGAACAGGGAGATTATATCGCAGTTATCAATCTCACTTAGTTAACCAAGGCGGTTATAACAACCGTATTGCGATAATACATCAATTAATAAAAAGTAGGGATAATAATCTTTTAACGATATAGACATCCATATCGCTTTTATAAACTTGCAATTTGTAATGTGTTGTCATGGTTCGTCGGTTATTTCTGGGTAGTAAGGAACTAATGGATTATGTTTAAGTTGATATTGCCATTGTTTATCATCCATTGCTAACCAATAATGCGGATTACGCCCGGTTTGTTGGTCATGGATTAAGGTGGTCGGGTCTTTACTACGAAATTCTTCCAATAGAGTTATGTCAGGAAGCGGTTGACTAATATCCATATAATTTTGGACAAAATCCCATAACTCTTCATAACGGTTACTGCACCTAAAAAATCCCCTATCCGTATAGATAAATCGGAATAACGGTGATGCAAATAAAATAAATAAGTGAAACCAAAACGACCGATAACAGGCAATACAAAGGCATCCATTTCCACAAAAGGGGCACTGCGTATCTGCGGTGGCGCCTTTTTATTGCGTTTGTCATAGATAAACTGGCTTACCAGTCCGGTTTGGCGATTAATTTCCCACGGGCTACCCAATCCATGTTTGACGGGAAATAGTGTGTAGATTAACATGCTACCCAGCCATATAAATAAAGGGATACCAACTGTCAAATAATCAATAAGCATATCATTAAATTGTTCAATGAGAGAACCTCTAAATATGGCTGATAAAATTTTATCAACTATTGCTATAATAAACATAAAAATAGTTAATCCACGCCCCATTCGAATACATTGCACCAATATTGCGCCAAACTTTGAGAAGTTAATTGGTCTAATACAACGCTCGTTTACTGTGCCATAACGCTCATCTTTAAGCCAATCAGGTCGGGGGTCTTTTTGGGCATAGATCCGCATATGCCTCGGGGTAAATTGACTAAAAAGTTGATAAGGCACGCGCTGACAGGCGTTCCCCATAGCAAGCCGAATCATACGAGAATCAGGTTTTTGGTAATGCGCATCTAGCAATTGTGCTGTTTGGCTGTTGTAGGCTTGTTGTCCATAATATGTTGTCATAGGCATTAAGATCGTTCAAATGCTTTCTCAGACTATATTTTTCCCATCTGCAATTATAATCAGTAGTTTGAATAAAATTCTTTTTCTAAAATTAATTATGTTATTTTTGTATTCATAAAAGCGATATTTATATTTTAATCAAAGAACGGAAAAAATACGATATATTTCAGACAGTACCTTTTTTATTTTCATTGTTAATAATGAACAATTAATTAGATATTTCAATAGTTATTGATTGAGATTTATTGGTAAGATAGGATATGAATATATGTAATTTAGGTATACGATTGTTTTGTGCTTTTTTCTATCCAGAATTTTTTAGTTGTGCTTATAAGTAATATTTTGTCATTTATTGATGGTTAATCAATATATAACGCTGGTAAAACAATAGATCATTTTGTTGTTTTAATAGCAATGGGTTGTATCGTATATGTAATGCGTAAAAATTAAAGGTATAGCGGATAAATGAATTTTATACTTCTTAAGTTATAAAAATCAAAATTACTGCATTACATACATAGGAAAATTAAGGAGAGATAATAAAAATGGTTTCATTGATAGTCGGAATTATTATTTATGTTCTTCATGCACCATTTGCTTTATGTGACCAAAGTGATATTAATTCAATTTCTGTATTAAATAACCGACCGACTAAAAATTATCAATATTTACTTAAGCAATCCAATGGAAAAAAAATATTTTTATCCTCAAACAAGGATATGCCATCACAAATAGATAATATACAAACTGAATCTATTGTATTTCATGCAAGGATTGATGATAGTGGCTGTGGGAAAGGATATTTTTTGTTTGATAATATTGATAATTATAAATATTTTAATTCATTTGAAAAATATTTACTTTATTCACAATATATTGAAAAACAAATTGAACCAACGGCCTTAAATCTTGTTCAAGATGAAAATCACTTTTATCTTAATTTATCAAGTGAAAAGCTAATTGATAAATATTGTCAATTTAATGTTAAAGGGCGTACGATTTTAATCAAGGCTTTATTAGTGAAAGTGTACTCTAATAATGAGCAATTTAATTACTTAACAATAACAAATATACATTTTCAATAATCAGTAAATTGTTTGAGCTACTTTTTTTGGTGAAATATTTTTAACAATAGCAATAAGATTCAATAGAGTACAAGACACCATATGGTAAAGAAATAATCAAATAAACAGTGTTTAGTTTTCACGATAAATAGATACACTTAACTAAGATCTACGGTTATTCAGTTAATGACCTACTAATATTCAATTCCGATTTAATAGTTTGCAATAATTTCTATTTTAGCCTTGATCATTAATATAAACTGTATACTAATATCTTGGTTACTTTAAAAAAATCTTGATAAGATCTAGAAAGTCGTTTAATTTGTTAGTATAAATAAGCTTATCGGTATATATGTATAAAAGATGATTGAAATAATATTATAAAAGTAAATGTAAGTTCTTTTAACTTTGTAATTACTAATAATTAAAATCTAACTTACCTATATACATTTGGGGTATTAGACATAAGACTATCGCCAAACAACAAGGCGGAACTTGCTTGTCGACGTCTTATACTCGTAGTTGTGATAAATATACTTTTCGCTGCAGTAAAGGACATGAGTGGCAAACCAGTGGCAATAGTATTAAGTCCTCATTTTGATGGATTCATTCCACTAATTTAAAACAAGGCATTATGGCCATTTTTTGTATAATACTTAATCAGATTTATTAATAACATTACTTTACAACTGAAAATTAAGGTGGATTTATGGCAAGATCGCCAATAAAAAAGCAACTCAATGGTGTATCTCTATTAAAAGAATATGCAAGTTGGGTTTATTGTACAGGTTGCAAAAAGACAATTGCTTATTTATGTTATATAACTTACGATAAATGTCATCTTGATTTTGAATGTTCATGTGGTTCTAAAGGTAATTTATATATCAGTTTCACCAACGCTGAATATGCACCAAATAAACACCCCCTTGCTATAGTTAAAAACAGATTATGTTGCCCTACAGACCAATCACCACTGATAACTTTTGTTGAAAAAAACTTAATGCATTACAATTGTCATATAGCCTGTGCTAGTTGTAAAAATGAATTTTTCCATAACAAGTAATTAAACGAGGGATACTATGAACCAAACTCTTCCTGATATAGCTTTTTTCCATAAATTAGTGGAGGTGGCCAGTAAGCAAACCTTGCCTCGTTTTCGGTCTTCAGGCAATTTACATATAGACACTAAACCAAAAGAGGGCTTTCGCTTTGATCCAGTAACTGATGCCGATCGTGAAGCAGAAAGGGCGATTCGAGCACTCATTAATGAAACTTACCCTGAACATGCCATTATGGGTGAAGAATTTGGTACTACCGGTAGCGGCCCTATCCAGTGGGTACTGGATCCAGTTGATGGTACCCGTCCATTCCTATGTGGTATACCCGTTTGGGGAACCTTAATTGGTTTATTACAAAACCATCGGGCAGTAATGGGAATAATGAGTCAACCTTTTACTAATGAAATATTTTGGGCTGATGGCAAACAGGCATGGACTAAAGGGCCTCTGGGTGAAATGCAGTTGAAAACTCGCCAAAATGTGACATTGTCACAAGCAATATTACATACCACCTCTGCTGAATTAGCATCAGCTTACCCACAAGTTAATTTCAAAGCATTATCAGAACAGACCTTAATGACTCGCTTTGGTGGTGAATGTTATGCTATGGCAATGTTAGCCGCAGGGCAGATCGATCTTTGTTTTGAGTTTTCATTACAACCTTATGATATTGTTGCTTTGATTCCAATTATTGAACAAGCTGGAGGTGTGGTTACCACTTTAACTGGTCAACGTGCTGAGTCAGGTGGATCTGTGCTTGCTTCTGCTAATGCAGTTTTACATGAACAAGCATTAAATGTACTTAATCATTAGCGATTTTGCTGTTATTGGCTAAGAAACTATCTAATTATATGATGATCACTGATATGTGAACAATACATTGCATATGTTTGATTTAGTATTATCCTTTGTTTTACTTCTATGTAGGTAGAAGTTTCATTTCTTTCAATGCCAGTTAGTATGGCAGATCAAAATGACTATCTTATTACTTTAAAGTTCCAAGCAGATTAATGACAAAATTATGCAAGCTTTTAACCTGTGGTAATTAGGATGCAACATCATTATAAACAAAGTGTTCTAATTATGGATGTTAAAAATCGGCATTGCGTAAAGTTGCTGTTATACATTTCTAACCTATTGATATTGTTGTTTGAATTAATAAACGTAATGACTTTTTGATTAGAAAAAAATGATGGTGAACTTATTTCAAATTTCAACATGAAATAATTAAATAGTAAAATATATTAAAAAATGAAAATTAATATTAATATTGATATTGCGTGATGACGATCACAAAAATGAGTTTTATTTTTTAAAAGGTCTTTTAACATGTAGTTTATGAAGAGATCATTAGTAAATCATTTTATGAAAAGGTAAATGAAATTGGCCAAAGTAAATACTTCATTATTAAAAAGAAGATTAGATATTGCTGAGATAGTTAGGAAGCAAGGTGAAGTTAAAGTTGATGAATTATCAGAATTACTGAATGTTTCGGGTGTAACTATAAGACAAGATTTAAATTATCTAGAACAACAAGGTTATCTTAAACGATCATTTGGGGGTGCCATTTATTTGCAAGCAAAAAAGAATATTAGTAAATCTCATCATGAATCAAAAATTGAAATTAACAATTGTTCTTCGGATATTAGTTTGATTATGCGATGTTTGTCGTTTATCAATGATGGAGATACAGTCTGTTTATTAAATGGCAGTATTACTAAAAAATTAATTCCTTATTTGTATGATAAGAAAAATATCACTTTGATAGTGAATGATTTAAGTCATGCAATGTTAGCTAAAGAATATGTTCAAGGTGAAATAGTCGTAATTGGTGGGATTCTCAATGCAAATTGTGTTATTTTTGATGAAAATAATATTCAAACTCTTTTATCAAAATATGAATTGTCTATTGTTGTATTTGAAATAGAGGCTATTCACTCAGACGATGAAGTTGCTATTTCAAATATGCAATTGACTGAAGGTTATCAATTATTGTTAAAGAGTGCTCGTTGTAGTTTGGCTTTGTTACCTTACCGAGTTGTAGAAAATGATACTTTTGGATTTGGTTCATTACAACAGTTTGATGTCTTAATTCTTTCTAACTCGACCATAGCTGAATATCATCAACAGATTGTTAATAATATATTTGAACAATGTAGCATTAATAAATATAGTGTTGTATATCAAAATACAGGGAGTATTTAAAGTGAGTGTCAAAATTTGTATTATTGGTGAGTTGTTAGTTGAATTTTTAGCAAAACAGCCTCATCAACGGTTTGACAAACCAGGCGAATTTATTGGTCCATTTCCTAGTGGTGCTCCTGCAATATTTGCTGATCAAATTGCTAAATTAGGATTTTCAGGTGTATTTTTTAGTTGTGTAGGAAAAGATCCTTTCGGAAGTATGTGCATAAAACGTTTAAAACAAGATGGCGTTAATGTTGATGGGATCTCTATTCATACCAAAATGAATACCGGTAGTGCTTTTGTCTCTTATCAATCTCAATATTTGCGAGATTTTATTTTTAATATTCCAAATAGTGCATGTGGGTTACTGTCATTTGATCATATTAATGAAAAATTATTAAAAGATTGTACTCATTTACATGTGATGGGATCTTCTCTTTATTCTTTTAGAGTTATAGATGCTATGAGAAAAGCCATTGATATTATAAAAAGTAATAATGGTACCATTTCATTTGATCCTAATATCCGCAAAGAAATGTTAAATATTCCAGAAATGATACAATCTTTTGATTATATTATTGAATTGTCTGATTTCTTTTTACCTAGTGAAAGTGAGGTTGGCTATTTTATTGAAGATAATGATGAATGTACCGCCTCGAATATGGCTTTATCAATTTTACGAAGAGGGGTCAAGCATGTTGTTGTTAAATCAGGTGAAAAAGGAGCAACTTATTATGGTTTTGATGACAAAAAGCAACTCAAAAGTTGCCATGTAGATGGATTCAAAAGTGAAGTAGTCGATCCTACTGGAGCAGGAGATTGTTTTGGAGCAACCTTCGTTAGCTTGATGTTAGCAGGGTATCGTGTTGACAAAGCATTGCTTTATGCTAATGCAAGTGGAAGCATTGCCGTTTCTAAATTGGGCCCTATGGAAGGAACTTCAACATTGCAAGAAATTGAACGCCTAATTAAAAAACACAGTAAAATTAGTTAATGTTTTAACAGTTTCATTGTAATTGTTTTGGAATGCATATATAGAAAGAGCACCTAAATAAGGTGCTTTTATATTATTGAAATAAATTAATTTTTCTCTTGCTGCATAAACTTTTCAATTTGTTCTAATGTTGATGTACCTTGCATCGGCCCTTGTTGTGTAACAGCAATCGCACCGCATGCATTAGCATACGTCAATGCTGTTCTAGGCGTTAACCCACGATGAATTAAAGCAATATAAGCCCCCCCAAAACAATCTCCTGCTCCTGTAGGATCTATTTCTTTTACTAAATGAGGTGAAATGTCAAAAAATTCTTTTCTTGAGTAATAACTAGCACCTTTATTACCTTTTTTCACAACAATGGAGGATATACCATTATTTAGATAATAATCAATTGCTTGTTTTTCATTATCTGTATTTGTTAACAGTGTAACTTCACTCTCACTTGGTAAGAAAATATCTGTTTGTTTTAGTATAAATAAAAGAGCATCTTTCACACCTGGTGAATGTAGTATCTCTTTACGAATATTAGGATCGAATGAAATGGTTCCATTATTTTGTTTGACAATATCTATAGCTTTTTTGGCTGTATTGAAAATTGTTTTGGAAAATAGCGAAGAACCCATAATGTGGAGATGATCACAATCTTGCAAAATATTTTGACTGACCATTTCTTCATTAATACAAGCACAAGCAGAATTTTTTATATTGAAAATGAAATCTCGGCTACCATCTTCATGATAAGTTACAAAAGCACTTCCTGTTGTTTGATCGTTAATAATGCTGATATTGGATATATCTACGCCATCACTTTGTAGTTTTTTAATATTTAGCTCACCGAAACCATCATTACCAACACAACTGATCATTGCTGCTTGTTCTCCTAATTTGGCTACTTGATCAATAAATATTGCTGGTGCACCACTTGCAAATGGTCCTTTCCAAATACCATCTTGGGTAAATAGTTGACCTTTTTGGTTTGCCATAATCTCAACAACAATTTCACCTAATGTAAAAATTTTTTTCATATTTATTCATCCTTATTTAGACTCGATTTTTTTTATTACGCACATCAATATATACAGCTAATAAAATTACTAACCCTTTAACAACGAGTTGGTAAAAATAAGGGATATTCATTAAATTCATGCCATTATTAATAACGCCAATAATTAGGGCGCCTATCATTGTTCCAATTATGGTACCATAACCGCCATTTAAGCTTGTTCCGCCTAAAACGGCAGAGGCAATTGCGTCTAATTCGTAACCTTGAGCCGTACTTGGTTGGCCTGAGTAAAGTCTTGATGCTAACAGTAATCCACTAATTCCAGCCAATAATGCGGTTATCATAAATACTTGTATTTTTAATTTTTTAACGTTTATTCCAGAATATATAGCGGCTTCTTTATTTCCACCTGTAATATATATTTTTCGTCCAAATGTTGTTTTGGATAAAATAAAATGGTTTACAATTAGCAATATTAATAAAATCCAAATTGGATTAGGTATTGAAAAAATATCACCATTACCTAATTCAAGAAATGTATCATCCATAATTATTTCAGGTTTTCCTTTTGTAATGATATAAGCAATACCACGGAAAATTCCCATTGTAGCGACCGTAACAATAAATGCAGGTATTCCAGCAAGAGCAGTTAAACTACCATTTATAAAACCAACAATAATTGAAAGCATCAAAGCGAGAAGTATTGCAATATAAAATGGTACTCCCCAAACTAAAGCTAAGGCAGCTAACGTTCCGGTTAAAGCAATTATAGAACCCACGGATAAATCTATATCGCCAAGAAGTAAGACATATGTCATTCCAAATGCGGTAATCGCAATAATTGATACTTGCAAGAAGATATTCATAACATTTGTGCTAGTTAAAAAGTTACTATTCATAAATGAAAAAAGAATGACTAAAGCAATAAGTCCGATAACAATTCCACCATATTGACGAAATATTCTAAAAAACTTATCTTTAAAATTAGTATGACTAATCGTCAATGTATTTTTACTAGTATTCATGTTGATGCTCCTGTTGCTATATTCATTACTTCTGGTTGAGTTAATCCTTCTGTATTAAATTCTTTTATAATTCTTTTGTTACGCATAACAAACAACCGATCACTCATAGCCATAACTTCGGGTAGTTCTGATGAAATCATGATGATTGCTGTTCCTCGTGCAGATAGTTCTCGTATTAACTTATATATTTCTAATTTTGCTCCAATATCTATTCCTCGCGTGGGTTCATCTAAAATTAGTATTTTAGGTTGCTGAACCAACCATTTTGCAATAACGATTTTTTGTTGATTACCACCACTTAAACTGCTCGTTATTTGGAATGGATTACTAGTTTTAATAGCCATTTTTTTTATGTAATGAATAGAATTCAATAGTTCTTTTTTACTATTAATAATAAAAGATGACTGGTGTTGAAAAGCAACATGATTAATATTTGAATCAACATCGTGCATTAGCACAAGTCCTTCATCCTTGCGGTTTTCTGTAACAAATGCAAGACCGTGTTCAATTGCTTGAGTTGGGGATTTAATATTGACTTTTTTACCTTTGATCAAAATATCGCCGTCGCACTCAGTGATACCAAACAGCGCTTTCATTACTTCTGAACGGCCAGAACCGACTAAACCAAAAAATCCTGCTACTTCACCAGAGTGAACGCTAAAACTAATATCTTTAAATTCTTTAATATGATTTAAGTTTTTAACCTCTAATAAAGGAATATTTTCTGATATTTCTTGTTTTAGTTTTGGTGGGTAAATATTTTGTACTTCACGACCAACCATTTCAGCTATGAGCTGTTCTATTGTCGTTTCTGTTTTTTTATGAGTTGCGATATATTCGCCATCGCGCATAATCGAAATATCATCAGATATACGCATGATTTCATCCATACGATGTGAAATATAGATAATGGCAACCCCTTTTTTTTTCAATTTTTCCACAATATTGAATAGTAATTCAGCTTCGTTATCACTTAACGATGAGGTTGGTTCATCCATGATTAACACTTGTGCCTGATAACTTAGTGCTTTCGCAATTTCGACTAATTGCCTCTTCGCCATAGACATTGTGCCAACAATTTGAGATGGGTTCATTTTGATGCCATACTCATTCAATAAGGCCGTGCAATTTTTAATCATCTCATCATCAGAGATAATGCCATATTTATTTGGTTCATTATTTGCGTAAATATTTTGAGCAATAGTCAAATTATTACTTAGACTTAATTCTTGAAAAACAATAGCAATTCCTATTTTCCTTGATTCTGTTGGGTTTTTGATATTTACTTTGTGACCTTTAAAGGTAATTGTTCCACTACTGGGCGAATAGATTCCAGCCAAAATTTTCATTAATGTGGATTTTCCAGCACCATTCTCACCTAGTAAGGTATGAACTCTTCCTTGATAGATGTCTAAACTCACATTTTTCAAAGCTTGAATTGGACCAAAATTTTTGGCAATAGAATCCACAGATAATATAATATTATTCATTAGTTGATTCCTTGTAAGAGGGATAGTTATTATCCTATCCCTAATTTTGAATTATTCTTTTCCTGTATATATGCCAGGCATTACGGGGATTACTTCATCGACTTTTTTACCATTTAGGTAGTCAATTGCAGTGGATATTGCTATTTCACCCAATTTATCCGGGTATTGCTGGATTACAGCAACAAATGTTTTTTCTTTATCTACGGCTTTTCTTGCTTCGTCCATACCATCAAAACCGATAATTTTTATATCATTATTTTTAACTGATTTTGCTGCGATAACTGCAGATAGTGCAGCATCATCACCAAAACCAAAAATACCATTTAAGGTTGGATAAGCCTGTAACATATTTTGTGCAACAGTAAGTGCTTCTGCTCGGGTAATACCAGTTTGGATAGAAACAATTTTGACACCAGGTGTTTTAGATAAACCTTTTTTAAATCCTTCTATGCGATCAACTACTGATTGCACCATTGGATAATCGATAATACCAACAGTGCCTTTTCCGTTTAGTAGTTTCCCCATCAATTCTCCTGCAGTAACACCACCAGCGTAATTATTTGTTGCAATATGACTCACAACTCTAACACCAATGGCGGGTACATCAACCGTAAAAACAGGAATATTGGCCTTTTCAGCTTTCAAAATGGCAGCTTGTACGCCTTTAGAATCAACCGGCGATATAATAATTAAATCAACTTTTTTAGTAATGAAATCTTCTATATCTGAAATTTGTTTATTGAGATCTTGATTTGCTATAGATAACGATAAAACAACATTTTCTTTTTGAGCTTTTTGCTCTATGGCATTAGCTAAAGATATATAAAAAGGGTGTTGTTGTGTTAATAATGAAACACCAATATGATTTTGCTTAGCATATGCACCCAAAGTGAAAAAAAATAGGGCAACCATACAAATGAGTTTTGGTATTTTTTTCATAGAAAAAGTCCTTTATTTATAAGAATGCGAATTAACCTTAACAAAAAAAGAATAATTCATCTAAATTTTAAAATATAACAATCTTGTAACTTATAAAATGTAATGCAAATAGTTAAAAATCTGGTTTAGTAAAACTGAGATTTTTAATTCTCTTTTTTTACTTACCGTAATATCAAATTAAAATCTTAATATTTCGGTAAATACGTGTAACACAATGTTACCAGTTATAAGTATAGTTATTGATGTAAATATTGTTGTGATATAACTCTCAAATTTTCGAAATAAAAGTAAATAATTAAATTATGATTTCATTTTGAAAGTGTGAGTGTATAAGAAGGCAGTATAAAAAAAACTGTTTTTATTTTAGGATTAGTGTTTTATTCTTAAATAAGTGACTAGATAATTTATTAAAAAATTTGGCTGCACATCGATAGGTCACTCAAAGCCTAATACCAGCTAAATGAGGAGCGGAACGTTACTGTTTGCCAATTAAGACAATAAAATACTAAAAAGTATGGGCATACCAAAGTAAAAAGTCAAACTAGGAGTCTTGATGAATATAAAATTTATTTTATTAACATTGCTTTTGATCAAACCAATTATTAGCACGGGCGCAACTAAAGGTTCAACTATTACTGGCGAAAATAGCATGGCTAAACCTGATTTTACAAATAGACTGACACCGCCAGAGCGAGAAGAGTTAATGACAACGATTAAGATAGCAATAAGAGTATTAAATGATAATAATTTATTAGAAGAACAAAAAGAATCAAAATTTTTTGATAGTTTCAGTTATAAGTATCCAAAAAATGGTCCGATAGATAAAGTGTCTTTAACTAAAAATCTATTTTTAAAATTAAATTTAACTAAAAATAACAAAGATGGGATTGCTTGGAATTCCGGTAATATTTCGTTTGATCACAATAGATTTAATACTAATGAGTTAACAACTTTATTTACTGCTGAAGATTTTACCGAAGAATTGGATTTAATTTTTGAAGAGAAAAATAAAAAAGTAATTGTGTCAAATGGAAAAGAACTTGGCTCCTTTTATTTATACACTTATCATTGGAAGCTTAATCCTAAATTAAAAGTTATGTTTAGAGTACACAATAAGTTCTTTATTGAAAAGGATGATTATCCAAGAGACTTTTTTTTAGTGAGTTTTCAACTTGAATAGTGCACAGATCTTCATCTAAAAAGTAGATGGAAGTCTCTTCTATGTTATAAATAAAAATCATAGAAAAAATTAGCATGGTCAAAAAATTTAGTCTTAAATTCAAACAACAATCCGCTGATTATGCACTGATAAATGCACACCTTTTTTATAAGTAAACTAACCAATCATTTTGGCATAGGTAATCAACCCTCGATCAATAAACTTGCCCCCAATAAAATTAGTCGCTGCGAATTAACGCCAGAGGAGCAACGGATTATTGCGCTTAGAAAAGAAAAGTAAAAGAAGCTGAAGCTGGCATTCCGGTTAAGGAGCTTTGCCAAAAATATGCCATAGGAAACTCAACTTTTTACAAATGGCGAGAAAAATAGGACGGTATGGACACCTCAGATATCAAGCGATTAAAGGAATTAGAATCAGAAAATCGTAATATTAAACAAATGGTTGCGCAATTGAGTTTAAAATCACAGTTACAGGAAGAAATCATGAAAAAGCTGTAGTGCCAACTAAGGCTCGTAAGAGATGGGCAGAGAAATTACAAACCATTAAATGCCTTACTATAGCCCTAAGTTGTGCAATTGTTGGCTTAAGTCGCTGTGCTTACTATTATCAACCTAAGTTACAGGATGATTCGAGATTATTTCAATACTCAATACGATTATCGACCAGCATTTACGTTGGGGTTTTCCTAAATGTTTTAATCGCATCAGAAAGCTTGGTTATAAATGGAATTGACTATATTGAACGATTTAATCGTATTTATCGAATAGAAATATTGGACTTATATCTTTTTAACAATCAGAAGCAAGTAAGGAAAATAACTGAGGAGTGGTTAACCATTTATAATACCGAAAGACCCATGAGGCATTAAATAATATAACGCCGATTAAATATAAAACACTAAAACATCCGGAGTAATTTTCAACGTGAGTTGTGTACTAAGAATGGGGTATTTACAAGGATATTTTTACTGATGATATCTTTTGGCTTGGTTCGGTGACACTGTAAATAAGGCTGCCATGGATAACGTAAATCCAGTAATTGTTCTACCACGTCAACGGTTTGACAGAATGGGGGAGAACAACAATTTGATTTTATGATAAAACTGGACGTTATAGGAAATATTGGCATGAAAACTTGGAGCGGGAAACGAGGTTCGAACTCGCGACCTCAACCTTGGCAAGGTTGCGCTCTACCAACTGAGCTATTCCCGCATATGAGATGTTAATTAAGTGGTGCCCGGGGCGAGACTTGAACTCGCACGGCCAAAAAGGCCGAGGGATTTTAAATCCCTTGTGTCTACCGATTTCACCACCCGGGCTCAAAACAGATATTTGTTACAACATCGCTTTGAATGCTGTGCATTTTACCCATCTTATTTATTCAGTCAATAAAAAAATGAAAATAATTGATTAATTGCTCAATGTTTGTCTGGTTTTTTAATTAATTAGCTACATTTTGGTATTTTAATAAAATAGGATATAAGCAACTATTCGTCATCAAGTAAATCGCTATGTGCTATCCATAAATATTGACACATTGAAAGTAGTGTTAAAATGGTTGCAATTAATAACGCTATTAAACCTGCATAAATGACTAAATCACAAGGGCGCCAAAGTAACCAAGTTAATGCAGTCATTTGAGCAATGGTTTTAATTTTACCTATTGAGGACACTTTTACATTATTTCGTTTACCCATTTCAGCCATCCATTCACGTAAGGCTGAAATAACAATTTCACGAGAAACAATAATAATAGCCGGAACTGAAATCCACCATGCTTGATAATATTGAGTGATGAGTACTAAAGCGATAGTAACCATAATTTTATCAGCAACAGGGTCTAAAAATGCACCAAATTTGGTTGTTTGGCCTAAGCGACGAGCAAGGTAACCATCTAAAACATCTGTCACTGCTGCTATTAAAAATAATAGTGCAGAAAAAAAGCCTGACCATTCATCAGGGAATAGATAAAATGCCAGCACAAAAAAAGGAATTAAAATAATTCTAAATAATGTTAAGATTGTTGGAAAATTGATTTTCATGTGACATATGCTCTTTTTGTTTTATTAATCAAACCATTAGCGATAGTTAAAAAAACAGTATTTTCTTGATGCTTATGTTGCCTGAAAAATGTTAATTTTTCAATGTGTTATTGTTGTAAATTTAGATAAATTTTTTCAGCTAATGATTTTGAAATACCTTGAACTTGTGCAATTTCATCGATACTCGCATTTTTTAGCTCTCTTAACCCGCCAAAATGCTTAAGTAATGCCTGTCTCTTTTTCGCGCCGATGCCTTCGATATGTTCCAAAGCACTATCTGTCAGTTGCTTAACACCTTTTTTACGTTGTCCAACAATAGCATGATCATGCGAAGCATTACGAATTTGCTGAATTAATAATAGAGCAGGGGAATGTTCATCTAGATAATGTCCAGTGCCATGTGCTTCAAAAAAAAGCGTTTCTAACCCTTCTTTACGTTCCGCACCTTTTGCCACCCCAATTAAAATTGGGTGTGATTTATCCCAATTTACCTCTAATTGTGCAAATACGTGTAATGCTTGATTTAATTGTCCTTTGCCACCATCAATGAATATGATATCTGGTATTTTTTCATCTGGTAGATCTTTTTTGCTATAGCGACGTGTTAAGACTTGTTCCATTGCTGCATAATCATCACCAGGAGTGATACCAGTAATATTATAACGACGAAATTCAGATTTAACTGGACCAGTTTCATCAAAAACAACACAAGAAGCTATAGTATTTTTACCCATAAAATGGCTGATATCAAAACATTCCATACGATTGATTTTATCAATACCTAAGAAGGTTTTAAGCGCATCATATCGTTGTTTTATTGTGGAATTTTCTAGCAACTTATTTTTGACTTCAGTTTGTGCATTTATGGTGGCAATATTTAGTAATTTTAGATTATCACCTTTAGGCTCATCCACCAATTTTACCTGATGCTCGGCTAAAAGTGACAGTGTCTCTTCCATAGGTTGTTTGTCGGAAAGAGAAAAGTTAAGTAAAATCTTTTTCGGGATATTACGATTTTGATTGCCTTGTAGATAAAATTGTCCTAAAAATGTTTCAATCACTTCTTCCAATTCTGTATTAGACGGTACTTTAGGAAAGTAAGAGCGATGACCAAATGTTTGACCATTGCGAATAAATAAAACATAAATACAAGCTAAACCTAATTCATAATGGAAGCCGATCACATCAAGGTTGTCGTTATTATTATAGATTGCTTGTTTTTCATTAATATGCTTGATAGCTTGTAATTGATCGCGCAGTACTGCGGCTTTCTCGAAATTTAACTCACTACTTGCTTTATGCATATCTTCTGTTATTTTTTGTAAAATTTGTTCAGATTGTCCTGATAGAAATAATCTTACATAATTAACTTGTTCTTCATAATCTTCATCACTGACTAAACCCGGTACACAAGGCCCTAAACAACGTTTGATTTGATATTGCAAACATGGACGAGTTCGATTGCGGTAAGTAGTGTTTAAGCATTGCCTTATCGGAAAGGTTTTTTGTAATAAGGTCAATATTTGTTTGACAGCATATCCACTTGGATATGGACCAAAAAATTCGTCTTTTTTGCGATTAATTGCACCTCGATAAAGTGATAGTTGTGGATGTCGTTCTTTGCTGAGTTTAATAAAAGGGTAACTTTTATCATCCTTCAAAAGTACATTATAACGAGGTTGATATTTTTTGATGTATGTTTGTTCAAGCAATAATGCTTCAGTTTCGGTATTAGTTATCGTAAATTCAATTCGATGAATATGACTCACTAATCTATCAGTTTTTATTGTTTTTTTACTGCTATTGAAATAACTTTTTAGACGATTCTTAAGATCTTTGGCTTTGCCCACATATATAATCGTCTCTTTATCATTAAACATCTGATAAATACCTGGTTTATGTGGGACAGTTTTTAAGAAGGCTATTGAATCAAATTGGCTCATATTAGTTTTCAAATGTGAGGGCTTTTTTCTCTATTAACCTCATAATGGTGCTTAATAAACCGTTTATCAAGAGGTATATTAGTCCAGCCACGATAAAAATAGAAAAATCATAGTATTCACCATTTAATAGACCACTATATCCCATAACATCCATTACTGGGATCATTGATGCTAATGCGGTTCCTTTTACTACAAAAACGACTTCATTGGAGTAGGTTGAAAGCGCTCGTTTCAAGGCATATGGTAATACTACTTTCAGCGTTTGGCATTTATTCATACCTAAAGCTTTACAAGCTTGCCATTGACCTTGTGGAACAGACTTTAATGCTCCATAAAAAATTTGCGTAGTATAAGCAGCGCTATTTAGTGTTAAAGCTAAATAAGCACAAAACCAAGGTGAAGAAATGATGTTATAAAAAGTTGGTACTTTACTTAAAATATTACCAAATTGTGATGGTCCATAATAGATTAAAAATAGTTGTACAAGTAATGGAGAACCAGTAAATATCGTAATATAAATACGAATGATTTTAGACGAAATATAAGAATTCAATGATAATAAACAAGAAAAAATAATCGCTAATAGTCCTGCTGATAAAATACCCAAAACGCTCAGACTTAATGTATCAGGAAGACCTTGAATAATGATTTTAAGATAGTAGATAAAATTATCTGACATACTATTACCTATTAACTGAATTAGATTGTTCAAAATAAATTGCTCTTTTTTCAATTCTTTGAATTACTTTTTGGCTTAAAACCGAAATTATTAAATAAATAATCATAGCAATAAAATACCAGATAAATGGTTGATTTGTTCTGGCGATTATCGTTTTTGTTTGCATCATTAGGTCGTCAATAGCTATTGCTGAAACTAATGCAGTATCTTTTAATAAAATTAACCATTGATTACTTAATCCAGGTAAAGCATGACGCCACATTTGCGGCATAATAATGCGAAAGAACGTACGGGATTTGCTTAATCCAAGAACTTGAGCAGCTTGCTTTTGCCCACTTGAAATAGCTTTAAATGCACCGCGCAGTGTTTGTGAAGCATAGACAGCATAAAGTAATGATAATGCAATCACACCACATAAAAATGGATCTGGCTGAGTATTAGTAATATTAATTTGTAAAATAAAAGATGTAATACCAAGAGAGATAGTAATTCCATCATTTAAGGCCTTCAATAACAATGGTAATCCATTATAAATTGCTAAGACAATTAATAATTCAGGTAATGCACGAATCGTTAAATTAAATAACGACATTAACCAGGCAACAGGTTTGAACGGCGCCGATTCTAATAGGGTAAAGACAAAAGCCAAGATCATCCCAATGATTAATGACACAGTTGCCAATGATATTGTGATTAACGTTGCTTGGGCTAATGGTAAAATGTATCCATCAAAAATGGACAAGAGCCAATTCATTCCATTTGCTAAAAAATCTAACATAAAAAAACCATAGTTAAATTAAAAAATAAATTCGCCGCAATATAATGCGGCGAGATCACACTAATATAGTGAATTAAATATATAAAATTATTGGTTAAACCATTTTTTATAAATGGCATCTAACTCACCATTAGCTTTTAGTTTATCTATCGCTTGGTTGAATTGATCTAGTAATTGCTCATTACCTTTACGCAAAGCAATACCTAAACCTTCACCAAAAAATTCACGATCAGTTATTTTATCACTTAATGGCATAATATCTGCATCTTTACTTAGCCAATCACCAGCAACGAATGAACTAGCTACAATTGCATCAATACGTTTAGCTTTCAAATCTAAAAATGCAAATTGATAGCTATCATAACTAACTGGTTTAACATCAGGGTATTTTTCGTTTATATATTTTGAATAAGTGGTACCTTTTTGAATACCTACACGTTTACCTTTTAATTGATCTAAGGTAGTTAATGAGTCTTTTAATGTAATAAATTGAATTGAACTATCATCATAATAAATTTTGGTGAAATCAACTTGTTTTTGGCGTTCAGGAGTAATATCAATACCTGCAATTGCAGCATCAATACGACGTGTTTTTAAACTAGGAATTAAACCATCGAAAGATTGATTAACGATTTTGCAAGAGACTTTCATTTCATCACAAATTTTATTGATTACATCAATATCAAATCCAATGATTTCATTTTTGTCATTAGTAAATTCAAAAGGCGCATAAGTCGCTTCAGTGCCAATAATTAGATTTTCAGCTGCCTGAGCAACAAAAGCTGTGCTTGCTAGTAAGATAGCTAATAAAGTTTTTTTCATATATCCACCCAATTTCATATTAATTAATGCGATAAATAAGATTTAAATTGTTCTGTCTTTGGATGAGCAAAGCTATCTAGTTGTCCTTGCTCAATAATTTTACCTTGTTCCATGTAAATTACTTGTGAGGCAACTTTGCGTGCAAAATCGACTTCATGAGTAACAATAATTTGTGTTATGCCTGTTTGTGAAAGCTCATTAATAATTTCAGCAATTTGTGATGTAATCGCTGGATCTAATGCGGCTGTAGGTTCATCAAACAATAAAATCTGTGGTTCCATCATTAATGCTCTGGCAATAGCTACTCGCTGTTGCTGCCCACCGGAAAGATGAAGTGGATAGCGGTGTGCCATTTCATCAATTTGTAATCGCTTTAAAATCGACATTGCTTTATCACTAGCTTCTTTCTTAGATAGTTTCAATACTTGACATGGTGCTTCAATTAAATTTTCAGTTACTGTTAAATGCGGCCATAAATTATAATTTTGAAAAACCATACCAACATTTTTCCTAAGTTCTCGTACTTTTGGTTCACTGATTTTTTCTGTAAAGTCAAAATGCGAATTTGCGATAGTCATTTCCCCTGAAGTTGGGATTTCAAGTAAATTAAATACTTTTAATAAAGAGCTTTTGCCTGCACCACTTTGACCTAATAAAACAATCGTTTCGCCAAGCGGATAACAAAGAGAAACATCATTTAATGCTTGATGGCTACCATAAAAGCAGTTGATATGCTTTAATTCTATATTCATTATTAATTATTGCTTAATGTTTAAAATTGACTAAATATTACTTTTTATTGCATAAAAATGCAATCTAAAATATGAGACAATGCATTTTTTAGATACAATTTATACTGAAACGTATAGCTGACCTGAAACATTTTGGCAAGAACATTAATTAGGAAAATTAATGTTCATGATTGATAATAGGAATAACAGGGCCTAAATATTTAGGTTCTTTATTAATAATATAAAGATCAATAAAGGTAGCAACACGAGCAAACATTTCTCGAATGCGAACTAATTTCATTTTTCGGGGAGCCGGTACTGCAAAACATTGAGCTTCAATCCCTTGAGCTAAAGCGATAAAGATTGCCCGTTCACAATGAAATTGTTGGGTAATAATTGTAAAGTTATGAGCATCGAAGACTTTATAAGCACGAACCACCGAATCAAATGTACGAAATCCTGCATAATCTAAAACAATTGAATCTTGTGGAATGCCTGCTTTAATTAAATCTTTTTGCATTGTTATTGGTTCATTATAGCTTAGTAAAGCGTTATCACCACTTAGTAATAAGTAATCAACCTTGCCTTGCCAATAAAGATCAATAGCACCATCTATGCGATTTCTGTAAAAACCATTTATGCCACCACCACGTACATATTTTGATGTACCTAGAACAACACCAATAGCTCGGTAGGGGAGTTTATTTTCGTCATGATAGATATAAGGAGCGGTTTTATAACTTATCCAATAATCAAGACCGATAATGATAGACATTATAATCAAACATAAACTAATAAAATAAGTGATAACCCTTTTCAACTTCATACTAAAACCAATCAAAAATAAATACCATTGTCGGGAATATAAACGGTGCTATTAATGAAGTAATTATACCACATAGTACTAACGACAAAGAACTATACGCGCCTTCATTATAGTCAACTTCAATACATCTAGCTGTACCGACAGCATGTGATACAGCACCGATAGATAATCCACGTGCGGCTACTAATTTTATCCGGAAAAAGTTCAATAATTGGTGACCAAATATTCCACCTAAAGTACCAACAAATATAACACAAAAAGCAGCTATGGATTGTATACCACCTTGACTATCAGCAATGGTTACTGCTATTGCTGTTGTAACCGATTTAGGTAACACTGATGCTGCGATTTCATGATTACCACCCAACCAAAAAACGATACTAACACCAGTTATCATTGACGCAATTGAAGCAGTAAAAGTAATAATCATTATAGATTTCCAGCGAGCTTTAATTTGAGGAATTAGCTCATATAATGGGTAAGCTAATGCTACTACAGAATAAGGTAATAACTCATTAATAATTCGTACGTTACCAACATATTCCGTGTAAGTTGTTTGGGTGATTAATAATATAGGAATTAAAATAATAACAGAAATTACTAATGGATTGAATAATGGTGTTTTTATTTTAAATGATAGTTTACGAATAATAAGAAAAACACAAATGGTTAATGGTAACATCCATATCATGATTGATTTTCCTTATTATTAGTTGCAGTAATTGCTGGTTTAATACGAGGTTTGTGCAAAGATTCAGTTAAAAATGCTGTTAAAAATAATACGATTATTGATCCACCAATGCAGCCAAAAATAATTGGTACCCAGTTGTCCAATAATAGTGAATAAGTATCCATTATACCCATTGCTGCTGGAATAAATAGTACTGTCATGTAACGCATAAATAAATTACAACTGTTTTTAATCCAACAAGTAGGAATCAACTGAAATGCTAGTAAGAAGAACAAAATTAATAAACCAATAATACTGCCGGGTATCATTATAGGTAATGTTTTAGAGATGATATTACCGATCCATAAACAAAAGGTTAAGATGATTAACCCTCGTCCGTAACTGAAAAGTGTGTAGTACAAAGAATATAGTCTATGCTTTATTGTAGCGTGTTTAGCTAAAAAGTGTTTCATAATATATAAGTACTAATTATTTTATTTTTTAATGATGAGAAATTATATTGATATATAAAAAGGAATAATAATGTTCGCACGTTATCATACGCCCCTCAAATTCAATTATCCAACTAAATAATAGCAATAATTATATAAATTTTTAATAATTGTTAATTTTTCTGGTTGTTGATTATAAATTTCTGCCAGTTGTTCTAAATGTAATAAATAGTCTCGTATTTTGTTTGTATTAAGCTTGTCACGACAATAATCTTTCCAAATTATTTGTTCTTGTTCGGTTAATGTTTGGGGATAATTACGAGCTTTGTATCTAAAAAATAATGTTGTTAGCCGAGAATCATCAAATGTCATTGACAAAGTGTCTAATAAATTAGGTGATGTAGTTCGAATAGTTTCACAACGTGATTTATCTTGATTATTTAAAAATCTATTGTAAATTTGGGCTTCCACGTCCAGATCGACGGAGTAATCATTATTTGTATTAAATAATTCTCTCATTTTATCTTGTAAAATACTTTGATGCTGTAACAATTTTTGTTGTTTATGTAAGCATTGTTCCACATTAATATCAAATCGTTTAGCATTTTCAGACAATAGAGTTTTAATTGGTGCAACAATAGGACATTTATTAATATGAATTAACTTTAAAGGAATACGTGATTCATCAAGATCAAGGTTTTCAGTTTTGGTATAAAGCTTTTCTCTAATGTATTCGACAGGTAAATCGATAATTGAATCAATATCACCAGTAAGATCGCAAACTATAACAGCATTATTTTGTACAGGATGCCAGGCTATAGGACACACTAATGATAAATTACCACGATAACTACCTAGCATTCCTGAAACATGAACAAGAGGTGTCATATTGACAATATCAATAAGCTCGGCGACTTTATTTTTATTACGTAATGAGAAAAAATAATTAAATAATTTTGGTTGTTTTTCTTTAATTAATTTAGCCATAGCAATAGTTGCATAAACATCGGACATGGCATCATGAGCATGTTCGTGAGTGATATTATTTTCTTTAGATAAATGTTCTAAACGAAAGCTTACCAACCCCGCATCATTTATTGGCCAATTAATACCTTCAGGACGTAAGGCATAACAAGCGCGAACAATATCAAGAAGATCCCATCTGGAATTTCCATTTTGCCAACTATAAGCATAAGGATCATAAAAATTACGATATAAAAGATTACGTGTCACTTCATCATCAAAACGGATATTGTTATAGCCTAATATACAAGTATTGGGTTTATTAAAAGCTTGATGAATTTGCTTAGTAAATTCTGCTTCACAAAGTCCTTTTAGATTGGTTTCTTGAGGCGTTATGCCTGTAACTAACACCGCTTCCGGGTTGGGTAAATAATCTTGAGATTGCTGACAATATATAACTAGTGGTTCTTCAATAATATTAAAGTTACTATCTGTGCGGACGCCAGCAAATTGAGCTGGTCTATCTAAGGCAGGATTAATGCCAAAAGTCTCATAGTCATGGAAG
Source organism: uncultured Gilliamella sp. (assembly GCA_945271295.1). Classification (GTDB taxonomy): domain Bacteria; phylum Pseudomonadota; class Gammaproteobacteria; order Enterobacterales; family Orbaceae; genus Gilliamella. The sequence goes on along the minus strand of CALYPG010000004.1, from coordinate 104,819 downwards.
TAAAAAGTTAACTGTCGGTCATTATTTTTCATTATACAGTTGTGCTCATGATTGTTATTTTATTGATTTATTCTCAATAAATTATAATTGTTTTTTTACATTTTTATTTACAAGTAATTAAATATTATTTATTTGTAAACTTGCAAATATTTTAGCTTCTAAAAATTCGCATTACTTAAAATAAAATTTATTATAACTTATAAAAAATAATTACCAATTTTAAGGTTGTTATCTATCTAGGTCTTTATTTTCAACAGGAGGGTGAAGTTTGAATAATATTTGCTAGCTTTTCAAGAGTTAGTCTTAAATACTTAGGCATTGCTTCTAATTCTATTGAGTCCATAAGATTTTTAACATAAAGACCCAATTCAGTATCGCCTTCAACGATTAAACGACGTTGAAAGAATAGGGTATCAGGATCCTGACGTCTGGTTGCTATCATAATGAGATCATTGGCATTTCCAATAAAACTCACATCAGCAATTTCTTCTCGACTTACCACAAGTTTGTTATCAATCAGACTAACAAACCAAATTAATTGCAGATCAACAACTTGAATTTTAAGCCAGCGATTCTCAAGAAAATCAAGATCACCATCTTCAAGCGAATTTTTAAATTGTAATTGCAATAGTTGCTCAATAGCTCTTTTTTTGATCTCGAAGGGTATATAACGTAATGTTAACCCCAGCATTTGTGGGGTTTTATTGACAAATTGTGAGTGGAGAAACTTAAGAAATTGATGCTCTTTTTCAATCATTTAGGCATCTCCAGAAATCATTTTCTCATAAATATCTAAATCTGTATTTAAATGTTCAAAAGTCTCTTCACTTACTTCGCTACGAATTTTCATTTGTAATAAAGCTGTACGTTCAGCACCTATTGCGACTAGACGCATACGTCTTTCTAGATTTTCAGCTTCTAATGCTTTTTTTTCTAAATCTTTAAGACCTGTACGGCGTCGCAAAGAGCCAATAACACGGGACCCAACCTCATGAATAATTTCTTGATCTAAACCATCTTCAGTTGTTTCTTGTAATAAATTATTTTGCATTTTTTCAAGACTTACAATGGCTTCTTCAGCCATATAGCCTTTAACCGTTAAGATTTCATTATCTTGTTGAGAATTATCTAAAATAACCCTTCCACGTAGTAATATCGGTAATATTATTACTGCTGTAATTAATGAAATCAATATTATTCCAGTTGCAATAAATACAAGTTGATAACGTCCCCCAATTGTCATTGGGATAGATAGCACACCAGCAAGCGTAATTGCACCTCGAACGCCAGCAAATGTTGATATTAATAAATCTCTTGTGGTATATGATTTAAAAGCAAGAGGGCGTCGGGTACCAAATGGCATGGTAGGCATATGTTTCATTGCCCATAACCAAGCAAACCTAGTTCCCATTAACACAATGAATACAAATAAAACGATTAAACAAAGTTGCCATACTTCAATTGATGAATCTCTTTGGTTTTCAGCAAAGGTACTAGTCAAAATACTTGGTAATTGAATACCTAATAGAACAAAAACAAAACCGTTAAAAACAAAAGTTAGCATTGACCAGGTACTGTCAGATTGTAAACGCGCTGTCAGCGGGGCGTTTCTCATCATTCCTGATTGATTCACTGTCATACCTGCGCTTACGGCAGCTAAAATACCTGAACAATGGCATTCTTCTGCAATAATATATGCCGCAAATGGTAATAGGAATAGTAATACAATTTGAATAGCCGAATCGTTATGGGTTAATTGATTTATTTTGCGTAGGATTCGTGCATATAGCCAAGTAAATAATACACCAATAGCTAATCCACCAATAGCTACAATGATAAAACTTAGACTAATTTGTAATAAATCGAACTGTATTGATCCTATTGCAATTAGGATAGCAAATTTTAATGAAACTAAGCCTGAAGCATCATTCATTAGCGCTTCACCTTCGATAATTTCCATTTTTTCTTTATCAATACGACCTTTCCCGACAATCCCACTTAATGCAACCGCATCGGTTGGTGATAATACTGCGGCTAATGCAAGAGCAGGTGCTAATTCAATTTCTTCTGGTAACATCCAATAAAGTAGGTAGCCTAAAGCAACAACAGTAATAACGACTAAAACCAATGCAAGCCCAACAATCTCTCTAACATTGTATACAAAATCTTTAACTGACGTTTTGCGGCCATCGGCAAATAATAATGGTGGTATAAATAACACTAGGAATAAAGTCGGATCAAATTTAACATAAATTCCGAAAGCAGCTAATATACATCCAAGTAATATTTGCATTAGTGGTAAAGGAATTTGCATAGGTAGCATTTTAATAAATACACCTGAAAGTGATACAATTAATACTATGAGTAATATTGTTGAAAAAAGTTCCATCGTTATTCTTTGGGTTATTTAAAATTAGTTACTGATTATATCGGAATTTTAACTAAATTTCAGGTAAAAATTTTTAAAATGACTCATTTTTTAGCCAGATGCTTTATTACTCTAAAAAGCAATGTTATAAACTGAGATGGTATTTTTAAATGAATAGTTGGCAAAGAGCTTTTATATTACACACCAGAACTTATACTGAAAGCAGTTTATTAGTGGATCTGTTTGTTGAAAATGCTGGAAAGATAACCGTATTAGCTAAAGGCGCTAGACGGAAAAAATCCCCATTGAAAGGAGTGTTACAACCTTTTACCCCACTAATTGTGCAGTATTTTGGTCATGGAGAAATAAAAATTTTACGCCAAGTGGAAGCTATGGCATTAGCTTTACCTCTTGTTTCAAACTCGTTATATAGTGCTTTTTATCTAAATGAGTTATTGCATCGAGTATTAGTTGCTGATAGTGATACCACTACACTGTTTGAACATTATCTACATAGTTTACAACAGTTGGCAAAACAAGACTCTGCTGAAAATGTGTTGCGATCTTTCGAACTCGCTTTATTAGAAAATTTAGGCTATCACGTTGATTTTTTTCATTGTAGTGTCACTGGTGATGATATCGTTGCCGCTATGAATTATCAATTTCAATCAGAAAAAGGATTTATAAGTAGCTTATTGCAAAATAGTACCAGTTTTACCGGTGAGCAAGTTTTAGCGTTAGGCTATCGTCAATTTGATAATCAAGATGTTCTTAAAGCAGCAAAACGCTTTACTAGGATGGCTTTAAAACCTTATGTAGGTGCCAAGCAATTTAAAAGTAGAGAGTTATTTTTGAAAATATAACGGGTATTGTTGCTTAATTATGTGTGAGGATTTTTTTTGACAATTCCGCCAACTAAGTTGACGGAAAGGTAATTGCTTCTAACTCAATAAACGGGTGATTGGGCATAAGTACCATTAGCTTTATTTGCAGGGAAGGCATTTGGACTTACTTTTTGATAGTTTTTATTGTTATCTTCTAACTGGAATATTGCCGTGCCAATAACACCAATATTTCTTGACGAACCTTCAGTAGTATGATTAGCATAGGCATTAGAACTGTCAGAGAAAGTAAAAGCGGCTACTTCATTATTACTTTTACGGAAGCCTTTAATTACAAGAGTATCAAATGGTCTTAAAATATAGCCACCATTTGAGAATGAACCAGCTTTACCATTAATAACGTCTAATCCATCAACAGTTGCTATGATTTCATAGGTATTACCGGAGTAATTACGGTAGAATAATTGGTAACTTTGTCCGGACTTACCTTGCAGCCTAACATTGTTATTTTGCTTAGTTAATGGCCATTTATTGTCGCGATCATCAAGAAAAGCCATACCAACCCTGCCATTATTTAGCATAACTTCCGAAATCGTTTTTCCGTTATATTGATGCCCTGAATAATTAATAGTAATAACATCGATAGGACTAAAACTGGTGCGTTGCATACTTACTTGTTGAACATGTGATTCAATGCCATCGCCCCATTGAGTACCCAAGGATCTACTAGTAGTGATATCCCGACTAACATCAGATGTTACAGTGTCACTATGGCGACCTGATTGACAACCTGTTATAATTAAAGTCAGCAAAGATAAAATAGTGATAAAATATTTGGTGTATAATTTCTTCATAATGATTTTCATTCCTTTATATCTAGTTAACCAGATGTATCGCAATTATATATAATATTTTTTTAGTTAACTATGCATTTGTTACTCGCATTTATAATTTATTGTTATTAAATAATTCATATTTAATATTTGTTATAAAATCTTGCGTTAATCTAAGATATTCTATTTTAAATCCTTATGATAGGTGGTAAGATACGCCGTCTATTTTATTATTGTATGCATGTGCGCTTTCGTAGGGCGCACCACTGTTATAAGGATTAATTTAATTATGCCAATTATTACTCTTCCTGACGGATCTCAACGTCAATTCGACAAACCAGTTACTGTTTTAGAAGTTGCTCAAAGTATTGGAGCTGGTCTAGCTAAAGCTTGTATTGCAGGGCGTGTGAATGGTGAACGTAAAGATGCGTGTGATGTAATCGATAAAGATGCCACAGTAGCTATAATCACCGCTAAAGATGATGATGGACTGGAAATTATTCGTCACTCTTGTGCTCATTTATTAGGTCATGCAATTAAACAATTATGGCCAAATACGCAAATGGCCATAGGACCAACCATTGAAAATGGTTTTTATTATGATGTTGATTTAGATCACTCTTTAACACAGGAAGATATTGATGCATTAGAAAAGCGAATGCATGAGCTGGCTAAAAAAGATTATGAAGTAAAAAAAGAAGTAGTAAGTTGGGAACGCGCAAGAGAAGTATTTTGGGATCGAAAAGAACCTTATAAAATTGCTATCTTAGATGAAAATATTCCTAAAGATTCAAAACCTGCACTTTATCACCACGAAGAATATATAGATATGTGTCGTGGACCGCATGTTCCTAATATGCGTTTTTGTCATCATTTCAAATTACAAAAAGTTGCAGGTGCATACTGGCGTGGTAATAGTGACAATAAAATGTTACAACGTATTTATGGCACAGCTTGGGCTGATAAAAAGCAACTCGATAGCTATTTGCAACTTTTAGAAGAAGCAGCTAAACGTGACCATCGTAAAATTGGTAAACAACTTGATTTATACCATATGCAAGAAGAAGCACCCGGCATGGTATTTTGGCATAATGATGGCTGGACTATTTTCCGTGAACTTGAAGTCTTTGTTCGTACCAAATTAAAAGAATATGATTATCAGGAAGTTAAAGGCCCATTTATGATGGATCGTGTTTTATGGGAAAAAACAGGTCATTGGGGCAATTATAAAGACTTAATGTTTGTTACCTCATCGGAAAATCGTGAGTATTGTATTAAACCAATGAATTGTCCAGGGCATGTCCAGATTTTTAATCAAGGTTTGAAATCGTATCGTGATTTACCTTTACGTATGGCAGAGTTTGGTAGCTGTCATCGAAATGAACCATCTGGTTCTTTACACGGATTAATGCGTGTTCGTGGTTTTACCCAAGATGATGCGCATATCTTTTGTACTGAGGAGCAAATCCGTAGTGAAGTCAATGGTTGTATAAAAATGGTGTACGACATTTATAGTACTTTTGGCTTTACTGATATTACGGTTAAATTATCAACTCGCCCAGAAAAACGTATTGGTAATGATGAAACCTGGGATTTGGCCGAAAAAGATTTAGCTGAATGTTTGACTGAAAATGGCATTAAATTTGAATATTTACCTGGAGAAGGGGCATTTTACGGTCCAAAAATTGAATTCACATTATATGATTGTTTAGGTCGAGCATGGCAATGTGGTACAGTGCAACTTGACTTTATGTTGCCAGGCCGATTGGATGCAACTTATGTAGGTGAGAATAATGAACGTCATGTTCCGGTAATGATTCATAGAGCAATTTTAGGTTCAATGGAACGTTTTATAGGAATTTTAACCGAAAACTGTGCGGGATTTTTCCCAACATGGCTTGCACCATTGCAAGTTGTGGTTATGAACATTACAGATAACCAAGCTGAATATGCAAAACAATTGACCGAACAATTACAAAAAGTTGGCATTCGAGCAAAAGCAGACTTGAGAAATGAGAAAATAGGGTTTAAAATTCGCGAGCATACTTTAAAACGGGTTCCATACATGTTTGTTTGTGGTGACAAAGAAATGGAATCTGGTACAATTTCAGTTCGAACTCGTCAAGGTAAAGATCTTGGTAGCTTTGAAGTGAAACATGTTATAGAATTGTTGCTTAATGAAATTCATAACCGTTCATTAGAACAAATGAATTAGAAATAAATTAATTTGGAGGAATGAGATATTAAAGTCAGTAAACGTATTCAGTCAACTCGTGCACATAAAATTAATGATGAAATTACTGCACGTGAGGTAAGATTAACAGGTGTCGATGGTGAACAACTTGGTATTGTTAGCTTAGATGAAGCAATAAAACAAGCAGAAGAAGCGACTTTAGATTTAGTTGAAATAAGCCCTAATGCAGAACCACCTGTTTGTCGAATTATGGATTATGGCAAATTCCTCTATGAAAAGAGTAAAGCAACAAAAGAACAAAAAAAGAAGCAAAAGGTTGTTCAGGTTAAGGAAATAAAATTCCGACCTGGTACAGATGAAGGTGATTATCAGGTAAAACTCCGCAGCCTGATTCGCTTTCTAGAAGATGGCGATAAAGCTAAAGTTACGTTGCGTTTTCGTGGACGTGAAATGGCTCACCAACAGTTAGGTACTGAAATGCTTGATCGCATTAAGGAAGACTTGGCTGATTTGGCTATCATTGAATCTTATCCAACTAAGATCGAGGGTCGTCAAATGATTATGGTGTTAGCGCCGAAGAAAAAATAATGGTTCTGCAAGTTAATTTTTGATTTTTATTGAAAATTACACCATTATTTTATTATTATCAACAATGCGAAGTGGGAATTAATAAAATGCCTAAAATTAAGACGGTAAGAGGCGCAGCAAAGCGCTTTAAAAAAACAGCATCAGGTGGCTTTAAGCATAAACAAGCTAACAAGAGTCATATCCTAACTAAAAAATCAACTAAACGTAAACGTCATTTACGTGGTTTGACTACAGTGTCAAAAGGTGATTTAGGTTTAGTTACAGCGTGTGTTCCATACGTTTAAATTATTGGTTAATTATTTAGAGGATATAATTTATGGCTCGTGTTAAACGTGGTGTTATTGCTCGTGCACGTCACAAGAAAATTTTAAAACAAGCGAAAGGTTATTATGGTGCACGTTCACGTGTATATCGTGTTGCTTTCCAAGCAGTAATTAAAGCAGGACAATATGCTTATCGTGATCGTCGTCAGCGTAAACGTCAATTCCGTCAATTGTGGATTGTGCGTATTAATGCAGCTGCTCGTCAATGTGGTCTTTCTTATAGCCGTTTCATCAATGGTTTGAAAAAAGCATCAATTGAGATCGATCGTAAGATCCTTGCTGATATTGCTGTATTTGATAAAAATGCATTTGCAGCATTAGTTGAAAAAGCAAAAGCAGCACTATAATGTCTTGATAAGAGCCGAGTTATCTCGGCTTTTATTTATTAGATGATGATATTAATTTAAAGAATTATTGATTATGAAGTTAGTTATTTTTCGTTTCTTTTTTAGCTTCTTTAAAAATATTCATTTTGAGGCAAATGAAAAACGAAAAATGATTATAAAAGCCTCGACTGAGGCTTTTTTTATATATTGAACAATAAGCAGGAGAACTGTATGTCTCAATTAGTTGAACTAGTAAATAATGCCAAATCCGCTATTGAAAGTGCTAATGACATTAATACGATCGAACAGATCCGAGTGGAATATTTTGGTAAAAAAGGGCATTTTACAATGCAAATGGCTTCTTTACGTGATGTTCCTGCTAGTGAACGACCAGCTGTAGGTCAAAAAATCAATGATGCAAAACAAGAAATTGTTGCAATATTGAATCAAAAACGCAATTATTTAGAACGTCAGGCTCTCAATACTAAATTAGCCAATGAGACGATTGATGTTACTTTACCAGGTAAAACTCTTGAAATAGGTGGATTACATCCGGTCACCAAAACGATAAATCGCCTAATTGATTTTTTTGGTAAACTTGGTTTTGTGGTTGAAACGGGCCCTGAAATTGAAGACGATTATCATAATTTTGATGCGCTAAATATTCCAGCTTATCATCCAGCTAGAGCGGATCATGATACATTTTGGTTTGATGCTAAACGTTTATTACGTACGCAAACTTCTACGGTACAAATTCGAACCATGGAAAATCAAAAACCACCAATCCGCATAATTGCTCCGGGTCGTACTTATCGTAATGACTACGACCAAACACATACACCTATGTTCCATCAAATGGAAGGTTTGTTGGTAGATAAAGACATTAGCTTTAGCCATTTAAAAGGGTTATTACATGATTTTCTTCATTGCTTTTTTGAAGACGATATGGAAATTCGATTTAGACCTGGGTACTTTCCATTTACTGAGCCTTCTGCCGAAGTTGATATTAAAGCTAAAAATGGTAAATGGTTAGAAGTTTTAGGATGTGGAATGGTTCACCCTAATGTATTACGTAATGTAGGTATTGATCCAGAAGTGTATAGTGGTTTTGCCTTTGGTATGGGAATTGAAAGGTTAACTATGTTGCGTTACAGTGTCACCGATTTGCGTTCATTCTTTGAAAATGATTTACGTTTTTTGAAACAATTTAATTAGTTCTGGAGATCAAAACATGAAATTTAGTGAAAGCTGGCTACGTGAATGGATCAATCCAGAAATTAGTAGCGAAACATTAACTGACCAATTAACTATGGCCGGTTTAGAAGTTGATGACGTTGAAAAAGTTGCCGGCGATTTTACCGGTGTAGTTGTAGGTAAAGTTGTTGAATGTATGCAGCATCCTAATGCAGATAAATTGCGTGTCACCAAAGTAGATATAGGTAAATCTGAATTACTTAATGTAGTTTGTGGTGCACCTAATTGTCGTCAAGGATTAATGGTGGCTTGTGCCACTATTGGTGCAGTATTGCCAGGGGATTTTAAAATTAAAGCTGCAAAACTTCGTGGAGAACCTTCTGAAGGCATGCTTTGTTCCTATTCCGAATTAGGTATAAGTGATGATCACAATGGTATTATTGAGTTACCTCATGATGCACCTTTAGGGCAAGATATTCGTGAATATCTAAAACTTGATGATGTTATGATTGATATTAGTGTAACGCCTAACCGTGCTGACTGTTTTGGTATTGTTGGCGTAGCTAGAGATATTTCAGCAGTAAACAATATACCTATGCGTGAAATGCATATGGATGACGTTGCCACAACTATAACTGATACCATATCAATTCAAGTTGATGAACCAAGTGCGGCACCTCGTTATTTAGGTCGAATTATTAAAAATATTAATGTTAATGCAACAACACCACTATGGATGAAAGAAAAACTCCGTCGTGGTGGAATTCGTTCTATTGATGCAGTAGTAGATGTGACTAATTATGTTTTATTAGAACTTGGCCATCCTATGCATGCATTTGATTTAGCTAAAATCGAAAAAGGCATTGTAGTCCGTTATGCCAACACTAATGAAAAATTAGTTTTACTCAATGGTAATGAAGTTACAGTTAATGACAACACTTTAGTTATAGCTGACCACCAAAAAATATTAGCATTAGCTGGCATTATGGGTGGTGAACATTCAAGTGTAACGTCAACAACTAAAGATGTTCTTCTTGAGGCTGCATTTTTTGCACCGTTAGCAATTACCGGTAAAGCTCGTGAATATGGTTTACACACTGAAGCATCTCATCGTTATGAACGTGGGGTAGATTCCGATTTACAAATGGTGGCAATACAGCGAGCAACAAAATTATTAGTTGATATTTGTGGTGGCGATGTTGGTCCTATTATTGATAAAACTAATCTAAATGAATTACCTATTCAATCAGTAATTTCATTACGTCGTAATAAAATAGATCGAATTATCGGTTGTGAGATTGAATCGCAAAAAATAACCGATATTTTGACAAGACTCGGTTGTCAAGTTAAATATAAGGACAATATTTGGCAGGTAAAAACACCTAGTTGGCGATTTGATCTACAAATAGAAGAAGATTTAGTGGAAGAAGTTGCTCGCATTTATGGATATAACAATATCCCAAATGCTAATTTGAAAATAGAAACAGTAATGAAAGCAGTACCTGAAGGACAGATTTCACTTATAAGAATAAAAGAGTTATTAGCTGACTTAGGTTATCAAGAGGCTGTTACTTATAGCTTTGTTGATCCTAAAATTCAACAAATGTTACATCCTGAGCAGCAACAAATAATTTTACCGAATCCAATTTCAAGTGAAATGTCTACAATGCGTTTATCATTATGGTCTGGATTGTTAGGTGCGGTTATATATAATCAAAATCGCCAACAATCTCGCATTCGATTATTTGAAACAGGTTTGCGTTTTATACCAGATGAAAATTCAGAATTTAGTGTACGGCAAGAGTTAGTGCTTTCGGGTGTAGTAACCGGGAGTCTTTATGAAGAACATTGGAGCTTGCCTAAACAGCCAGTTGATTTTTTTGATTTAAAAGGTGATTTAGAATCTATTTTTTCACTTTTAGGTTGTGCTGATGAGATTCAGTTCAAAAAATCAGAACTACCATCTTTACACCCAGGACAAAGTGCTTCATTATATATTAATAATGAGTTGATTGGTTATTTAGGTGTCTTACATCCAGAAATTGAAAAAAAATTATCATTAAATAGTAAAGCGCTTGTTTTTGAGATAAATTTAGCTAAAATTAATGATAAAAAAATTCCTGTTTTTCAAGATCTATCTAAATATCCATCGAATAAGAGGGATATAGCAATTATTATTAAAAATTCTATTCCTGCAGCAGATATTATTTCAGTATGTAAAGATGCTGGTGGTCAGCAACTTATAAAAGTTAATCTCTTTGATGTATATCATAGTGATAATATCAAAGAAGATCAGAAGAGTCTTGCTATCAGCCTGATTATGCAAGATAAATTGCGTACACTTGAAGAAGAAGATATAACAAATATTGTAAGCAGATGTGTCTCAGCCTTACAACATCATTTTAAAGCCCTATTAAGAGAATAATCACTATGACATTAACTAAAGCTGATATTGCAGATCGTCTTGCCGAAAAATTTAGTATTGATCGTCAAGAATCTAAAGTCCTTGTAGAACTTTTTTTTGAAGAGATTCGAGTGGCGTTAGAAAAAGGAGAACCTGTTAAATTATCTGGATTTGGTAATTTTTCTATTCGTGACAAAACTTCAAGACCAGGTCGTAATCCAAAAACAGGTGAAAGTGTTGATATTTCCGCGCGGCGAGTCGTTACATTTAGGCCAGGTATAAAATTCAGAGAACGTATAGAGAAGAATTTAACATTATAATTCTTCATTTATATTTTACTTTTTAAAGTACAAAACCTCTAAATTGTTATTTAACAATTCGGAGGTTTTTTTGTTAGATTTTTGTAAAAATGATTGTATTCATTTACTGATTCGAGGATAATAATGCTTCTCTTATGGAGGCTCTGTGGGTCCTCTTGCAATGTTTTTTTGCTCATCAGGTCAGGTTCGGAAGAAAGCAGCCAAAGTAAAAAATACGTGTGTGGGATGTGGCTGATAGGGTCTCCTCCAGAAATTTTCCTCAATTCAAAAAATCAATTTCTCAGTGTTTGGTATTATATTAAATTTAGATTTAACGCTAATAAAATAAGTTTAATATTAAATAACATTACACTTAATTTCCATTATTCATCTACCAAAAGAACCATTAATTAGCTAATAATGTTAACATTCTATTTGTTGCTTTGTTTTTTTCGGTAGTTTATTAAATACCAGATTATATGACTGCTTTAAAAGGTCAATAACCATAGTTTGATCTATAGGATTAGGTGTATCAAGGATGATAGAGATCCAATGTATCTTATTAGCATAATAACCTTCAGTTATATTTTCATACATTTCAATCATTAACCGGTTATTAGCTGGATCACCTTTTAAGGTAATGATATCTTGGTTATGATTGTTTTTGCCTGCATAGGCAAACATTTTATCTGCAATTAAAAATTGAAAAGCCTGCCATTCTGGTTTAAAGATTATTTTGCTACCTTTTAGATTTAACGCTGCATGTTCTATCCATTGATATTTTGCTAACATATTTATTCCTTTAGAGTATGATTACCATTAGACAAAAATATTATATATTAGTCATTTACAAGTTGGTATTTGGCCTTAAAAAAAGCCAAATGTTATTATTTTGTGGCGGTGAAAACAGCACGTATAGGTGCAGGGTAACCTTCAATTGTTTTGGTTAGATCGTTTGGATCTAGGAAATCAGCTAGAGATTCTGATGTCATCCACTCGGTTTGCCGTTGTTCATTTAAGCTAGTTTGAGAAATATCAACCACTTTAACTTCAGAAAATCCACATTTATGTAACCAATTAATCATGGTCGGTACTGATGGAATGAAATAGACATTACGCATTTGTGCATAACGTTCGCCCGGCATTAACGCTTGATGTTCCTCACCATCGATAACTAATGTTTCTAGTACTAATTGACCACCATTAACCAATTGATCTTTCAATTGCAACAGATGATCAAGTGGCGAACGACGATGGTATAACACACCCATTGAAAACACAGTATCAAAGGCGTTAAGCTTAGGTAATTCTTCAATGCCAAGCGGTAACAAATGAGCTCGTTTATCATTACCAAGTAATTTACGGATGGCTTCAAATTGGCATAAGTAAAGTGCCATCGGATCAATACCTATAGCCAGTTTAGCACCAGCGCCTATCATTCGCCAAAGATGGTAACCGCTGTTACAACCTACATCTAAAACCATTTTGCCTTCTAAACTTTCAATATGATTAATTAAACGTTCCCATTTCCAATCAGAACGCCATTCGGTATCAATATGTACACCATATAAATGAAAAGGGCCTTTACGCCATGGCAGCATATTTTTTAATAACTGGGTGATGCGTTGTTGTTCACCACTAGACAATGGTTGTGCAGTTGTTGCGGTAACACTATGCAATAAATCCAGTTGATTGGGGGTAATTGCTGGTAAATGTTTAATGCTATTTAACCATTGATTAAAACGGCTATCTAAATTTTGCTTTTGCCAATTTGCGAGTTGGGCAGGTAAGACTTCAAGCCAACTAATGAGTTTATTTTTTGCGATAATCTGGTAAAAATCACCAAAATCAATCATGCGTTAATCCTTATTGTAGTTATTAATTTACTATTTAATGGCAATGATGGAACCAAAATTGAAACATTGAAACCAAGTATCCATATGTTTAAATCCGGCATTGGTTAAGCGTTGTTTATGGGTTTCGATAGTATCAGTTAACATAACATTTTCTAACATGTTACGTTTTTGGCTAATTTCAAGTTCACTATAACCATTGGCGCGTTTGAAATCATGATGCATATTAAAGAGTAATTCATTGATGGTGGTATCATTAAAACTAAATTTTTCTGATAACACTAATATACCGTTTGGATTCAAGGCTTGATAAACGTTATTTAATACTTGCTGGCGATTTTCGGTAGTTAAAAATTGTAACGTGAAATTAAGTACCACCATCGAGGCATTGTGCATTGGTATATTGCAGATATCTTCACAGATTACCTTAACCGGTGTTTTTGCTTTGTAAGCATCAATATGTTTTTGACAGCGGTTAACCATCGGTAAGGAATTATCGACCGCAATGATTTGACAGTTATCTTGAGTGATATTACGGCGAATTGATAATGTTGCTGCACCTAATGAGCAACCTAAATCATAAATCATGGAATTAGGTTGGACAAATCTTTCAGCCAACATACCAATCATCGAAATAATATTAGAATAACCAGGAACTGAACGTTGAACCATATCAGGAAAAACTTCGGCTACTTTATCATCAAAAGTCCAATCGCCTAATTTATCGATAGGAGTAGAAAATAGTTGGTCTTTTTTAATATCCATAAAAGTTATTGGTACTAATAGAAAATAATTCTGCTATGATACCATTTTTATAGTTAATTTAGCGGATAATTATGAGTTTTGTTGCTATTATTGCCATTATTGTTAGTCTTTTAATCTCCATCTATTTAGGAAAACGCTGGCAATTTTGGTTCAATTTTGAATTAACTGGCTATTACCAAATAGCTTATTGGATAGTTGTGTTTGTGGCAGGATTATCCTTTATTTTGTCAATAATTTTTAGTGGTATTTCAACCTATTGGCTACCACTAATTAGTAATGTGATTTTTGGCTTAATTATCTGTGCGATTTTTGTCACATTAATCTTTGATGCGATTAGGCGGTTGAGTAAAGGGCATTTTACAGCCAATTTACTCAATAAGATCCTATATATTGCATGTGTAGTTGGCTTATTTATTTTCGGCAATGAAATGGCGATTAATCCAAAAATTGTTGAATATCAAGTTAAAATTGACAAACCAGCTAATGTTGACCATTTACGTTTGGTGCAATTAACAGACATCCATATTAGTGAACTCACCACCCATAAATCTATTCAACTGATGATTGATAAAGTTAATCAATTAAATGCAGATTTTATTGTGATCACAGGTGATACATTGGATCGACGTTTAAAACCATTCACTGAGCTAGGTTTTGATAAGCAATTCCAGCAACTAAAAACAAGATACGGTACCTATATTGTTTTTGGTAATCATGAATATTTAGGCACCACTCAAGCTAATAATAGTGAACAAGATATTATTAAAGCCTTTCAACAAGCTAATATGAAGGTTTTAAAAGATGATATTGTGTATTTGGATGATGTTGGCATCACCTTAATTGGTCGTGATGATTTATCATCTTCGCGTTATGATGTAAAACGGGCTTCACTAGCAGATCTGATTATGTTTGCCGATACTACTACACCTATAATTTTATTAGATCATCAACCCAAAGATCTGGATGAACCCGCTAACTTAGGTATTGATTTAATGATTTCCGGGCATACCCATCGAGGACAAGTATTCCCCATTAATTTAGTCGTAGCGGCAATGTATAAAAATTCTTATGGAATGTTTCAAAACCCAGAGCAGCATTTTACTAGTATTGTCAGTAGTGGTTATGGACTATGGGGGCCACCGATTCGTTTAATGACGCGTTCCGAAATTGTTGTTATTGATATTACTTTTAATAATCAACAAAAATTAACAAATTCACCACAATAAGGAATCCGTTTTGTCATATCAGTTTATTATCAACAATGAACAACTAGCTGCCTTTTGTTTGCAAATAGCAAACAGTCCTGCTATTGCCTTAGATACTGAGTTTGTGCGTACGCGCACCTTTTATCCTCACTTAGGATTAATTCAAGTATTTGATGGTCATGTTGCAGCCTTAATTGATCCTTTAGCCATTACTAATTGGCAGGATTTTATTGCTATATTAATTAACCCTAAAATCGAAAAATATTTGCATTCATGTAGTGAAGATATTGAGGTTTTTCAGCACCAGTTTAATTGTATCCCGACCCCAATTATTGATAGCCAAATTTTAGCTTCATTTTTAGATAATCCTTTGAGTAGTGGTTATGCTAGTTTGGTTAAAAAATATTTAAATGTGGATCTTGATAAGAGTGAAACCCGAACCGATTGGTTAAATCGCCCCTTAACGGAAAAACAATGTGAATATGCAATCAATGATGTGTTATATCTATTGCCATTAATTGAAAAATTAAAAGCATTGTTAATCACCACTAATTGGTTAGAGGCAGCTTACCAAGAATGTCAATTACTTACAGGGCGTAAAGCGATAATTACTAATCCTGAGGATGCCTATTTAACCATCAAAAATAATTGGCAATTAAAAGGTAAAAATCTAGGAGCCTTAAAAAAGTTGGCTCATTGGCGCTATGACATAGCAAAAACTCAGAATATTGCGTTAAATTTTGTAATACATGAGGAAGTCTTATGGAAAATTGCCAATTATTTTCCAACTTCATTAGCTGAATTAGAAAAATTAGGTATGAAGGGCAAAGAAATCCGCTTATATGGTCAAAAAGTTCTGGCTATGTTAACCGAACCATTGCCAGCTGTTCCAGCTATTAAACGCGTTAATACATATCCAAATTATAAACAAATAAGTGAGCAACTTAAGCAAGCCACTCAAACCATTGCGATGCAAACAGGGCTTAATCCTGATCTGTTACTTTCACGCAAACTGATTAATAACTATGTAAAATGGCAAGCTGAACATAAAGCAAAAGAACCCGAAATTATAAGCGGTTGGCGAAAACCATTATTCGCGAAATTTGTGCTATGATTCTTGACCTTGATTGGTTGTAAGCACTAAATAAGATACCAAAATATTTAGTGCTAAGTTTTTTAATAAAAGCTATAACTCAATAGCGTAAAATTAAACCGCAACTTGTTTGGCTAGTTCACTTAGCATGGATTCAACTATTAACGATGATTGCTTGGCGGCTAATTTTAAAAATGACTGGAAGTCAACTGCAGATTCATTATCACCATTATCTGAAATTGCTCTTACTACTACAAATGGTACCTTAAACAACCAACAGACATGACCAATTGCGGCGGCTTCCATTTCCACAGCAATAGCATTAGGGAAGGTTTGCTTAATATTAGCCAGTGTTTGTTTACCATTAATAAACGCATCGCCACTGCCAATAGCACCCTCAACTGCATTTACACCATGTTTTTCAATGCAAAATTTGGCTAATGATTGATAATGTTGATCGGCAGCAAAAGTAACCGGACAGCCCGACATTTGCCCAGGCTGATAACCAAAGGCAGTTAAGTCAACATCATGATAAAAAACATCTTTTGAAACAATAATATCACCAATATTCAGTGTAGAGAATAAACCGCCAGCAGAACCAGTATTAATAACAGCATCGACCTTATAGTTATTTAATAACAAGGTCGTTCCTGATGCAGCTGCTACTTTACCTATTCCGGATTGTAGTAACACAATATCGCAACCGGCTATTTGCCCAAGATGAAAATCGCAACCTAAATAACGTTCAACCTGATAATTGGTGATTTTACTTTTTAATATAGCAACTTCTTCTTCCATTGCTGCAATAATCGCGATTTTCATAGAATCCTCATGCTGTTTAACTAACTTCAATCTAGATGTGCTATCATAATTGCTATACTTAAACTTGACAATATATGAATCTTACGGAGCTATTCATTTGCGCACAATATTCATTACAGGCTGTTCAAGCGGAATAGGGCTTATTTCAGCAATTGCCTTAAAAAAACGTGGTTATCGAGTCATAGCTTCTTGCCGTAAAAGGGCAGACCAACAAAAATTGATAGAGCAAGGCTTTGAAACGGTATTACTTGATCTCGATGATCCTGAGTCGGTTAATCAAGCAGCTCAAGAAGTTTTAACTTTAACTCAGGGTAAATTATATGCATTATTTAATAATGCAGGGTTTGGGGTCTACGGTCGACTAACAACCATTAGCCGTGAACAATTAGAATCACAGTTTGCAACCAATTTTTTTGGTGTTCATCAATTAACCCAATTGTTGCTTCCTGCTATGTTGGAACAAAATGAAGGTCGTATTATTCAAACCAGTTCAATTGTAGGCATTATTGCTACCCCTGGACGCGGTGCTTATTCAGCTAGCAAATATGCATTAGAAGCTTGGTCAGATGTGCTAAGATTAGAATTAGCAAAAACCAATATTAAAGTCAGTTTAATCGAACCGGGACCATTAAAGACCTATTTTTCTAATAATGTTAATCAAACAGAAAAACAGAATCTTGTCAAAAATCCCCCTATAGCTAAACGTTTTACTTTACCTCCAGAAGCAGTGTTACCAGTATTAATTCATGCATTAGAGCATAAATCACCCAAAATACGTTACAGGGTAACCAAAATAACTAAAATTGCCAATCTAGCTAAACGTTTGCTTCCGGATAGATTAATGGATAAAATTTTAGTAAATAAATAACCAATTAAATTTTTCAGGACATTATATGCAAAGCCAATTCATTTTTGATGTTAATGAACAAAATATTAGTGAGATCATAGAGGGATCTTTTAAGCAACCAGTACTATTTTATTTTTGGTCGGCAAGAAGTCCAAATCATGAGGCTATGACGCAAACTTTGAATAAATTAGCCAATGAGTACCATGGACAATTTATTTTAGCCAGTGTTAATTGTGATGACCAACAAATGCTAGCTGCGCAATTTGGATTAAGAGCGATTCCAACTGTTTATTTATTCCAAAATGGTCAACCGGTTGACGGTTTTCAAGGACCACAACCAGAAGAGACGATTAAGGAGTTTTTAACTAAAGTGTTGCCTAATGAAGATGAACTTAAACTGATTGAAGCGCAAAAATTACTTGCTGAGGCCAATTATGAACAAGCTTTACCTTTATTAAGGCATTGTTGGAAGACTTTAACTGATCATCTAGGTAAAGCTAGATCAGATATTGGGTTAATGCTAGCGAAAACCCAGATAGAATTAAAACAACTAAGTGAAGCGAAAGACGTGTTAGCAACCATCCCTCTGCAAGATCAGGATTCAACTTATCATGGTTTACAAGCCGAAATTGAATTGCTTGAGCAAGCAGCCAATTCACCGGAATTACAGCTTTTACAAGCTGAGTTAGCAAAACAACCCGATAATATTGAATTAATGATTCAATTATCGTCACAGCTTATGCAAGTAGGGCGACATGAAGAAGCACTAGAACTACTATATCAACCTTTAACTAAAGATCTTAATGCTGGTGATGGACAAGTGAAAAAAGCTTTGCTTGATTTGTTAGCAGCATTGGGAACCAGTAATCCATTAGCCGCTAATTATCGTCGTAAATTGTATACTTTGTTATACTAAATTAGTGCTGCTTTAGAATTGAATGATTCAACAATAAATTTTTACTGTTGAATCATTTTTATTAATGTTCAATGATTCGAGGAAAATCTTCATTACTACGTAACGTCAATACTTCAACACCATTATCAGTCACTAAAAGGGTATGTTCATATTGTGCTGATAAGCCATGATCTTTAGTTTTAACTGTCCAACCATCTTTCATCGTGCGTGTGCGCCAATCACCGGTATTGATCATCGGCTCAATAGTAAATGTCATGCCTGGTTTTAAAATTACTCCGCCATCATCAGCGTCATAATGAAGTACTTGTGGTTCATCGTGATAGACTTCACCAATACCATGACCACAATATTCGCGCACTGATGAAAAACCAAATTTACTAACATAGTTTTGGATGGTTTTACCAATTTCTTTTAACCGTATGCCTGGTTTAATAATCTTGATTGCTTCATACAGGCTTGCTTGCGTAACCTCACATAATTTTGCTCCAGTCACCGTTGGTTTCCCTGCAATATACATTTTTGAGGTATCGCCATGATAACCATCTTTAATTACCGTTACATCGATATTTAAAATATCCCCATCTTTTAGCTTCTTTTCAAAGTTAGGAATACCGTGGCAGACCACATCATTAATAGAAATACAGCTAGTATGTTGATAGCCACTGTAGCCAATATTGGCCGGAATGGCTTTTTGAACATTAACAATATGGTCATAACAGATTTTATCTAGCTCACCAGTACTAATCCCTGGTTTAACATAGGGTTCAACTATTTCTAGTACTTCAGCTGCGAGTTTACCCGCAATACGCATTTTTTCAATTTCAGTGGTAGTTTTTAACTTAATAGACATTAGATTGTTCCTGTAATTATTATCGCATTATCCTATCATATACCGCAATTTCGTCAAATCATAGCAAGATATGACTCCATTGGTTGGGCTAGCTTAAATTAGTTTTGTAAAAATGTTTAAGGAACACTATACGTTTAAGTATAAAATTTAAAACTGCTGCTTATTGAAATAGTTTAAGTATATAATATTTGATTATAAAAAGAGGCTTTATTACTATGCAATGTCACTATTATCAGCAACAAAAATGTTTATCGTGTAATTGGATCAATTATCCCTATCAGGCACAACTTGAAAAAAAACAGCAGCAATTATTACAGCAATTAACTCAATTCAATCCGCAAAATATTGTTAATCCTTTTGCTAGCGCTGAGTCAGCTTTTCGCAATAAGGCTAAAATGGCTGTCCTTGGCACGGTTGAAAAACCAATATTAGGTATACAAAATGGTGATGAAGCGGTGGATTTATGCGATTGCCCACTTTACTCAAATAGCATGCAAAATATTCTTAAAATTGTGCGAACTTATATCCGTAACCAAGGTTTGGTACCTTACAATATTAATAAGCGCAAAGGTGAATTAAAGTACATTATTGTTACCGAAAGTACAAATCAAGAAACGCAGCAATTTATGCTGCGGTTAGTGATTAAATCCCATAAATTGGTAGAAAAAATTAAAAACTCGTTTAAACAACTTCAAGACAAAATCCATAATTTAGCAGTTGTGTCGATTAATATTCAACCTAATCATGCTGCTATTTTAGAAGGCGATGAAGAAATCGTGCTAACAACTACGCCATTTTTACCGATCATGTTAAATCAGATTCCTCTTTATATAAAACCTAAAAGCTTTTTTCAAACCAATACTCGCGTAGCTGAAAATCTCTATAAAACAGCAAGTGACTGGGTCACGGATTTTCCTATTCAATCTATTTGGGATTTGTTTTGTGGCGTAGGTGGTTTTGGTTTACATTGTGTCAATCAGTTACCTAATCGTAGTATTGAATTAACAGGTATTGAAATTAGCCCGGATGCAATTGCATGTGCATCTAAGTCGGCAGGTAAACTTGGTTTTGAGCAATTATCATTTAAATCCTTAGATGCCACGCATTATGCTATTGCCCAGCAAGCTATTCCTGATTTAGTACTACTTAATCCGCCCAGACGTGGAGCGGGGACCGCTTTGATGCAATATTTAGAACAAGTGCAGCCAACTTTTATTATATATTCAAGTTGTAATTTACACTCATTAGTTGATGATTTAAAAATACTGCCAAACTATCAACTCACTAATGTTCAGTTATTTGATATGTTTCCCCATACAGCGCATATGGAAGTGTTAGTGCTATTAACACTGAAACATTTTAAAAAATAAAATTAGATGATTGATTCAATTATCAGGGAATCAATCATTATGATCTGTATTGCATCTCATTATGTTTATTAGGTTCATTGTTATGAGTCTTTGTGATATTTCTAATTGCATAATTATATATGAGTATTTTGTCATGTATAAAAAATTATCTTGTTATACAATTCAATATATTGCTGATCAACTAATCGATTACTGGCTTGTAAAAATTCCATCGTTATTAACTAAAAGATATTGATGAGCTCTGTTACCCAACAATGATGGTATCAAATCAATTTTCACCTTTAAGATCGTATTAAAATTGCCTATGGTTAATAATAAATTATGTTAATATAAAACAATTCTAATTCTATTTTGGGAAAACAAAATTATGATTCCTGATGTTTCAAAAGCACTCAATTGGTTAGAAAAACATTATACCATCTTGCAGGGTATTCAACGTGGAATTGAGCGAGAAACCTTACGTATTTTACCTGATGGTTCATTATCAAAAACACCTTTTCCTACCAAAATAGGCGCTGCACTTACACATCCTTGGATCACTACTGATTTTGCAGAATCTTTATTAGAATTTATTACACCAGTTAATACCAATATAGATTATATGTTGACATTTTTACGTGATTTACATCGCTATGCTAGTGCGAGTATCAATGATGAAATGATGTGGCCATTAAGCATGCCATGTTTTGTTGCTAATGAGGATGATATTATTTTAGCCCAATATGGTAGTTCAAATGAGGGGCGTTTTAAAACCATCTATCGTGAAGGACTTAAAAATCGTTATGGCGCTATGATGCAAACCATTTCTGGAGTGCACTATAACTTCTCACTACCAATCGCTTTTTGGCAAGCAAGGGATGGAGTTAAAAATACCGAAGAGGGGAGAACTGTTATTTCCGAAGGCTATTTTACCTTAATTCGCAATTATTATCGTTTTGGCTGGGTAATTCCTTATTTATTTGGCGCTTCTCCATCTATGTGTTCTTCATTTATTCAAGATCCTCAAAAGGCCAAAGCTTTTATTGAACAAACCAATGGTAATTGTTATTTACCTTATGCAACTTCATTAAGATTGAGTGATATTGGCTACACCAATAATGCTCAAAAGCAATTAGGTATTACCTTTAATCATTTAGATACTTATGTTGAAGGATTAAAACGAGCAACGCATACCAAATCAGCTGAGTTTAGTTGTTTGGGTATAAAAGTAAACGGTCAATATCGTCAGTTAAATGATAATATATTACAGATTGAAAATGAGTTTTATGCTCCGATTCGACCTAAACGCGTACCTAGAGCTAATGAATCACCATCTGATGCACTGTTACGTGGTGGAATTGAGTATATCGAAGTGCGAGCCTTAGATGTGAATCCTTTTTCAGCGGTGGGAATTACTGATGAACAGATTCGTTTTATTGATTTGTTCTTAATTTGGTGTGCATTAGCACCAGCACCAGAAATGAGTAGTGATGAACTTGAATGTGCTAAACGCAATTGGAATCGTGTTATTATGGAAGGTCGCAAACCTGGACTTGAAATTGGTTTAGGATGTGATAGTTACCGCGAGCCGCTAGCAAAAGTAGGGCATGATCTATTTAGAGATTTACTGCGAGTTGCTGATGTTTTAGATCATCAAGATGAGAAACAAAACTACCGTAAAGTTTGTGAACGACTAAATATAATGTTCGATCAACCTGAATTGACTCTATCAGCAAGAACATTACAAGCTATTAGTGATTTAGGAACTGCCAAATTTGGATTAGTATTAGCTAATCAATATAAAAAGCAACTAATGTCTGAACCACTTGAATTACTTACCGACAGTGAATTTATACAGCAATGTAACTTATCTGTTGAAAAGCAAAAAAAGAAAGAGCAAAGTGATACTATATCATTTGATGAATATTTAAAACAAAAAAATAAAATATAAAAATGTTTAAGCAAAGGGATTACACGTTAAGGTATCAAGCAGATTGTGATGTTGAATTAATTTTGCCAAATCAACATATAATGGTTAATAAACCGTTAATTGATCAGGAACCATTTACCGTTCTGATTTGGAATATTTTTAAGCAAAAAAAGGCTGAAAGCATCCATATATTAGAACAATATGTTAATGAAGCTAAACTCATTTTATTACAAGAAGCTCAAACAACATCAAAATTAATTAATTTTATTACACAGCATAAAAAAATAGCTGATCATGTACCAGCTTATGCTTTTAATGATATTTATGCAGGTGTAATGACAATTTCTAATACATTACCAACAGTACTTTTGTCATTTAGAGAAAAAGAACCGTTTATTCGCGTACCGAAATCTGCTTTAATTACTGTTTATTCCATTGATAATTCAAATCAACAATTATTAGTTGCCAATATTCATGCTATTAATTTTAGTTTTGGTATAAAAATCTATCAACAACAAATGCATATATTATTACATCGTATAAAAGAACATAATGGACCTGTTATTTTAGCAGGGGATTTTAATGCATGGAGTCGACAACGTTTAAACCTATTGTATCATTTAGTAAGATCAATCGAACTTAAACCAGTAAATTTCAGCATCGACATTCGAAAAACATTTATGGGAAGACCATTGGATTTTGTATTTTATCGAGGATTACAATTAGATGCAGCGCAAATAATTAGCACTACCGCATCTGATCATAATCCTTTATTAGTTAAATTTAAATTGGATTTGCGTTCGCAAGATTAATGGTTAAGATATCTCCCTCTTTTATTCTAGGATTTTTCAATTTGTTCCATTCTAATATATCGGTAATTTTTACTCGATAATTTTGAGCAATAGAATAAAGATTGTCTCCTGCTTTAACAAGATAAGTTATCTGCTTTTTCTGCTTTTTCTGCTTTTTATTTGTCTTAATGATGGAATTAAAATTATTATTAACACTGCCACTATATTGAATAGTGCTTGTTTTTATTTCAAATGGCATATTGGAATGCGGTACATCTTGTAAAAGTTCGGTAATTTCAGAAGTTACAAGGTTTTTAGCTTGTAATTTTTGGAATAAATCCTCTGCATAGGTATATGGTATTAGCAAATGAAAAGGACCATTTACTGTTTGTTGAATATAACCAGCATTGAAACTTTTTAAATCATTAAGAGGTATATCTGTATATTGCGCAATTTTAGCTAAAGAAATATTTTTTGATATATCGATTCTAACAAGCGAGTTTTCATAATTGCAATCTGGTAATTTAATACCATATTTTTTATTATTTTTGACAATATCAATAATAGCTAAAATTTTAGGTACATAATGCATAGTTTCTGAAGGAAGATCCAGAGACCAATAATTTACAGGTAATCCACTAGCTTTGTTTTTTTCTATCGCTTTTCTTATCCGACCTTCTCCAGCATTATAAGCCGCTAAAGTTAATAACCAATCTCCATTAAAACGATTATTTAAATTCTGTAATAGAGATATAGCTGAAGAAGTTGAAGCAATAAGATCGCGCCGAGGGTCAAAGGTTCGGCTTTGTTTCAATCCATATTCTCTTGCTGTAATTGGTACAAATTGCCATAATCCTGCCGCATGGGCAGAAGAAGTCGCAAGTGGATCATAAGCACTTTCAATTAAAGGAATCAAAGCTAATTCAACCGGTAACTGGTTGTTGCGCAACTGATTGATTATATAATAGACATATGGCTCAGAACGTAAAGCTATAGTTTCAAATTCCTGAGGATTGCGCAAAAAACGTTCTCTTTCCGCTTTTACACGATCATTTTCTGGAACATTTACATTGATCTGACTTAGCATATACTGCCAAGGATTTTTCGTTATAGATGTAAAATTACTACTATTACTTTTGCTGCTAACTTTTGTCCCGATATTCTGCGTTTTAAAACTATTATTTGTTAGGGAATGATGATTTTGGCAACCATCTAAAAACAAACTTAACACTATAAATATTAATAATTTTCTCATTATCTCATATATTTTAATAAAACCTAAGTCGTATATTATATCAAAAAAATGTCATTTTGGCTTCTAAAAAAATAATAACGATAACCCATTGTAAGAATGAAATTTATTGTGTAAAAATAAATCTATTTTCATTGTTAATGAAAATTATTTCGCTTTATTAACAGAAAAAATACTAAAAAATAACACAATTACTATTTTTAGTATTGATAATAAAATAAATTTTAAGATTGTTCAAAATTGATATCTGTTAAAGTCGGTGCTTCTGCTTTGGCTTTCGCTATGATATCACATCGTTCATTTTCTAAATGTCCTGCATGACCTTTAATCCAAATCCAATTAATTTTATGTGGTTGCACTAATTCATCTAGTTTTATCCACAAATCTACATTTTTGACAGGTTGTTTATTGGCCGTTTTCCACCCATTTTTTTTCCAACCGTGAATCCAATTTAAAATGCCATTACGTAAATACTGGCTATCTGAATATAAATCAATTTGACAAGTTTGTTTAAGTTGTTCCAAAGCAACAATTGCTGCTAATAATTCCATTCTATTATTGGTCGTTCGAAAAAAACCGCCAGATAAAACTTTTTCAGTTTGTTTATATCTTAAAATAACTGCATAACCGCCTGGTCCAGGATTGCCGAGACAAGAGCCATCTGTAAAAATTTCAATTTTTTTTAGCATTGGTAAATTATCTTTTTTAATTTATGATAGTAAATCATCAATAGATGATAGGTTTATAAACAAAAATAAATTGTTGTAATGTGATAATTATAACAAACTGCATAATATTTTGATTTATTCAAGGTATCAACATTAAGTAATTTTGGTGTTAAACTATAACATACCATCCGTATTTTTTCCCAATTGTTAATAAAATAGAGAATAAAGTGATAAATAATTCTACTCGTCAAATTGTTTTAGATACTGAAACAACAGGTATGAATCAAGAAGGCAGTAATCATTATGAAGGCCATAAAATTATAGAAATAGGTGCAGTTGAGGTCGTAAATCGCCGTTTAACCGGCAATCATTTCCATGTTTATATTAATCCTGAACGTCTTATAGATGAAGACGCATATAAAGTTCATGGCATTAGTGATGAATTTGTTAAAGATAAACCTATTTTCAAAAATATTGCTCATGATTTTATTAAATTTATCGATGGTGCTGAATTAGTCATTCATAATGCTTCATTTGATGTAGGATTTATGGATTATGAGTTTCGTCTTTGTGGTCTGGATTTTAAAACCGCTGATCATTGTATTGTTACCGATACTTTGGCTATGGCCAGACGATTATTTCCTGGTAAACGAAATAACTTAGATGTTTTATGTGAACGCTATCAAATTGATAATTCTCATCGAACATTACATGGAGCTTTATTAGATGCAGAAATCTTAGCTGAAGTTTACTTAGCTATGACAGGTGGACAAACCACTCTTTCTTTTGCTACTGATGAAAACAATTTGTCTTTTACCAATGAGGGAGCTATAAATAAAATAGAACGAACAGGTGGATTATTGAAAGTCATAAAAGCTTCAGATTATGAAATTTCTCAACACGAAACTATTTTAAAA
The DNA here is from genome assembly GCA_945271295.1 of uncultured Gilliamella sp. Taxonomy (GTDB): domain Bacteria; phylum Pseudomonadota; class Gammaproteobacteria; order Enterobacterales; family Orbaceae; genus Gilliamella. The sequence continues at coordinate 78,190 of CALYPG010000004.1, read as the reverse complement.
AAAATTGATAAAAAAAGTGGTGGGGCATTATGGCATTCATCTTAATGATGGATTTCTATTCAGTTAATCGCATTTATAAAAAATTATGTTGACGTCGATAAAAATAATCTTTAACATCACGCCTACTTTAAGTTACTTATATTAAAGTTATCAATAAAAGCGGAGCGGTAGTTCAGTTGGTTAGAATACCTGCCTGTCACGCAGGGGGTCGCGGGTTCGAGCCCCGTCCGTTCCGCCAATTCTTTTTGGTCAGATTTTATTGACTCCCATAAATATCTATTAATTCTGATTTGATCTTATTATCAGTAAATAGAATTATCTTAATTTGCTTAATATAAAAATTGATACATTTGCTTAATCAAATTCATTGTGCAGAATTTAATGGATTGCATGATAAAATAGGTTCTTGCAAAAGCAAATAAACAACATTAATACAATCATGGTTGGATTGGAGGCATTTGTGTTATGAAAGAAATTATGGCAACTATATTAGCTATTTTTTTTCGTTCCTTCATTGTGATTGTTGAGTATTGGTTTTTTTTCTAATAGCTGTATTGATTTTACTTATTTTTTTTAAATCAATTAACTTCTTTCAACGAGGCTTTCATAAAAAGGGATGTATTATTTTACTAATCAATTTTTTTATCTTTTTTGCTAGTTGGTTTTTTACCGGTTATATTATTTATCCCTTTGATGATAAACCAATACCTCATTTTTTTCTTAAAAAAAATCCTACGTTTCAACTGAAGTTTTATGATATTTATTTACAAGATGGAGGGATTCCTAAATTTGAAAATTTAAGTAAAAAACAGAAACAAAGACAAATTAATTATTGTAAATATCGGTATAATATTCATATAAATAATGATAATGAATTAATTAGTTGTATTAGAAAGATACATCCTTATACTGATGTTAATAACCCTAATGGATGATTCTTGATCAGGAGAAATAATGTTATTTGAACTGTTATCATTTCTTCATCTTATTTATTCTGTTATTTCTGATTAAAATAATATCAAATTGCTGTATTAATTCAAATTAACAACTTTACTAATGTAATAACGGGCACAATTAAGGTATCTAAGTCATGCTTAAAAAATGGGTTTTTATTATTTTAGGTGGTTTGACCTTTGCACTTGGAACTGTCGGAATTTTTGTTCCAATTTTACCCACTGTGCCATTTTATTTATTGACCGCTTATTTTTGGTTAAATAGCTCAAATCGGCTTTATTATTATTTTACTCATACTCGTTATTATCAAATTTATATTCAACAAATGATTTTGGAGAAGAAGGCTACTAAGTCAGGATTGTTTAAAATGTTGATGATGGTATTTCTTGTTTTATTTATTCCATTTATTATTTTTGATTCGTTACATGTCCGAATTATTTTAGTTGTTGTTTTTCTAGCACATCTTATTTTTGGCTATCTTTACTTTCGTAAACGCTAACCCCCTACACTTGATAAAAATACAGGGACAAGCCCTGTATCATTATTGTTAACTATAAATAGTCTTCATTAATTTAAATGTTATTTTTAAAGACTTTTTTTGATTTCAATAGCAAGTAATGGGTTCCACATTGCACCGGTGGCACTCATAACGGCATCTGCGCCACTTTTTAAAAACTGGTGATAATGCTCACTATTACTCACGCCTCCAACGCCAATAATAGTAAATTTTAAATCCATTTTTTGACGATATTTAGCCAAACGACTTACCATATCTAAACCTGCCCAACGTATAGCTTCACCACATATTCCTCCTTCAGGTCTCTTTTCGCCTAAAGCAGGATGGCCTGATGCATCAACAGGTTTTGCTGAAAGAGTATTAATCGCACTTAACCCATCTACAATTGAACCGACCCGGCTGAGTAATGAGATAATCCTTTCATCATCTGGAAAATAAGCAAGTTTTAAAATAAGTGGTCTATCAGGTACTGCAGTTTTAATTTCTTTAACAATTCGTTCAACTTTATCTACATCAAAGCAAAGTAGTTTGCTTGCCCCCTCGTTGGGACAACTTAAATTTGCTTCTAAAATTGGGGCATTGGTTTCTCTGACTAATTTAGCTGCTAATGCATAATCTTTCTCTATTTCACCATTACCTTTTGTACCTTGAAAACTACCAATTACATATTGTCCTTTGCTTGCAGATTTTACAGCATTTTCCATATCAGGTTGCCAAACATCAGGGGAGAAAGAGGGCACACCAAATGAATTAGTAATAGATAAAGGTTGATCATAATTCGTATCTGCCAAAACAGTATCAAGATTACTGGATAATCTACCTTTTGGATGAACGGATAAGACATTTGGTAACGGATGGCATTTTTGTAATTTAGTTCTTACTGTTTTGTATACACATAAATCAAATCCATAAGCAAAAGCGGCTTTGATATAATTGGCATTTAATAATGGTCCAGCCGGAATACCAAATGGTAAGTTCACATCAAGATTTAAAAATTTACTTGGTTTAGTATCGACTTTTTCCGCTTTATCTGATTGTGCAAAAAGTCCAAATGGTCCTTGGGCATAATTATCTTCATAACTAATAGTTGGATTATAAAATGGAATCAACGGTTTCATACTGTCTCCTGTTTGTGGATGATATTGAACTGATGCTTATCAAAAAGATGTGGTGATAATAAAATGTGAAATTTTTTGAGATAAAAAAAATCCTCCATTTAGGAGGATCAATAAATAGATTTGCAAGAGAATAATTTTTAGGTTTTAAGACATGTTGGTATATTACGTTCACAGTTAAATTCTCTTTGCATAAAATTTTACTGCATTTTATCCAATAAAAAATAAAGTTCAAGTCGTAATTTATTATAAATATCTAAGTAAATGAAAAGGTTAAAGTGTTTTTTTTTAGATTTTTATGACGATTTCTTAATTCTTATTATGATTTTTTTCAAAAAGTCAGATAGAACAAGTTCAGCATTACTAACTAACTATGTAATTTATTAATAAATATAGAAAATTGTCTGTCGAAAAATTGATACTTAATTGCATTAATAGGCTTAATGTTATTAAAAATGACTATAAGTGATGTTATGATTACCGGTAACATGTGAAATTTAAAGACAATTAGGTGCAATTTATGAAAAATAATATCGCTTTTAAGCCATTAACATTACCAAATGGTGTGGAATTAAAAAATCGAATAATGATGGCACCAATGACAACGTGTTCTGGTTTTTATGAAGGCTCTGTTACTCATGATTTAATTGAATATTATCAAGCAAGAGCTGGAGAAATTGGCACAATTATTGTTGAATGTGGATTTGTTGATAATAAAGGTTTAGCTTTTCCTGGTGCTATAGGTCTAGATAATGATGAGAAAATTGAAGGATTAGCTAAAATAGCTCAAGTTATAAAAGAAAAGGGTTCAAAAGCTGTGATTCAAGTTTATCATGGTGGACGAATGGTTGAACCTAAATTAATTGGTGGGCAATCCCCTGTAGGACCTAGTGCCATTGCCGCTCCTCGACCTAATGCTCCTACACCAATTGAATTAACACCAGAAGAAGTTGATGCAATGCTTGATAAATTTGGACAAGCTGTTCGTCGAGCTATTCAAGCGGGATTTGATGGAGTGGAAATTCATGGTGCAAATACCTATTTAATTCAACAATTTTATTCGCCAAATTCCAACCAAAGAACCGATAAATGGGGTGGTAGCCGTGATAATCGAGCTAGATTCCCTTTAGCAGTATTAGATATTACCCATGATATGGTTAAGAAATATGCTAACCAAGATTTTATTGTTGGTTATCGATTCTCACCTGAGGAATTAGAAGTTCCTGGTATTCGTTTTGATGATTCAATGTATTTATTGGAAAAATTAGCTGAAAAAGGTATTGATTATGTGCATTTTTCAATGGGAGCAATCCTTAGACCATCAATTGTCGATACGCAAGATCCAACTCCTTTAATAAATAAGTATGTGGCAATGCGATCTGATAAATTAGCTAAAATTCCTGTAGTAGGAGTAGGTAATGTTATCAACCAAAGTGATATAGATGCAGCTATTGACAACGGTTATGATTTAGTCGCGGTAGGGCGAGCATGCATTGCTTATCCTGATTGGATTAACCGCATTGAAAAAGGTGAAAAATTAGAATTAGTTATTAACAGTGATCAACGTGAGGCACTAAAGATCCCTGAGCCATTATGGCATTTTTCTTTAGTTGAAAGCTTGATTCGTGATGTTAACCTCAATGTCAAAAAATTCAAACCGGGAAGTTATCAAGAAAAAGTCAATGATGAATCTTATGAATTCCTCATTAATGTTGAATTAGGTAAAGACTTCATAAAAGATATGCAATTGGTGAATGCTAAAGAGTTTGATCACGAAGTCCTCGATAATTTCTCAGTAATTAAAAATAGAATTATTGATTCAAATAGTCCTCATGTAGATGCAGTTTCTGGTGCCACCACACAATGTGAAGCTTTCAAAAAAGCTGTCACTAAAGCTATGGCAAAATCTAATAAAGAAGCTATTTTAGCTGAAGGTGGTGATCCTAATGATAAATCATATGATATTGTTGTTGTAGGTAGTGGTGGTGCAGGACTTGCCGCGGCAATCAAAGCTCATGATTTGGGGGCTAATGTTATTATTGTAGAAAAAATGTCTGTTATAGGCGGAAATACCAATAAAGCCTCAGCAGGCATGAATGCTGCTGAAACAAAATTTCAAAAACTAAAAGGTATCGTTGACAGTAAAGCACTCTTTTATAAAGAAACCATGACAGGTGGTAAAAATAAAAATAACCCAGAGTTATTGCATTACTTTGTTGAAAATGCCCCAGATGCTATAAATTGGTTAGACGATAATGGTATCGAGTTGAGTGGTTTAACTACAACTGGTGGTATGAGCGTTGATCGCACGCATAGACCAGCAAGTGGGGCTGCAGTTGGCGGTTTCTTAATTAGTGGTTTGGTAAAAAATATTAATAAAAGAGGTATCGAAGTTATGTTAGATACTTCTGTAACCGAAATTGTAACAGAAAATAATAAAGTAGTTGGAGTTAAAGTTTCTGATGAGGATGGCTCAGTTCAAATTATAAAAGCTAAAGCGGTTATTATTGCTACAGGTGGATTTAGTGCTAATAAGGAAATGGTTGAAAAATATCGTCCGGATCTTAAAGGATTTGTAACGACAAATCATAAAGGGGCAACAGGTTCAGGTATTCTAATTTTAGAAAAACTGGGAGCAGGGACAGTTGATATGAGTGAAATCCAAATCCACCCAACAGTTGAGCAGACTACTTCGTATTTGATTTCCGAATCAATTCGTGGTGGTGGAGCTATCCTTATTACTCAAAATGGTAAACGTTTTGTCAATGAATTAGATACGCGTGATAAAGTTTCTGCAGATATTATCAAATTACCTGAGCATTATGCTTACATCCTATTTGATCAACAAGTTAGAGATGAAAACAAAGCTGTTGAAGAATATCTATCTCATGATTTAGTCATCCAAGCCAATACCATCAATGAATTAGCACAAAAACTAGCTATAAATAGTGCCGAATTAATAAAAACAATTGAACGCTATAATCAATTTGTTATTAAAAAACAAGATGATGATTTTGGTCGAACAACCGGAATGCGCCATCCTATAAATAAGGGGCCATTTTATGCAATCAAAATTGCTCCTGGTGTTCATCATACTATGGGTGGCATCACAATAAATACGCAAACACAGGTATTAGATACTCATAAAAATATAATACAAGGTGTATTTGCAGCCGGTGAGGTTGTAGGCGGCGTACATGGTGCTAACCGGATTGGTGGTAATGCGGTTGCTGATATCATTATTTTTGGTATACAAGCGGGTAAACAAGCTACCGATTATATCAATGGCTGATTTATTTTGTTTGATATGGAAAACACGACTTACGAATATAACAAAACTTTACTGGGAACCACGGTTTCATTAACACTTTTAGAACCTAATGAAACTGTAGCTAAAATTGTTTTTAAAACCATTAGTATGCTTGAGGATAAATTGACAGTAAATCGTCAATTATCTGAAGTTATGTCAGTTAATTTAGCTGCAGGAAAACATCCAGTCATAGTTAGTCAAGTTGTGTTTTCTTTAATTGAACAAGCATATAAAGTGAGTCTTATACCTAATAATTGCTTTAATTTAGCAATTGGCCCGTTAGTAAAACTTTGGAAGATTGGATTTAAGGGACATCAAGTTCCCAATGATGAGCAAATTAAACAACAATTATTATTAACTAAGCCAGAGGACATTGAACTTAATTCAGCAATACAATCCGTTTTTTTGAAAAAAGAGGGAATGGAAATTGATTTAGGCGCAATAGCCAAAGGTTATATAGCCGATATAACTAAGATTATTCTATGTAAGCATAATATTCATCAAGCCATAATCAATTTAGGTGGGAATGTACTAACAATAGGACAATCACTTTTAAGTGAAGATGGATATTGGCATGTAGGATTGAGAAAACCATTTTCGTTTAATAATGAGTTAGTGGGTATTTTTAACGTTAATAATAAATCAGTCGTGACCTCTGGTATTTATGAGCGTTTTTTTATTCAAAACAATCGTTTATACCATCATATTTTTAATCCTACAACAGGATATCCATTAGACAATGAATTAGAAAGTGTCACAATTATTTCAAATACCTCACTAGAGGGAGATATTTATTCAACTATTTTATATGGATTAGGCATTGAAAGAAGCAAAAAATTTTTGCAAAAACATCAAAATATATCAGCCATTTTTTTATTAAAAAATAAAACGATAGCATTGGTAAATCATGAAAATATTTCTTTCAAATTGCTAGATAAACAATATTTAATCAGCTATTACTAATATCTAATAAATGAATAAAGGCATTGTATACAACATATAATATTTGCTTATGAATAAAATTTGAGTGATTTAAAATTGAAAAGGAAAATACTATGAATATAGTGAAAAAACCGTCAGTAAAATGGTTTCCATTGATTATTATTATTGCAGTTTCTGCAATATTATGGCTATTTATTTCACCTCCGGAAGGTATAACGATCCAAGGTTGGCGAACTAGTATCGTTTTTGTAGCAACAATTGCCTGTATTGTCGCTGAAATAATGCCGATTGGCGCAATTGGATTATTAGCTATTACTGTATTTGCAATATTAAGACCATCGGGAGCCACAAATGCAACTGAATCAATCAAAATATCTTTAAGTGAATTAAACAGTAGTCTTATTTGGCTTATTGTTATTGCTTTTATGATCGCTCGAGGATTTATAAAAACAGGGTTAAGTAAACGTATTGCTTACTATTTAGTTAAAATTTTGGGGAAAAATACACTTGGATTAGCATATGGCTTGTCAGTGACAGATATCGCATTAGCACCCGCTATTCCAAGTACAACTGCTCGAGCCGGAGGCGTGATTTATCCAATTGCCGAAGCTTTATCAATTAACTTTAATTCTAATCCGAAAGATGAATCAAGAAACCGAATTGGGACATTTTTAATGTTGACCATTAGTCATGTTAATGATATTACATCGGCAATGTTTTTAACGGCATTTACCGGTAATTTATTAGCTGCAAAACTGGTGACCACAAATTTAAATATCACTTTAGGGTGGGCACAATGGTTCATTGCGGCAATTGTACCTTGTCTAGTATCTTTTATTGTTATTCCTCTAGTTATATATTTTTTAACTAATCCAGAACTTAAAAAAACTCCCGAAGCACCTAGAATGGCTGTAGATGAACTCAAAAAAATGGGTGGAATAACCACTAAAGAAATAATCATGGGCATAACGGTGATTTTGTTGTTAGTACTTTGGATTTGTGGTGGTAATTTTGGCATTGAAGGAACTACAACTGCTTTTATTGGTTTGACTATTTTGTTATTAACTGGAGTGTTGAGTTGGGATGATGTAAAAGGTGAAAAATCAGCTTGGGATACATTAATTTGGTTTGCTGCGTTATTAATGATGGCAGGGCAAATTAATAAACTTGGTGTAACTAAATGGTTAGGAGATACTATTGGCAAACTAGTACAGAGTAATTTGGGTGAAAGCAGTTGGATTCTTGTATTGGTTATTTTATGCGTTGCTTATGTTTATTTACACTACTTCTTTGCCAGTGGAAATGCGCACATTGCAGCATTATTCCCTGTGTTTTTATCAGTAGCAATTTCGCTTGGGGTACCAACTTTTATTGCTATTTTTGCATTAGTTATTTGTACTAACTATTTCGGTTCAATTACTCAATTTGCTAATGCTAGAAACCCATTATTATTTGCTGAAGGATTTGTACCAGTAAAAACATGGTGGAAGGTTGGTTTTATATGTAGTGTGGTAAATTTATTAATAGTATTTACTGTTGGAATTTTATGGTGGAAGATATTAGGCTTAAACTAATATCCTATCATATAATATTTATTTCCTTATTTATGTCGTCAACATATGTTGGCGATATTTTATTTAATGACAATTTTATAATAATAACTAATCTAATTATCTATAAAGGTTATTAAAAGTTAGTGCGTTTCAATTAATAATTTCCAGTGATTGACTGAGTTCCAATATTTCTGCTCTTGTTCTAAGTCTAGTAAAATAAGTTTATTATTTTTGATAAATATTTTATTAATTTCTAGGGTAATTTCTGTTAGTTTATTATTAGCTAATTTTAAATGAAAAGCATGTAAATCAAGTTCTGCATTTCGTTGGTTATTGATCAAGATTGATAATCTAAGAATTTGTAAAAGTGGAATGATATGCTTATATTCAAATAGACTAAAATAGGGTAATTCATCGATATTTATTGATTTTCTATGATAACGAACTAGTGTAGCTAATAATAATTGTTGTTCTTCATTAAATCCAGGTAGATTGCTATTTAATAAAATATAACTGGAATGTTTATGAATAGATGAAAAATTAATTTTCAATCCAACTTCATGTAATTGTGCGGCCCAATATAAAATTGCTTCTAAATTAATTGGAATAGTTAAAGATGACTGTTCTTTCCATTGGGAAAAGAGATATTTAGCTGTCTTCACAACTTGCTCAGCATGACGTTTATCAATATTATAATGTTGGGCAAGTGATAGGGCAGTAGTTTGTCTTATATCACCATAATTAGGTTTATCAATTAATTCATATAAAACACCTTCGCGTAATGCACTTGGACTATATTGTAATGCTTCTAACCCTAAAGCATCAAAAACACCATTGAATATAGCTAAGCCACTGACAAAAACAGTTTTTCTTTCTTTAGAAAGAGAAGGATAATCAATTTCTTGAGAAGATTTAAACTCTAGTACATAACTGATTAAATCATTTAATCTTTTAGGGGTAATTATGCCATCACTTACACCAAGATCTAGCAATATATTATAGATACTTTTTATGGTACCAGATGTACCAAATGCAATTGTAATATTTTGTTTTTTTATAATATTTATCATGCATTCTATTTGCTGTTCAGCAGCTAATTTTGCTTGTTGAAAAGCATTTTTATTAATCTGTTGATCTGGGAAAAATTGTTTCGCGTATGTTACACATCCCATAGGGCGACTGTCTACAATTATTGGTTTCAAGCCATTTCCTTTTCCTATTGCAATTTCAGTTGACCCCCCTCCAATATCTATCACAAATTTAGTATCAGATGCGGAAGTAGGTTCCATAATCATGGTACCTAAGTAAATTAAGCGAGCTTCTTCTTGACCGGAAATAATTTCTACCGGATAGGGTAATATCTTTGCTGCTGCAGTTAAAAATTGATGTCTATTTTTTGCAACTCGTAAAGTATGAGTCGCAACAATTCTAACATTGTCAGCAGGGAAACCATTTAATCTTTCTGCAAATAAAGTAAGACAATCTATACCACGTTTAAGACTAGATTCACTCAATTCTTGATTGGAATTTAGCCCCGTTGCTAAATGGACATTTTGTTTATTTTTATAAATAATTTGAATTGCTCCATCAATGCAACGCGCAATTACCATATGAAAACTATTTGAACCTAAATCAATTACCGCATATTCATTAAATTTATTCACTATGAAACATCCTTATTGTGGATTTCTAATTGTTTCAAATAATCGTAAATTGCATGTTGAGCTCTTATTTTTTTCTTATTGCCTCTTTGTACATAGTTATTCATGTTATCTTTATCAATAATACGAGCTTTAACATTATCATTACATTGAATATTGAAAATATCATGAATAGTTGATTTTATACTAGGATCAAAAATTCTTACACCAACTTCAATGCGATTATCTATATTACGAGGCATCCAATCTGCTGACGAAATATATGTATCTTTTTGTCCATTATTTTCAAAAATATAAACACGAGCATGTTCCAAAAATTGATCTACAATACTTGTAACAAATATATTTTCACTTAAATTTGGTATTTTTGGTACTAATACGCAGGTACCTCGCACGATAATTCTTATTTTTACTCCAGCACATGAAGCACGATATAGCTGTTTTATCATTTCTTTATCGGTAATAGCATTAAGTTTGAGATAAATGCCTGCTACTTTGCCTGATTTAGCATTTGCTATTTCACGTTCGATAAATTCATGAAAGCGTAAACGTGTATTTTGTGGTGATACTAATAAATGATTAAAGGATACGGGTTTGAATGGATTTTCAATAAAGTTAAACACTTTAATCACTTCGTCAGTAATAGCCGGATCTGCAGTTAATAATGAAAAGTCTGTGTAGACACGAGCAGTTTTTTCGTTAAAATTTCCGGAACCAATATGAGCATAGCGGACAATTTGCTCCTCTTCCTTACGATCGATTAAAAATAATTTGGCATGAATTTTCAGTTTTGGTTGGGAATAAATGACCTTAATGCCACTACTGATCAATCTTTTTGCCCATTTAATATTCGCTTCTTCATCAAAACGAGCCTGTAATTCAACCACTACCGTCACTTTTTTACCATTATTAGCAGCATTAATAGCAGCATGGATAAAACGCGAATCTTTGGCTACTCGATAGATATTCATTCGTATATGGGTGACTGCTGGATCGAACGATGCTTGACGCATAATTTCTAATACATGACCAAAGGAATAATAAGGGTAATAAAGTAAAACATCTCGATTTTTAATAGTAGCAAAGGCATTTCTAAACTGTTTAAATCGATTATAAGCAAGGCTTGGCAATTTTTTATTTAATAAATTTTTCCCACCTAAATCAGGGAATTTGACAAGATCTTTAAAATTTGGATAACGTCCGCCTTGCATTGCATCTTGTTCGGTTAATCTCAATTTATTAATCAGTAATTCAAATAATGCTTTAGGCATATCCTTTTGATACGTAAAACGTACAGGTTGAGCAGTCAAACGTTGTTTTAAACCTTGGGACATTAATTCAAGTAAGCTATCCAATTCGGTATTTAATTCGTATTCAGCGTCTCGATTAATATTAATGGAATAAGCATTTAATTCAGTTGCATCGAAAAAAACCTTAAAAATATCAGATAAACAATAGCGTAAAATATTATCCAGAAAGATGATTGATTTATTTTTAGTTGAAACTTCAGAAGGTAACAATACAAAACGAGGAACATGATCAGTTGGTAATTCAAGTAAAGCATAACTAATATTATCGTGACAGATGATTTCTACCGCTAAATAAGCATGATCATCTTTTAAAAATTGAATAAGTTCTGTATGGCTATCAAGGAGAATAGGGGTGATGAATTGTCTCAAATTTTGTTTATAATAATTTCTAATCCAATTTTCTTGATACGAAGATAATTGTCGTTCATTAATCAAAAAAATCTGGTTTCGAGCCATTTCTAGTAGTAATTCATTATAAAGTTGATCAAATTGCAATTCTAGTTGAATAACTTTCTGATTAACTTGACGTAATAAATGTTTAGCATTAGATGAAGACGAATGTCCTTGTTCTTGTTCTATTAGGACATATTTTTTTAAGTTAGCAAATTGAACTTTATAAAATTCATCAAGATTACTTGAATAAATACCTAAAAATCGAATTCGCTCAATAAGAGGATTAGTCTTATCTGCGGCTTCTTGTAAAACTCGTTGATTAAAAGATAGCCAACTGAGTTCCTTAGGTATATACATTTTTTCTTCACTCATTTTTTTCTCTTACAATTCATGTAATTCAATTTATTACAGCATAACTTAAGTTAAAAAAAAAGCTAGCAAATAGCTAGCTTTTTTATTTTGTCATGCTTTTGTTAATCAAGTCATCAAATATTGTTATTGATAATTGAACATACAACACAATATAAATTTAATTAAATACGATGAACAGAGGTTGTATTTGTTGTTCCACTTGGTACAAGAGCACCGGATACCATGACAATAATATCCCCTTGTTTTAAACCACAAATTTTCATTGCCATTTCTTTACCTAAACGATAAAAGTCGTCAGTCGAATTAATTGCATCAATTAATATTGGTTCAACACCTTTTGATACAGCTAATTGATTAACGGTTTTTTGACTAGATGAAAGAGCTAAAATACGAGCCTTCGGAAAATAATGACGAACTTCACGAGCTGATTTACCACTACGAGTAGCAACAACGATTAATGGAGCATTTAAGCGTTCTGCAATTTCAACCGCACCACAACAAACCGCAGCTGTAATACGTAAAGTTTCTTCTTTTGAGTTTAATTCTAAAGATGCAGGAATTGTTTTGTCAGTTCGTTTACAGATAGTAGCCATGACATTAACAGTTTCAAGTGGATATTTTCCTTTAGCACTTTCACCCGAAAGCATGACAGCATCAGTACCATCTATGATTGCATTAGCCACATCTCCAGCTTCAGCGCGAGTAGGGCGTGGATTTTTGATCATTGAGTCTAGCATTTGTGTTGCGGTAATAACAGGTTTTGACGCTCTGTTACATTTATGGATCATCATTTTTTGAGCAAAAATAACTTCTTCAACAGCGATTTCAACACCTAAATCACCGCGAGCAACCATAATGCCATCAGAAGCTTCAAGGATTTCATCAAAATTATCTAAACCTTCTTGGTTTTCAATTTTAGATATGATTTTGATATCTTCACCACCATGAGCTTTCAAATGTGAACGAATGTCTTCAACATCTGAACGTTTACGAATAAAAGAAGCAGCGATAAAATCAACACCTTGTTCACAACCAAAGATAAGATCATTTTTATCTTTTTCAGCCAGTGCTGGTAATTTGATAGAAACACCCGGTAAATTAATACCTTTATTTTCACCTAAATCACCATTATTTAAAACAGTACAAATAACTTCGTTGCCTTTAATTTCTTTAACATCCATGGCTATTAAACCATCATCAACTAAAACACGATTACCAGGTTTAAGATCATGGGCAAAGCCATCATAAGTTACGGCAACACGCTCTGAATTACCAATCACAGATTTATCGGTTGTGAATGTGAAAGTTTGGCCTGCAGTAAGTGAGACATCATTACCACCTTCTAATTTAATGGTACGGATTTCAGGACCTTTTGTATCCAACATGATTGCTGCTTTTAATCCAGTTTCTTGCATCACTTCACGTAAGTTTTTTATTCGGTTACCATGCTCTTCATAATCACCATGGGAAAAATTTAAACGCATAACATTCATGCCAGCGTTCAATAGCTTTGTCAGCATTTCTTTTGATTCAGATTTTGGTCCAATGGTACAAACAATTTTTGTCTTTTTCATAATATCATCTACTAAGTTGTTAAGGTTAAAGGTTAAAGGTTAAATTTTAAATAATCCAAGGTCAGAGTATCAGAATGATTGGCATATAAAAGGGCATAAGTAACAGAAGAATAGTTACCGAATTCACATATAATATATGAGGAATAAATCAATTTCATCAATAATATGGAGCCATAAAAATTGTAGTTATTATAGTCTTTACTATTTTCTAAATAAAGTTATTTATGTATAAATATGCTTTATGTTTAAGCAAATAATGTTGTAACTATTAAATTGATTCATTAAACTATTGAATAGGTTTATCTACATTAAGTCTTTAAGTTGATAAATAAGTTTGTCATTATCATTTTTTAAAATTAATTGATCTTTATTTAGCGAGATATGTGCGCCTTTGGAAATAAGTTGTTTGATGGTCAAGTCTAATTTGTCTAATTGTTCATCATTACATAACATCTTAGTCATAGCAATTGCAGATCCTTTGATTATACCATCTTTAAGACTTACTTGACTGCTGAAATGATTACACATTTTACCGGTTATATGCATATTTTCTCCAAAAACTAGTTCAAGCTGATTTTCTGATGAAATATTATGGTTATTAGCTTTGATTAACACAAAACGATGATGCAAAAGATCTGTCTCAGATATTATATTAGATTTATTACATCCTGATAAAACAGTTATACCGACAACTAATGCAACCGCAAGACCGTTTTTTTTCATATAAGCACACTCCTAAGAAAGGTAAGATTTGTTATAATTAAAAGTAATTATTATAAAACTAATATATTTAATTCTTTATGTTAACTCAACCACAATTAAAACTACTCGAATCGATGACTTACCTTGATAAGCAGAAAATAAGTAAATTGATTCGAAAAACTCAAAACATAGATGAAGTCGATTCAGCCATACAGCAGGCGATTATTCATTATGAAGCTCGAGTACAATCGTTACCCAAACAAATTGATTTCCCCAGTAATTTACCGGTAGTTGAAAAAAAAGAGGATATTTATGCTGCTATCAAAAATCATCAAGTGGTAATCATTGCCGGTGAAACAGGTTCCGGTAAAACCACTCAAATTCCAAAAATTTGCTTGGAGTTAGGTTTAGGTGTTAAAGGTTATATAGGACATACTCAACCACGGCGATTAGCGGCACGTTCTGTTGCTAATCGGATTGCTGAAGAGCTGAAAACGGAAATAGGGGATCTGGTTGGTTTTAAAGTTAGATTTTCTGATCATGTAAGCGATACAACATTAATCAAATTAATGACAGATGGCATCTTACTTGCTGAAATTCAAAAAGATAAACTATTATTACAATATGATACTATTATTATTGATGAAGCGCATGAACGTAGTTTAAATATTGATTTTATCTTAGGTTATTTAAAACAATTATTACCTAAACGACCAGACCTAAAAGTTATCATTACCTCAGCTACAATCGATGTTGAACGTTTTTCAAAACATTTTAATCAAGCTCCTATTATTGAGGTTTCAGGACGAACTTATCCTGTTGAAGTTAGGTATCGACCTTGGCTTAATGAAGAAAACGATAGTGAAGATGAAAAAAATAGTGATTTTCAACCTATTGTTAATGCTATTGATGAACTTTCACAGGAAAGTGATGGAGATATATTAGTTTTTTTGACAGGGGAACGTGAAATTCGTGACTTAGCTGATATTCTCAATAAATTTGAGCTACGTAATACTGAAATTTTACCATTATATGCAAGATTGTCGGCTTCTGAACAAAATCGTATATTCCAATTACACTCTAAAAGACGCATAGTACTGGCCACTAATGTTGCTGAAACCTCATTAACTGTTCCAGGAATTAAATATGTTATTGATCCGGGCTTAGCCAGAATCAGTCGCTATAGTTATAGAACAAAAGTACAACGACTACCCATTGAACCTATATCACAAGCCTCAGCTAATCAGCGTAAAGGAAGATGTGGTCGGACTTCTGATGGTATTTGTATTCGTTTATATGATGAACAAGATTTTTTATCACGTCCCGAGTTTACCGAACCGGAAATATTACGTACCAATCTTGCATCAGTAATATTGCAAATGACTTCATTGGGACTAGGGGATATTGCGGCATTTCCTTTTGTTGAATCACCTGATTCTAAATACATTCGCGATGGAATTCGATTATTAGAAGAACTAGGTGCAATTTACACCAAAAATCATCAATATCATTTAACCGAAATCGGAAAAATTTTAGCTCAACTGCCGATCGATCCACGATTAGCGCGAATGCTTGTTGATGCAAGACGTTTAGGTTGTAGTAAAGAAATTATGATTATTACTGCAGCATTGTCAATTCAAGATCCAAGAGAAAGACCTTTTAACAAACAACAAGCATCAGATGAAAAACATCGTCGATTTGCCGACAAAGAGTCTGATTTTATTGCATTTATTAACCTTTGGAATTATATACAAGAACAACAAAATACATTATCAGGTAATCAATTTCGTCGTTTGTGTCATAAAGAGTTTTTAAATTATTTGCGTATTAGAGAATGGCAAGATGTCTACACACAAATAAGACAGACCATTAAGCAATTAGCTTTTCCAATTAATAGTAAAGCAGCTGATTATCGATCAATACATATGGCTTTGCTCAGTGGTTTATTATCCCATGTGGGTATGAAAGAAATTGAAAAACATGAATATATTGGTGCTCGAAATATCAAATTTTCTATTTTTCCTAATTCAGCTCTTTTCAAAAGTCAACCTAAATGGTGTGTAGTTAGTGAGTTAGTTGAAACTCGTCGATTATGGGGTAGAACGGCAGCCAAAATTGAAGCAGACTGGCTTGAACCCATTGCTAAACATTTAGTTAAATATAGTTACAGCGAACCAAGATGGTCTAAAAAGCATGGTACCACTATGGCTGATGAAAAAGTGACTTTATTTGGCTTACCAATTGTCACCAACCGGTTAATCAATTATAGTAAAATTGATCCAGTTTTAAGCCGTTCTCTGTTTATCCGTCACGCACTTGTAGAAGGTGACTGGGTAACGAATCATCAGTTTTATAAACATAATCAAAGATTGATTCATGAAGTTGAAGATCTAGAACATAAATCTCGCCGGCAAGATATATTAATTGATGACGATGAATTATATGATTTTTATGATCATCGGATTGATAAAACAGTTATTTCAGTAAAACATTTTGATTCATGGTGGAAACAGAAGCAAAAAACGGCACCTGATTTTCTTAATATTGAAAAAAGAGAGTTAATAAAACCTTCAGCTCAATTAATCACAACTTCAGATTTTCCTGACTTTTGGTATCAAGATAATATTAAATTACCGTTAACATATCAATTTGATATTGGACATAACCGTGACGGTGTCACGATTAATATCCCAATAGATCTTTTAAATCAAATTAAAAATAATGGATTTGATTGGCAAGTACCAGGATTTAGAAGGGATTTAATCATAGCGCTAATAAAGTCATTACCAAAATCATTACGCCGAAGCCTTGTTCCGGCGCCTAATTATGCTGAAGCATTTATAAGTAGGGTAAATACAACTGATAAACCTTTATTAGAAACGTTAACAAATGAATTTAGGAAAATGACAGGAGTGAAAATTGATGATAATGATTGGCAAATAGAGCAAGTACCCGATTATTTAAAAATGACTTTTGCGATCATTGATAACAATAATAAAGAAATTGCTGCAGGTAAGGATTTAGATATACTTAAAGAGCAGCTTAAAGTTCAAGTACAACAAGCCTTATCATCATTAAAAAACAAGTCAACAAATAATCTAGAACAAACTAATCTAACTGATTGGAATTTTGGTTCATTACCAACTATTTATGAAAAAAAACAAAAAAATTATACGATTAAGGCTTATCCCACAATCATTGATAATCAAAATTCAGTCAGTATTAAATTAATGGATAATCCCCACGATCAACAACGGCTTAGCAAACTTGGAATAAGACGCTTGCTCATGCTTAATATTCCTTCCCCTATAAAATATTTACATGAAAAATTACCTAACAAATCTAAATTAGGGTTATATTTTAATTCGTTTGGTTCTGTGTTAATGCTGATTGATGATTGCATTGCTTGTGGTGTTGATCATTTGATTGAAATATATAATCAACCCATACAAAATTCAACACAATATCAAGAACTACTAAATTATACCAAAGCTCATATTAACGAAACCGTTGTTGATATTGCCAAACAAGTAGAATCAATTTTAACGTTACATTTTAATATTAATAAAAAATTGAAAGGGCGAGTGGATTTGTCATTAGCTTTTGCTTTATCTGATATAAAGAAACAACTCAATAATTTGGTATATAAGGGCTTTGTAGCTAACACAGGATATTTAAGACTACATGATATTCAACGCTATCTATTAGGTATTGAAAAACGCATTGAAAAATTAATGTCAAATACAAACAAAGATAGACAATCAATGGCAATAATTGAAGATATTGAAAACCAATATCAAAATTGGATAATTAGTTTACCCGAAAATCAAAGGTTAAGAGAAGGTGTAAGTAATATTCGTTGGATGATTGAAGAATTAAGAGTAAATTTATTCGCACAACAATTAGGAACACCGTACCCAATTTCAGCTAAACGCATAAAGCAGTACATTGAAAATGTGAAGTCAGAATTTTAAATTAAATTTATATTTAAATTAATAATAAAGAAGGGCGCTAAGCGCCCCAATTATAAAATTTCAAAAAAGTATATTAACGATACAAATCGACAAAAACAGTGATATTTGGACCATTGGTATCTTGAGCTATTCGTGCAATATGATAATACTTAGCCCCATTATCTATAGCACGTTTCCCTGCTTGATAGGAAATTTCTTGATCTGTTACATAATAACCACGGAATTTGATAGTATCAAAGGCTACCATTTTAGCTGCAGTTGCATCATTTAATTCTTGAATCTTTCTACCATCAGGAAGTGTGACAGTGTAACGAGTAATCCGTTGTGGTTCAGCAGCAACAGTTGATGTTGTAGATTCTGAACTTGCAGTAGTTGCTGTTTTAGTATCACTAGTCGTGGTTTTATCAATAACTTTATTATTAAATTTATCAGCATAGAATTTTTCATTAAAAGCTGATGGTGAATAATAGCCAGGTCTTTCAACTTGCATTGCGGCTTCACCACCTTGAGCTAGAGCTAGTTGACCCGCTTCAGAATCATATGGAATAGCATTTTCAGGTTGTAATTTACGTTCAGGTGCATCTTTTTTGAATAGATAAGCTGCAATTTGTAAATTACTTCCTAGTTGTGAACGGCTATCAATATAAAATGCATATGCACCTTTTGCTGATGCTTCTTTGGCTATAGCTTGATTTATTTCAAGTTCATTTGTAAAGTAACCTCGGATACGAACAATATCAAAAGGTTCAAGTCGAATAGCTTTAGTTTTTGGGTATTCAAATACACCTTCAAATCGACGAATATTTTCAACTTTCTCAGCTGCTTTTGGCGCATCAGCTTTATATAATTTAGCGTAGACTATACGTAAAGTATCATTTGAAGGACTTATATTAGTGGTAGTGATGTAAAAAGCGGCTGCTCCTTCTTTATCAGCTGCTTTGGACATTGCCATTATATAGTCATTATTGGTATAAAACGCTCCACGCACAGAAATTTCTTTAAAAGACTGTAAGCTCGTTGCTTGTTCTTCATTCAATTGTTGTGCGGCAAAAGAACACATAGGAATAATTGCTATAGCTGTAGCAATGATAGTTTTCTTTATACTTCTCATATTTGATAGACCTTATAATAAATTTCACATGATTATAACACATAATAAATTCAATTACATAAATCGATCAATGCATTTAGATTTCTAATAACTATATATTTTCCTCGAGCTGATAATATTTGTTTTTCTTGAAATTTAGATAAACTTCGACTGACTGTTTCAATAGTCAAGCCCAAATAATTAGCTATATCAGCTCTACACATTGTTAATTTTATATTTAATGAAGTATGCCCTCGTTGTTCATAACGTGAATAAAGAGAGTATATAAAAGCAGCTAAGCGCTCATCAGCCTTTTTTTGTGAGTAACAAAGCACTAATTTCTGATAATTATAAATATCGCTACTTAAAAGCTTAAAAATCATATCTCTAACATTTTTATTGGTCTCAACTAATGACATTAATTCTTCATAATTTAGTTCACAAACCAAAGTATTAGAAAGAGCTTTTATATTATTGTTATAAACCTTGGTCGATATCGAATCTAATCCAACGATATCTCCAGGTAAATAGAAACCATTTATCTGTTCTTTATTATCTGGAGTTATATCATAAGTCTTTAAAGCGCCAGAATGTATAATATAAAATTGAGTAAATTCAGTATTTTTCTTTACTAAAATTACATCTTTTAAGTAAGATTTTTTCCGTTCTAAAACGGTACCTAAGGTATTATTGTATAACATAGGAAGACATAATGATCCGATACTACACAACTGGCAGGGGACCGAGTAGCTATTTGAACGTAATGGCTTATAAAAGTTTGGCATATGTTTATATATATATTAATACAAGAGAAATGATAAGAATATCATTTTTAAGAAAAAACAACAATTGTATAAAAAAAAGAAGGTAGTGGCGAAGAATGTAATAAAGTAAAGGGGATATTATTGAATGTTATGTAGATGATATAACACACGCCAAAAACGCTATATATAAAAATAAGCCGAGTAGCTAAATAACACATGCAATTTAACATAATATACATATTATGAAGTTAACTATTTGAATTATATATATTATTTTTTGATGATTTATTTATTTTTTATAATTACTGTGACATAAATCACAATACAAATATTTAATTTTTGAATTACAAATTATATTCGTTATATTAAATGAACTACTTGTTTATTTAAAGTAGTGGATTGTTACCGAGTTATTCGGGCAAAACCTAAAAAATAGATAATTATATCTATTTTTTAGGTTTTTTTTTGTCTCAGTTTTAGCAGCTTTTTAGTCATTTATAAATTAATTAAACGATAATTAGGAAAGAGAAAATGAGATATTTATTAAAAACAAAACCAAAACCAAAACGAATTACTTTAATTACCATGCTTGGTTTATTTTATTTACCTAATGCTCTTGCTATAGATACTACTCAAATTGAATTAGAAGCAAGAATTACACAGTTAGAACAAAAATTACTAGAACTTAGTCAGGAATCAATAGAATTAAAAAAACAAGTTATTGAATCCAACAAGCAACTTGCTCAATTGAATAATAATCTGCAACAACAGCAATTAGTCATCAAAACTCAGGAAAAAGCCTTAAAAAAACAAACTAATGTAGTTATGAAGCAAAATATAACTAATAATTCTAAACAAACTAATAATCAAGCAACCATTTCAAATAAAAACTCAGAAATAAATCAGATTGTTATAATTAAAGATACTAAAGAAAATGATACTTTTACAACTTCTAAGCCTGTAAAATCAACTTTTACATTAACTGAATTTAAAGACTTCATAAAAGATGAAATTGGATTCTCATACAATGGTTACTTTCGTGGTGGCTGGTCTACAACAACTAATGGTAAACCTAAAAATTATGCGGAAGGAGCATTGGGTCGTTTTGGTAATGAATATGGTGGTTGGTATGATATGATCTTTTCACAAAAAGTATATGATCAAGATGGCCATAGAGTTGATGCAATTGTTATGATTGATGGTAATGTTGCAACTAATAAAGCTGCAGGATTATTTAATACACAAGATGATAATATTATGCAGTTTTCAGATATTTACTTATCAACTAAAGGATTTGTTCCCAACTTTCCCGAAGCAAAATTGTGGGTAGGTAAGCATTCTTTACCATATAACGAAATACAAATGCTAGATTGGAAAACGCAAAAAGCACCTGCTGGTGGTGGTGTAGGGATTGAAAATCTAAAAATCGGTGTAGGTATACTTGATCTGGCCTTATTACGTGCAGACGTTAATGTAAAAGCAACCAAAAAAAGCAATGATCACAATAGTCAAACCCAAACTGTACGTGATGAAGTAGATGTAAATGAATTTGAAGTTCGATATCATGATATCCCTTTGTGGAAAAATGCTACTTTTGGTATAAATGCTAGATATTCTGCAGCAAATAAATCAAAGCTCCAAGATAATATTAATGTCAATAATGCTTGGTTAGGCAGTTTTATTTTACGACAAAATAATTTTTTTGGTGGCTTTAATCAATTCACATTACAAACAGCTACCAATTCTGTAGCTGCACAATTAGCTAATATTAATACAAATAATCCGGAGTTTGCGACCAATTCTGATAATGACTATTTAGGTAAACATACAGGGGGAAAAGCGTACCGCTTAGTTTCGGAAGGGGAAGCTTATTTAATGGATAAAGTTATAGTTGCTCATGCATTAGCTTTAACAACTGGAGAAGATGTTTATTCTTATGATCTTCAATTACCACATACTGATTTTACTAGTTTTAAATCAGCTATAAGACCTGCTTATATATGGGATAATTATAATCAAAGTGGGATAGAGGTTGGTTATTTTAAACAACGAAATAAATCCAAAGGGAAAACCTATAATGAGGAAGGATATAAAACAACACTTTATCATTCATTTAAAGTCGGAGAAAGTATCTTATCATCAAGACCAGATATTCGTTTTTATGTTTCTCACATAGAATCATTACAAAATGAAATTAGTAAGTTTGATTTTAATGGTGAATCTCATCAACTCAGTTTTGGTGTTCAAACTGAAGTTTGGTTTTAAAATCTTTCATAAAACATTAAGTTCGGGTGCTACGGCATCCGAATTTTAACACTATGGTAAATTTTAAAAGTTTATGTTGGTACGCATATTTTTAAATACTGGCGAAACAAGTTGTTTAGTTCAATCAGATTGTCCGATCCTGAGTTATGAAATGCTAGAAATTTTTAAATTAGCGTCAGGATTTTATTGGTTACCTTAATAGAATCTTCGTAAATCTACATAGGTGCGCATAATGTATATTATGTTAAATTGCATGTGTTATTTAGCTACTCGGCTTATTTTTATATATAGCGTTTTTGGCGTGTGTGTTATATCATCTACATAACATTATTTTTTCCATTAAAAAGTTACTTTTAATGGTAAGTATCTGGTATCTGAAATATTTGACATTAACCTTTTCTAACATAGGCTAATAATATTAAAAAATATAAAAATGCTTCGGATATACTTACATTTTTTACTATAAAAATATAATTATAAATAGTTTCAAACCATGTCTTGATATTAGGAAAAGAGGAAGCGTAATGGAATTACTTAAATTTATTTTGCAATTACCGTTTAATATTTTGCAAATAATATGGGAAATAATAAGTTATTTTGTTATTTTCCTATTAAGTTTAGTAAAAGGAATTATTTGGTTATTTGGTCCTATTATTGGTGACATAAAATGGTCAACCCCCAATTGGTGGCCTACTGTAAAAACTATCTATCATTCAATTGGTGCAATACTCAATAAAGCAAAAACATTTATTGGTTCGTTTATCATTTTTGGTGTAATAGCTTTTTTTACTGGCAACTATGCTTACCATTGGTACCTTAATCGTCCAAAACCAATTGATCCTGCTCCTATAATTACTACATCCTATTATGCTAAATTTTACCCGCCTAAAAAAAATAATGATACATTATTAATTAATTTTTCCGGAAATAATCGTTCCCCTGCTCCGCTTGAACTAATAAATAAAGAGATAAAAGAAGGTATTAACATTACACCGCATATTGAGGGAAAATGGATTTGGTATAATGATAAAACCATTCGTTTCACACCATTAAATAATAGTTGGCCACTGGGTATGGAGTATAAAATAACTTTGGATGATTCCAAATTATTTGCAGACAATAATTTTTTACAAACTCCATCAACTAATTATTCATTTATTACACCTGATTTTAGATATAGTTTCAAAAATTATGGTGAACTTTATTCAGATCCAAATGAATCCAATATTAGAAATGTTATCAATACAATTACTTTCACTAATCCTGTAGATAAGAAAAGCTTCGAAAAAAATATAACCTTAAAACTTTATGAAAGTGTACCTGATAAACAAAAAGATAAAGACAAATTTATTGACAATATTGATTTTACTGTTACCTATACTAATAATGATACTATTGCTTATGTAAAAAGTAGCCCTATTCCACTACTAGAAAAAGCTGGCTATTTAAACATGACTATAGATAAAGGTGTTGAATCAACTGTAGGCGGAAATCCTAGTAGTGTATCCATAAGTAATGCTGTTTCAGTACCAGACAAATATAATTTAAGTGTAACCAATTCTGAATTGACTCTTGTAGATCAAAGTGATAATAAAATCCAACAAGTTTTAATTCTTTCATTAACTCATTCGGTTAAATCAGAGGATCTTGCAAAAACAATTAAGGTTTGGCAATTACCTAAAAAAAATCAGAATGATGAAGATTATAAAGTCAAATATTATGACGAACTAACACGTAACTATAAATTCAAATACAATATTACACCAGATGTATTATCAAAATCTAAACCTATATCACTAAAATCAATTGATACAGAACTCACTTACCAAACTCAAATCAGTTTTGAACTTAAAGTTGCTCAAAATTCAGAACTATATATAGAAGTAAATCAACCCTTATCATCTCAAAATGGTTTTTTATTAAAAAATACTTACCAAAATATACTTAAAGTTCCTAGTTACCCAACCCATTTAGATTTTGCTGCGCAAGGCTCCTTATTAACTTTATCAGGCGAAAAGAAATTACCAATTGTTTCGCGTAATATAAAAAAAATGAAGCTTGAAATAGATCGTGTTATACCATCTCAACTTCAGCATTTAGTCTCATTCAATGAAAGTGATGAATTTCAAAATATGGACTTTGGTGAAATTGATGGTGATCATTTTGTCGAAAAATATACTTATACAAAAGAATTCACTGAACCACTTGAAGATGTTAAATATTCAGACATAGATCTTACTCGTTATTTAACTGCCAATACTGACGGTAATAAAAACCGGGGTGTGTTTTTATTGAGATTATATGGACAAAATGAAAATAATAGTCAATACAATTTTATGAGTTCACGTTTTATTGTAGTGACTGATTTAGGAATCATTGCTAAAAAATCTCTTGATCAATCAAATGATCTATTTATTCAATCAATTAGTTCTGGCCAACCAATCAACAATGCTAAAGTTACTGTAATGGGAATGAATGGTATTGAAATTATCTCCAGAAATACTGATAATTCCGGTCATGTTCACTTTGCCCCATTATCTGAATATTATCAAGGGATTAAACCTCTTTTATATGTTGTTGAGAAAGATAATGATTTATCATTTTTACCAATCAAAAGTTATGATAGAAACTTAAATTTGTCACGTTTTGATATTGGTGGAATTCGTGAAACAGTTGAAGGTGGAGAATTACGTTCACATATTTTTTCAGATCGAGGCATATATCGACCAGGTGACACATTTCATATTGGAACTATTGTCAGAGCGCAAAATTGGGCTCATTCTTTAGCTGGTATTACTTTAGAAGCTGAAATATACGATCCTAAATCAAATTTAGTATTTAAAAAGTCAATTATATTAGATAAATCAGGATTTAATGAAATTAGTTATAAGACTAATTATGCATCACCAACTGGGGATTGGTATATCAATCTTTATTTGAAAAATGATGATAAAGAAGAATCTAGAATATTATTAGGCACTAGTTCTGTTGTTATTCGTGAATTTGAACCAGACAAAACCACGGTATCTTTAAAAATACTACCTCAAATAAAAGATGGTTGGCTAAAACCAGAACAAGTGCAAGCTGAAATTCAAGCTAAGAATTTAATTGGTACTGTAGCCGCTGATCGCCGTGTTACTAATACTTTAATTCTTGAACCGTCAGCTCCTTACTTCCAAAAATATAATGATTACTATTTTTATCAACGTACAACACTCAAACGAAATAGTTTCAAAGTAGAGTTAGATGAAGAAAAAACTGATGATAATGGCATAGTTAATATTAATCTTCATGATAATATGGAAAGTTTTGAAGGTAATTATACACTTAGAATGCTTACAGAGGTTTTCGAACCCGACAGTGGTCGAAGCGTTGCAGCAACAGCAACCACATTTGTATCACCTAATGACTATCTCATTGGTGCTAAAGCCGACGGCAACTTAAACTATATTAATCGGGATTCAATTCGTCATTTAGATTTTATTGCAATTAATCCATCACTGGAAAAAATAGCATTAACTGATTTAAAACTGATCACACTAGAAGAAAAATATCTTTCAGTACTGGTAAAACAACCATCAGGCGTTTATAAGTATGAGTCACGTCGAAAAGAATTATTAATATCAGAACAACCTTTTTCAATCGATCAAGATAAGACAACCTATCAATTAGATAGCAAAAATCCTGGCAACTATATAGTACAAATTAAAAATAAAGATGATGAACTACTCTATCAAAGCAATTATTCTGTTGTCGGAACTGCAAATATAACACGAGATCTCGATAGAAATGCTGAATTGTCACTTAAGATCAACGACAATCAATACAATCCAGGTGATGAAATTGAAGTAGCAATAACCGCTCCTTATGCTGGAAGTGGTCTTATTACAATTGAGCGAGATAAAGTTTATGCATGGCAATGGTTCCATACCACAACTACCAGTTCAGTGCAAAAAATAACTTTACCTACAAATATCAGTGGTAATGGATACATCAATGTTCAATTTGTGAGAGATCCCAATTCAGATGAAATTTTCATGAGCCCATTAAGTTATGGCGTAATACCATTTAAAATTTCTAATAAACAGTTTAATGATAATATCGAATTACAAGCGCCAACATTAATCAAACCAGGAGAAACATTACCAATTACTTTATATACAAATACACCACAAAAAGCAGTTATTTTTGCTGTAGATGAAGGTATATTACAAGTTTCCAACTATAAACTAAAAGATCCTTTAACTAGCTTTTTGCGCAAAAAAGCACTGTCGGTTAGAACATCTCAAATACTAGATCTTATATTGCCAGAATATCGTCACATACTTACACTCTCTGCCCCAGGTGGCGATGGTGATGAGGATGATGCTTTATCCGGACATTTAAATCCATTCAAACGTAAAGTTGATGACCCTGTTGCTTATTGGTCTGGCATTATAGATGTTGATGGCGAACAAACTGTTGAATATAAAGTTCCAGAGTATTTTAATGGAAAAATTCGTATTATGGCCGTTTCAGTCGGTGACAAGACCATGGGGCACACCCAAATGTCAACAACAGTCCATAATGATATAGTGTTACAACCTAACGCCCCTTATTTTGTTGCTCCAACTGATGAATTTGAAATTCCTGTTAAGGTAACAAATTTAATTGAAAATATTGGTGATGACCCTGTTTCAATAAATATTGATGTTTCAGCCTCTCCGCACCTAACTATAATTGGTGAAAACAAAAAAAATGTGGAACTGGCAAAAACAAAAGATGGTGTAGTGAAGTTTAATTTCAAAGCAAATGATAAGCTTGGAAATGCTACTATTTATTTTACGGCAAGTTATAAAGATATCATCATAACACGTAATATTAGTACTTCAGTGCGCCCTGCTTCTGAATATCGTTTAAAAACTCAAATGGGGAGAATTGATGGTCACAAGCAAACCTTAACAAACTTAAGAGATATGTATTTACCTTTCAGTAAACGAGATGTAGCAACTTCATATTCACCATTTGTACTAAGCAAAGGATTAGCAACTTATTTACAAGATTATCCACATTATTGTTCAGAACAAATAGTTAGTCGTGCTATACCGATTTTATTTGCAACTAAATATAATGAATTTAATTTAGTTTCTAAAAAAGGCGCAACATCATTATCTGATCTTTACCAAGTATTACAATCACGTCAAAATAGTGAAGGCGCAATTGGTTTGTGGTATTCAACTTATAATGTTAATCCTTTCATCACACTCTATACTGTCAACTTTTTACTTGAAGCTAAAGATGCAGGACAACCTATTCCGCAAAAAATGCTAAATAATGCCAATAAATATTTAAAAACAATTGCTGAATCGGAACGAACTGATTTTTACGGTTTACGATTACGCGCCTATGCGATCTACTTATTGACTCGTCAAAATCAAGTAACGACTAGCTATTTAGCTACACTAATAAGTGATCTTAATAATCTTAATAACAAATCCTGGAAAACAGATATTACGGCCATGTATCTTGCTTCATCCTATCAGATGCTAAAAATGAATAAAGAAGCCAATAAGTTATTAAAACCAATCTGGCAACAATTAGAATCTGTTTATGATAAGGCATGGTGGACCAATTATTACTATGACCCACTTGTTGTGAATGCTGGTAATATTTATTTAATAAGTAAGCATTTTCCAGAAAAAGCAAAAAATATTCCGGCACAGGCTCTTGAAAATATGGTTATTATGTTGAATAAACAAAAATACACCACTCAATCTGCTGCCATGACTATTTTAGCTTTAGATAGTTATTCAAGTGGTATTGATAAATCGAATCTCACAGAAGATTCATTACAAATTAAAACTGTAGCACAAGATGAAAAAACACCAATAATTATTGCTAAATTAAAAGACATTTTGGCTAAAGGTCAACTTACCGCTCAAAATACAAATGTGAATTTTGTTAATAATACTGATTTACCTGCTTGGTATATGCTTTCAGAACAAGGGTTTGATGTAAAAATGCCAAAAGAGCCAATTAAACGTGGACTTGAAATTTATCGTGAATTTACAGATGATAAAGGTAAACAGGTCGATCATGTAAAATTAGGTGATAAAATTAATGTTACCGTGCAAATTCGTACTCTTTCTGAAGAAGGTGCTAATAATATTGCAATTGTTGATCTATTACCTGGGGGCTTTGAAGTTGTTCAACAACCTGTAACCCCACCTACAGATCAAGAAAATGATGAATATGTACAAGGTGATGAAGAATATGATGAGGAAGATGAATATTATGGTGATGATGATTATTCAGAATGGATTTCACCTATAGCCTTTCAAATAGGTAATAATACTTGGTACCCTGAATATACAGATGTTCGTGAAGATCGCGTGATAATTTATGGTTCTACCAGTAATAAGCAAATTCAGAAGTTTACTTATCAAATTAAAGCAACTAATGTTGGAACCTACATTATTCCACCAGCATATGGTGAAGCTATGTATGATAGAGATATCCATGCTGTTTCAAAAGGAGGACAAAAAATAGTTATTGAACCACAACAATAATAGCTATTTTTTAATATAATTAATATTAAACGGGCGAAACAGCCCGTTTTTTTATTTTAATAATTGTTTTATATAAAAAACACTTCATCAAACCATCAATCCTTTTACTAACTTGATTTATATTTAAATGGTGAATGTAGGTTTTATAATAATTTCAATATAAGATAACAAGTTAAATATTACCTATTTACATTTTAAACAAGATCAAAAAAAGGTAACACTGACGGTTACCTTTTAGTATCAAATAATAAAGATTTAACTATTTTTTATTTGGATGAGGATCTTTTGCTGAATCACCTTGCCCCGTCATAATATACCAACCATTTTTGGTGTGTGGTTTTTTATTGTGCTCTGGACATGGTGGTAAGGACTTTTTACTTTGGTTTGAATAAATATATCCGCAATCTGCACATTTATATGTGCCTGCTGAAACATCACTACCATATGAAGCAAATTTCTGTACCATTATAAGCTCCTCAAGTTAAATTATATTTGTGATAAGTATAGTACTTATCTATTATAGATATAAACTTAGATTCAATAAAAAGCAAGTTGAGTTTACCTATTTCATTGATTATATATTTCGCTTTGTAATAAATTTTATATTCGTTAAATAGCCCTTCTCATTGAGTGTTTAATCCATAGCTTTTTTCTTAAAAATTATATTCTTCAGGTAAGAAATCTGGTATCTTTCTTTTAAGATAAGTTGTTAATATTTCATAATGTTATCTCACCTTTAACCGATGACAGATAAATCAATTATCAATGACTTACCTTTTTTAATGTCACTATTATTTTTAGAATTCTACTTATTATTTGAATCCAAGAATAATATTGACTAGATAACGAAATACGCAAATAAAAGGAACACTCAATGAAAAAAATCTTACTAACTTCAATAATTTCTTTTGTTTTATTAGGTTGTGATGCCGATTTAGAAACAACTGTGACAATGTCACAGCTAGATGCTGAACCATCACTTGTTACTGGTAATTTATTAATAGAAGTACCTATTTGTTCTGATCGTCAAGACTCAACAAAAGAGTCATCAACATTAATTAAAACAAAAAAAGAAATTACTAACCTTTTTAAAAAGGTTGAATACAAAGAATGTTATAGCAAGAAAATGAAATCATTGGCTTCATTTGAAATACCTATTTTGGTTGGTAAAGATGTATCCAAATCAGAACTATTAAAACAAGTAGATATTGTTGCAGCTAAATATGACACGGGAATAGTTGCTATTGCTAAACAAGATTTCAGACAAAAATTGAACCAATTTAAGAAAAATAATGTATCAAATATGAATTTTAAAGTAACGGTATCAATAGTTAATGACACAGATAAAGAAATTGATAACTTTACTTTAACAAAAGCTTATTTAAATGACGAACCATATGATAATGTAAATTTTTCTTTATCTAAAAATGATAAAATCACTGTAACACTTAGTGATGTTTCTACACAAATATTATTAAGCCCAACAGTAAATAGTAATGATGAAAAAGGTGTAACTGAAATAGTAGGTTTTAAATAAAAAAACATACCCAGCCGCCCATAAAGCGGCTTTTTTATATCAAAAATTTAAATAAACAATTATAAAAACAATGCTCTATTACAAACCTCATTTTCTTGTCTACAATATAAAAAAATGTATAAACCTTTAGATTAAACCTGAAAAATAAGCAATTAAGCAATAACACAACAAATTTAAGTAGTTAAGAAAATTTTAGTAGCAGCTGAAATGAAAGTGAAGTTGTTTAACAAAATAGCAAGAATGTGGTTACGATATTGATTGATATGTGACATTGTCACAATATCATAATATATACCTCATATTTAATCATTTCATTTTTTTTAATATATGTTTTGTTGCTCATAATCCAGCCTCTTCTGATAAATATGTGATAACGGTTTACCGGATCTTTTAAAAAAATACTATAACTACATTTGGCAATAATTATTATCTACCCAATCACTTTATAAAGTTATCATTAAAGTAATAAACGTAATTTTATAGATGGTTAGATTGTTGTCGTTATATTAAAATGAAAAACACTTTTAATGATTTTAGCAATAATCAAAATAAAATAGGAAAAGCAGCGCGAATTGGTATAAAGTGAATAGATAGAATACAAAAACACAGGTTATTTTTGTAACTTCTACCGTAAAATATATTGGTAGTATCCTTAGTGTCAGTTTCTAACACAAGTAATATACCAGGAGTGACAATGCAAATTTAATCAATAAATTAATAATTGAAATAGATCGATTTTTTCTGACATTAGATTAAATAGACTTAATTGCTTTAAAATTAGATAGATTTGCTGATAAAGTTTCCAATGTTTGTAAAAATTAAAAGTAATGAAAACTTATAGCAAATTCATTTAACGCAAGCAGTAATTAAATTAGTATTAAAATTTAATTACCTGATTTATTCTCACCACAAAAAAGAAGGCAAATACAACTAAATATATTGCAACATTAATGATGATTTACTATTTTTGAAAGATTTTTTTGACATTGAATACTAATATTTTCACGAATTGTTTCTCTTTTCTTAAATTCACTTCTTTTACTGCTTTTAATATTTTCAATAGATTTTGATGGTTGATTATATGGTAATTTAAACCATGCTTTATTGTAAGATACACCATTAAGTTCTTGCCAAAAGTTATCATAGTCAAAATCGAACTTACCTAATTTAACATGAGCCTTATTTTTAACAGCATATATATTTCCGACTTTAAAAAAATACGCTATTTCATAAATAAAAGCCATTATGAGATTTTTAGGCCTAAAACCAAAAAAATCTTTGGTTAACTTTTTAAAAACTTCATTACTAGTATGACCTTGCACCCCTGCAATATAAATCTCACCAGAAAGTGTTATAGTAAAATGAACTGAAAAAACAAGTTGTTCATCAAAATACATAGTGATTCTTAAATCACCTTCCCTAGGGTATAATGCAGAAGTCAAATATAACGATATTTTTGTTTCGTTTTTTCCTTCAACTTCTGCCAGAAGAACTCCACGATGAATGGGAGAGTAAAGTTTGTCAATTGCATTTGAATTTATTTTCTGATCAATAAAATCAATATGGGAATTTAGAATAGATAATTTTTTATTATATGAAATTTTTTCATTGAGATATTTATGAAATAATTTTTGAGCCATAGGATAAGGCATATCCAACTTATCATAGGCTAATGGGTAAGCACTTAATTTACATTTTTTCTTAAAATCTGAATAGTTAGATTTGTTTAGCGATATTTTTATAAAAAACAGAGTTAAACGTGACTTCACTTGAAACATTTCCTTAAATGTAAGACCAACAAAAAATAAAGGTCTATAAGGTGATTTTAATAAATTCCTAAAGCTCGAAATATAATATTAATTCGAGTTTATAATTTATCACTTTTGGAACATATGCACTCAATGATTAGATGTGGTCTTTAATTTGCACATATCTCTATTTATTAATGTATTTTTTTAATAAATTATACAATCCAACCGCATAAATTTAAATAGCTTGTATAATAAAATGCGACTCAACATATATTCAAGGAATGGATATACAATTCTACTTGTTGATTAACAGATAAATACTACTTCTAATTACTTTAATAAAGAGCAATAGTATATAGCCAGCAATACTTGAAACACATGGCAAAAATGATAATAACATAAAACCAAGCCCTTTTAAGCCCCAACTATTGTAATTAAAATAAGCCATCAAGATACCAAACCAAATAAAGCATATAAAAATACCAATAAATAATCCAAGAAAAGAAGTTAATTGGTGAGTATTTGGTTTAGTGAACAGTTTTATTAGCATCGACAAAAATAAAATAACTTGCACGGATAGAGTAGCAACTAAAAAAATAATAATAAAAGGATCGAAATTTTCAGAATAGCTTTGAAAACTGCCTCTGCCGAATCCCATGGAAATCCTAAAAATTATGAACATAAATACATAAAAAAAACCGTGCGCATAAAGTAAATGTCGATCTTTGAATATAAAATTAATTATTTCTTTTTCAGAATATTTTTTTGCTGACATAAATTAATTTTCCTTTTAATTCACTAATTTCATATTAACA
Source organism: uncultured Gilliamella sp. (assembly GCA_945271295.1). Classification (GTDB taxonomy): domain Bacteria; phylum Pseudomonadota; class Gammaproteobacteria; order Enterobacterales; family Orbaceae; genus Gilliamella. The sequence continues at coordinate 45,043 of CALYPG010000004.1, read as the reverse complement.
TAGGATCATAAAAAATTTTCATGTTAAATATAAATACCTTATAGAAATATAACAGATGCAATACAGTTAAAGGATTTTCGTCTACACTGAAATCGAGTTAATTATATCATTTTTATTATCTATTCAATTTTATGATAAATGCACAAGAGCTAAATTATTAATTGGTTTATTATATAAATGTTCAAACCGAACAGGAATGGCTTATGGTAAACTATCTTAGATTAATAATAATGGTAGCCTAATTTAATTATGATAAAAATCATTGGATTATTTATACTTACAGCTTTAGCTGAAATTTCGGGTTGTTATTTTGTATATATCTGGGCTAAAAAAGTAGTTTCTGCGTGTTTTTTGATACCGGCTGCATTATGCCTCATGTTATTTGCTTGGCTGCTTACTTTACACCCTGAAGCTAGTGGTAGGATCTATGCAACTTATGGTGGTATTTATGTTGTTACATCTCTTATTTGGCTTAGGTTAGTTGATCATGTCAAACTATCAACTTTTGATTTAATCGGTGCCATAATTATTCTACTCGGGACTTTAGTTATTATTTTGGGCTGGAGAACATAAATTTACCTTTAGATAGATATTCCGCATTAATTATTAATGCTGTTAAGTTTTATCTTGACCAAATAGTTTTTTAATTTAGACTTTTTTGAAAATTCAATATATCACGATGTTCTTGAGGAGTTAATTCGTTAAGGTATCGTCTTGGATTACCACACATCCAACAAGAACAGCTTGTAGGAATTATTCATGCCTTTTCTGCAACTTTCTGGAATCTCCAGAACAAAAATCATTTTTTCTGTTATTTAAGCATCTTTTAACTTGATGGCGGTTGGACTGCGATTTAATATTAACATCTTACATTTAATTGTGGGATGCACATCCCCTTCTATTAATAATTCGAACCTGTTTATATAATAGAACAATAAAACCGTATTTACGGTGAAAAATCTTCGTAAATTGAAAAGATTAAAGCTAGTATTTCCCTAAATTTCACATATCAGGAATTTATGATACGCTATTACGATAATTTTGTTGTTAATAATAAGAAATCTATAAGGAAATTATTATGATAAATAAAATCAATTTAACAAAATCAACGCTAATACTAATATTTACTCTATTTTTTCAAGTGTCTTAGTCTAAATCCCATGAAAAATACATTGGTTATTGGAAATTAGACTCTGCTAATAGTTTAGTCGTAATGGAAATCACTAAAGATAATAATATTTATAAGTTAAATGAAAATATAATAAGAGAAAATAGCAAATCCCATGTCTCAGAAGAATCTGGTGACGAATTAGTAAAAACTGTTCCTGATTGCAAATTATAAAATCACCTCTCTCTCATTACCTTGAAGTCTTTCTATCGGCCCGTGACGGCGGCACTCTCTTTGGGTTGGAAGAATAAGCTGATTCCATTCTTTCATTAATTTTTTTTCTGATTCTAATAAAGTAATGCCATATTTATCAGCCATATAAAGATAGGTACGAGCTATTGTACCTTCAATTTCTATAGATGGTTGAAATTTTCTGTTCTTGAAATCAACTGCAATACTACATGATCCATATTGATTGTGTTCAAGAGTAAAAATAATCAAATATAAGCATCATCTATTTCTGTATATTTTAACTTAAGAATTAATATAATGTATTATTTTTTAATAGTTTATCTACAATCTTCCAAAAAATATATATGTATGCAAAAGTAAAAATAATAGATGCGTATAAAATTACATACTCATCTTTTAATATAATCTTTGAATAGTGAAGAAAGATTGTCCCATATTTCCAAATACCAGCCTGTATTGCTCCTGCAATAAATAGCATAAAGAGAGTTATTAACAGAATAAATTTCGCTTTATACCGTTTACAAATAAATAAAGCAACCAGATAAACTAAGGTAGAACATATAATATAAACTAAATGAAATATCATAATTAATTATCTGGAGTTATAATCATTATAACTTGCATTGGATTATCCGGGAAAATATCTTTTTTTATTTGCATTACAATCATAATACTCATATGATTCATTATTAACAACCCCTTATACATATTTACAGCATGGGGATTTAATTAAATCAGAAACACTTTTTCTAAAGGATGAATTAACTTAACACGAGCAATAAAGTCCAAATATTTTAAGATTTATTTTGTTCGAAAGTTTGAACCATCACTTCCTTGTCGTAATCAAGTAACCAGGCATTATATTTCTCATAAAGTATTGTTAGCTCCATGGAATTACGGCAGATCACATCTAGCCCTCTATCATCGTATGGGTGAATAAGAATGCTCTTCTCTGGATTCACAAGATAAATCAGACAATGTGGATTCGGGTGGAAGGATGGAAAGTCTGTCACCAGAGCACACCAAAGCAGGTTTTCCATACAGAATGCCTGCATTTCAAATACACAATTTATCCAGAATCCATCCTCATACTCGTCGCTTTCATAAACTTCTTCATACCAAACATCGCGTATTTTTGGGATTTCAATTCCAGCAAGACGAAGCTCACGTATAGTGTCGCGTAGTTCAAAACCTGATGAGAATATAAACTGTTGCATATGAACTAAGAAAGGGTTCCCTTTACCTAAGGCATCTTCACAGATCATAGTTGCTTTACGTAAGGCTGTCAGTATTTGAGTAAGCGAACTACCGTCTTTCGACAACTCGAATCGAAGCCCACCAGGAAATTGATAGAACAATGCATGCCGGTATGTTCTTGTTTCTGTCAATGTATGAATGATATTTCTATAAGTCATGATCTGTTATCGAAAGGTTAAAGTAAGAATAATTCATCATAATATAGCCATATAATACAGATAGCTATAAACTTTCTTTAATCTTTCTTGCCATAGCTAAAGATAATTCAGGATAAGATCCAATACCTAACGCAGTCCTTTTTTGAGAATTAGGATTTATATAATTAAAACGCCATAATTTAGCACCAGTTGGCTTTATTAATAAAAAAAGACCTTTACCATCAGACAATTGGTATTGTTTCACTTGAGGTTTAGATGACTGAATTTGTTTATCAGTTAATGGTTTTACTACTCTAGCCATGCATCACCTCATTTTTAGTAATACATTTTTTATTACCTATGATTTGTATTACTAAATATATTACTAAAATCGGTAATAACAGCCAAATTAACACGAATGGAAATGAACAATAAACATGCTTTATTTTATATAAATAAATGATTTTATTTACTAAAATGAAAAGTGATGAAAGGTGATAAAACATTTAATGGTGGCCCCTACTGGACTTGAACCAGTGACCAATCGATTATGAGTCGACTGCTCTGACCAACTGAGCTAAGGGGCCTTTATGAGAAGTGCTACTGTGTTACTAGGGTTGCGATTATAATAGAGTTATTTAGAATTTGCTATACTTAATTAATAAAATAGGTTGGTTTGATTATTTATTAAACTGGAATTAATTAGTTTTTAATCTCTATTAAGAACTGATATTTTTTAATGAATTAACCTGTTACAATAGATTAAGTTAAATAATTATTCGTTGTTTTATTGGTTGAGGAAATATTATGTCTATCAAAAAATTGTTATTTATTAGTGTCGCCATCTCCACTTCGCTACTCTTGAATGCTTGTAGTAACTCTAAGTATGAACTTACATCAGCAGGTCGACAAGTGCAATTTGTTGATACAAAACCATCAGCGACTTGCCAACTTTTAGGTAAAGCTGAAGGCCGTCGCAGTACTTTATTTTCAGGGTTAAAAACCCATAGTGAACTCATTCGTGATGCGGCAAATGATTTATTGAATAACGCTGCAGCAATGGGTGGTAATGTAATTTATGATGCACAAGATGCTTCAGTGAAATACCTCTCTGATGTGGCTCCAACTGATGCAGTTATGGTTGGTGAAGTTTATCGTTGTAAATAAGTTTTAGCTATATAAAAAGGGAAAATTATTTTCCCTTTTTTTAGATTTATCCTAATTAACCATTTTGTTTTTCAAATTGTTTCATAAAATCAATTAAATAATTTACACCATCAAGATCCATTGCATTATAAATTGATGCCCTCATCCCACCTGCAATTCGGTGCCCTTTAATACCTATTATATTAGCTTTAGTTGCTTCACTAACAAATAGTTTATCTAGATTTTCATTTGGTGAAAGGAAAGTGACATTCATAATTGAGCGATTAACTTTAGCAACAGAATTATGATAAAAATCAGATTGATCGATGTATTGATACAAGCGTTGAGCTTTAGCTTGATTGCGTTGTTGCATCGCAGCTAATCCGCCTAAATTTTTAATCCATTTAAAAACTAACCCTGACATATACCATGCAAATGTAGGTGGCGTATTAAACATAGAATCGTGATCCATTAGGATTTTATAGTCTAAAACTGAAGGTAATATTTTTTGTGCATAACCAATAAGATCTTCTCGAACAATAACAATGGTAATACCTGACGGTCCAATATTTTTTTGCGCACCGGCATAAATAATTCCGTAAAGACTAACATCTATAGGTTGTGACAAAATACATGAAGATAAATCAGCAACCACTGTTTTATCACCAAAATTGGGTTGTTCAAATATCTCAATACCATCAATAGTTTCATTTGGACAATAATGAACATAAGCACTATCTTCACTTAAATTCCATTCAGACATAGGTTTAACTGCTGACAAACCATCCTTTTTAACGACTACATCTTGCTGGGTGACGTGACAATATTTTGATGCTTCTTTTGCCGCGCATAAACTCCAATAACCACTATTAATATAGTCAGCAGTTGTTTTGTCACCTAAAATGTTTAGTGGAATAGCGGCAAATTGAGCTCTAGCCCCACCCTGGCAAAATAGAATTTTGTAATTGTTGGGTATGTTAAGAATATCTCGAAGATTATTAGTTGCTTCAACGGCACAGGCATCAAAATTTTTCCCTCTATGACTTAACTCCATAACTGATGCACCAGTGTTTTGCCAATCTAATAGTTCAGCTTGCGCTTGTTTTAATACATCAGCAGGTAACTTAGCTGGACCGGCACTAAAGTTGTAACATTTATTCATCAAAATTCTCTTTAATTCATTTAAAAATTATGTTGTATTTTTACACTGTCTGATGAGATATACAATCACATTTTTGTAAAAATGTTTCAGGTTAACTATATGTTTCAGCATAAAATGCCGACTATTGTCGGCAAAAAGATTGAATTACATTGATAATTGTTGTTTAGCTTTTATTATAGCTGATTTTACTTGCTCTGGTGATACACCACCTTTAGCTGAACGCTTTGATAAACAAGAAGTTAACGATAAAATTGAATAAACATCATCATCAATAACTGAACTAAATACTTTTAATTCTTCTAAAGTTAGCTCTTCTAACGCTTTTTGTTTGGCAATTGCATTAACAACAACTTCACCCACAATATGATGAGCTTCTCTAAATGGAACCCCTTTGGCAACTAAATAATCAGCTAACTCAGTTGCATTGGAATAACCTTGTTTGGCAGCTTCTTGACAAGAATCTTTATTAAGTTTGATATCTTCAAGTACTAATGCTGCCATCGCTAAACATTCGGACCAAGTATCAAGCGCATCAAATAAATGCTCTTTATCTTCTTGCAAATCTTTATTATAAGCCAGTGGCAAACCCTTGAAAGTAATAAGCGCGCCAGTTAATGCGCCTATAACCCGCCCTGCTTTACCACGAATAAGTTCTAAAGCATCGGGATTCTTTTTTTGTGGCATTAATGATGAACCCGAAGTAACCCGATCAGATAGTTCCACAAAATTAGCTTCACCACTATTGAAGATAATCAAATCTTCAGCAAAACGCGATAAATGAATCATACCTATTGAAGCATTATTCAAGAGTTCAAGTACGTGATCACGATCGGATACCGCATCTAAACTATTATTGGTTGCTGATGAAAAATCAAGCCAATTTGCTAATAAGTCTCGATCCATTGGATATGCCGTACCAGCTAGAGCTCCACTACCTAAAGGACAAACATCTAAACGTTTTAGCGTATCTTGTAAACGGTTTTCATCGCGGGTTAACATCTCATAATATGCAAGACACCAATGAGCAAAAGTTATTGGTTGAGCTCTTTGTAAATGCGTATAACCAGGCATAATACTATCTTGATGGTGTTCGGCGGTAATAACTAAAGTTTGACGTAAATGACGAATAATATTAATCAATTGTGTAATTTCATCTTTACACCATAATTTGAGATCTGTTGTTGATTGATCATTACGACTACGTCCGGTGTGCAATTTTTTACCTAAATCACCAACTTTTTCAATCAGTTTTTGCTCAACCCAACTATGAATATCTTCTGCATCACTTAACAAAATTTGTTTTGGATCTTGTTGAACAGCAATTAATAATTCATTTAGAGCATGCTCTAATTTTTGCTGTTCATCGTGAGATAACACATTTACAGTGACTAATGCTTTAGACCAAGCAATAGAACCGATGATATCTTGCTCAGCAAGACGGTAGTCGAAGCACAATGAATCATTAAAATGCTTAAATCGTTGATCTGCTGCTTGACTAAAACGCCCACCCCATAATGCCATAACTACCTCAAATACTTTTAACTTATATTAGACGCTTGTGATTTAATTAAATTGTTTTAAATAATTGTAATTTAAATTAAATCCATAATTGTAAAAGCAATATATACAAGTTTTACCTGTATATATTGTTTGTTTTATTTTATTGAAAAAACGATATTAACCACTATTTTTTCTTTTTAGTTGCCGTTTTTGTTATTTTAGCTTTTGAGTCAGCTTATTTAGTTGGATTTTTTTTCTTTTCTTCATTTAATGCACGAATACGTGACGATAATGAGAATAATCGGATAAATCCACCAGCATGGCTATGATCATAGACTTCATCTTCGCCAAATGTGGCAAACTCTTCATTATATAGACTATTAGGTGATTTTTTCTGTATTGCTGTTGCATTGCCTTTATAAAGTTTAACCACCACTTCACCGGTCATATCTTCAGCTAATACGTCTGCTGCTGCTTGTAATGAGCGACGATATGGAGCAAACCAACGTCCATCATAAACAACATAAGCCATCTCTAAGCCAAGTTGTTCACGCCATTTGAAGCTGTCACGATCTAAAATTAATTGTTCTAAACCACGTAAAGCCGTCATCATAATAGTACCACCCGGCGTTTCATAACAACCACGTGATTTGATACCCACAAGACGGTTTTCAATAATATCGACCCGACCAACACCATGTTTAGCACCAATTTTGTTCAAGGTAGCAACGCAGTTATAGGGTGATAATTGTTTGCCATTAACGGAAACTACTTCACCTTTTTCGATGCCAATAGTTACTAGCTCAGGTTCATTAGGTGCATCTTCAGGTGAAACAGTCCAAGCCCAACAATCAGCATTAGCTTGGTTCCAGGTACTTTCAAGTACACCACCTTCAGTTGAAATGTGCCATGCATTTTCATCACGACTATAAATTTTTTCCACAGTTGCTGTAGTTGGAATGTTACGAACTTTTAAGTAATCAATTAAGGCTTCACGTGAACGTAAATCCCATTCCCGCCATGGGGCAATAACTTTAAGTTGTGGGGCAAGTGCGGTGTAGGTAGTTTCGAAACGAACTTGGTCATTTCCTTTACCGGTTGCACCATGACAAAGTGTATCTGCTCCTACTTCTAAAGCATATTCAACTTGTGCTTTGGCAATAATTGGACGAGCCATAGACGTTCCAAGATAATATGTTCCTTCATATAAAGCGCCAGTTCTTAAAACAGGGTATACATAATCTTTAACAAATTCTTCTCGTAAATCAACAACTTTGCATGCAACAGCGCCGGATGCTTTGGCTTTTTTCTCTACATCTTTTAATTCATTAGGATCTTGCCCTACATTCGCCACTAAAGCATAAACTTCACATCCACCATAATTTTCTTTTAACCAAGGAATAATAGCTGATGTATCTAAGCCACCTGAATAAGCTAAAACCACTTTTTTTGTTCCACTCTTTTTCATGTTATACCCTTTCTTAATTAACTTATTATATATAAATGTGTTAAAGACGTTTTATTAACTAAAGTAAATAAAATAGCCAGTTTACTATACTAACGGACTTGTCATTAAGCAATAATTCTTGTACCTGTTATTCCTGATTTCCCATTAAATAAATCAGGTAGTTTATCTGCCGCTTTCCAACTAGCAATATCTATAGAATGTCCTAGTGTTGTTGCGGCTTCAAAAGCTGATTTTACTTTAACTATCATGCCATCAGTAATGATACCGTCAGCAATTAGTTGATCTGCTTGCGATTCAGTCAAAGATTCTATCAATTGTTTATCGGCATTTAATACACCAATAACATCTGATAATAAAATTAGATCAGCATCTAACGTTTTTGCTAATGCAACAGCAGCATGATCAGCATTAACGTTCATCATTTGTCCTTCCTCGGTAATACCGATTGAACTTATAATTGGCAAATAATTGGCGTTAAGCAATAAGTTGATTAAGGTTGGATCGCCAACTTTAGCTTCTCCAACATATCCTAATTCTTCAGAAATTTGTTTAACTTTCACACTATTGCCATCAGCTAAACAAAGTCCAACACTGGCTATATTTTGTTTTTTGGTTTCGGATAATAATTTAGTGTTTGAACTACCTGCAAGACTACCAACAATTACATCTATTTGATCGGCAGGAGTCACTCTCAATCCATTTCGTCTTACTACTGGTAATGATAATCGATCCATTAAAGCATCAACCATGCTACCCCCACCATGAACAATAACTAGAGGCCGTTGATAGTTCTTTTTATATTTACTAATAACAACAAACAACTTTGTTAAATCTTCTTTATTATCGAGTAATGCACCGCCAAGTTTAATAATTAATGGTCTCATCTTTATTTCCTTTACAGTAATGCTGTCGTTTCATCGTAACCAAATCGGATGTTCATACATTGTACGGCTTGTGCTGCTGCACCTTTTAATAAATTATCTATAACTGAAATTAGTATTAAATGTCGCCCTTTAAGCACATAACCTATATCACAATAAGGTAAACCTATGACAGATTTTAATGCTGGCCAATCTTTTTGATAAACTCTGACTAAAGGTTTATTTTGGTAATATTTATTCAATGCATCAACAATATCATCTGCCTTGACGCCCTCTTTAACCCGACAAGTAATCGTGGCATGAATACCTTGTTTAAAACTACCTAAATGAGGCGTGAAAATAACTTCTTGTCCTAAATGATTGGCTATCTCAGGTTGATGTCTGTGAGTAAATAAACCATATGCATGCACACTAACCTCACAAAAATGATTTTTAAGTGAAGCCTTACGCCCTGCACCACTAACTCCACTTATGGCATTAATAACCGGCCATTGAGTGGTATCTAATAACCCTTCTGCAATTAATGGTTTCAATGGTAATTGTGAGGCAGTTGGATAACAACCAGGAACGGCGATAAGTTGTGCTTGCTTAATTTGATTAAAATTCCATTCAGCTAGACCATAAACAGCTTTATCTAACCATTGTTGATGTTGATGAGTAAAATCATAAAAATCTGTATAAAATGAAGGAGAATTAACTCGAAAAGCGCCAGACAAATCAAAAACAGTACAACCATGCTCTAAAAAATATGGCGCAATATTATGACTAACTGAATGTTCGGTTGCTAAAAAAACAATATCTGTATTCTTAACAAGATCTGAATAATCGTTGGTTGCAATAAGTGGTAAATCAACAACGCCTTTCAATTGTGGATATAAATCATAATCTGATATTAGTTTACCCGCATCTTGGCTATTTGCGGATACTGTTAAAGTGGTAAGTTCGATATGTGGATGTTTTTGTAAATAATAAGCTAATTTAGCGCCCGCATAACCACTCGCTCCAACAACCATTGCTTTTAACATAACTATTTCCGTATATTTTTATAGAATAATAGGTATATAGTAGGTGATTTATTTGATTAATTCAATATCAAAATGAATTTTTATTCACTTTTTTTGAATTTATTTTCATTTTAATTTTGATTTGTTTTATATAATTAGCTCTTAGGTAAAAACATCTCAATTAATTTATCTAATGATAATAATTAATTTGACTGCTCAATTTGAAACTCTTTTATAAGATTGTTCAAGATCTATTTTAGTTTCCTTAACATCTTCAATGCTCATAATAAACCTATTTTATAAATTCATTTGCTCTGATGATTCACCCATCAGAGCGCTATTTATCCAATTACTTTCAATCTATTCCTAAAGAAATGTTTAGTTTTTCTGTAGGTGTGCTTTTTATGTAAAAATAATTCAGGAGTCTATACCGTTTAATTTTATCCGAACTTAATAGCGACCTACAGATTTTGGGTACTTACTTGCTCCCTTTCCTATATCTGATTTTGATATTGTTAATCTTTCCAAAAGCGCTTTTCTTCTTTCGGAGTAAATTGAAAGATAATTTTCAAAAGCATTTATTTCAGATGTTTCGCTGATTTTAGTATTGCAATAAGTAGCTCCCAATAACGATATACACTTGTGATATTTACTTTTTCATCCGGTGAATGAGGAGAAACAATAGTTGGTCCGATTGAAATCATATCCATTTCTGGATAAGCTTTTTTAAATATTCCACATTCAAGACCAGCATGAATCACCATAATTTTGGGATGTTCTGAAAATATTTCGTAATATTTATCTTTAGCTAGTTCTAAAAGATTTGATGCTAAATTAGGTTCCCAACCCGAATAACCACCACTTATTTCGTAATTAGCATTGATTAACTGACTGTGTGAAATAAGTGAAGAAACAACCGCATCTTTGGCACTATCAATTTGTGAGCGAATCAAAAAATTAGCAATTATTTGGTTTTCTTTAATATTTACAATTCCTAAATTAAGTGATGTTTCAACCACGCCATGGATCTGATCACTCATACGAACTACACCATTTGGAGCTGTGTGTAGCCAATTGATGATTTTATTTTGGTTTTCGGCCGTTAATACACGTTTAATTTTATTAGGTTCAACTTCAGATAAAGTGATATCTATATTCGGTTCTACATGTTTCAATTCATTGTTTAATATATCTTTATACTGATTAATAATAGATTTTAATTTAGGTAAATCTTCTTTATTTAATGAGATTTCAGCAAAAGCTTCTCGAGGAATCGCATTTCTTAACGATCCACCATTAATATTAGCTAATCTAAATGAAATATCTTGTAGATATTCAGCTAAAAGTCGAGTCATTAGTTTAATCGCATTACCACGACCAAGATGGATGTCACAACCAGAATGCCCACCTTTTAAACCCTTAAGCGAAATTTTCAAATAGCAGTCATGCTTTTCTGGCATTACTGTATAAGTAACAGGAAATGAGGAGCTAAAATCAACCCCACCAGCACAACCAGTAAAAATTTCACCTTCATCTTCAGAGTCGGTATTGATCAAATATTTACTTGTCAGCCAATTTGGTTGCAAACCAAAAGCACCTAACATACCTGTCTCTTCTGAAACAGTAACTAAAACTTCAATCGGTCCATGTTCTACTGCTGGATCAACAAGTATCGCTAACGCTGATGCTAAGCCGATGCCATTATCTGCACCAAGTGTTGTACCTTTGGCTTTCACCCATTCACCATCCACATAGGCTTGAATAGGATCAAATAAAAAATCATGTTCCGTTCCTTCATTTTTTTGAGGAACCATATCCATGTGAGCTTGTAAAGCAATGGATGGACAATCATCCATCTCTTTAGTTGCAGATTTAGATAATAAAATATTACCAACTTTGTCAATTTTGCAATCAATACTATGAGAATTTGCAAAATCAACGATATATTTAGTTATCATTTGTTCATGATGCGAAGGATGTGGAATTTTACAAATATCGTTAAAAATCTGCCAAACAAATTTTGGTTTTAGTGTTGAAAGCATAATATAACCTCAATATTAAGTGCGTTATCAATTAATGAGTAGTTTTTTTTGTCTAATCAGTTTATAATAAGGTGCAATTTTACATCTATTTTTAGTCCATTAATATTACTTTATTATATTAGCACATTCGATTAAAATTGCAGGTCACACATGTCAATAGAACAAACATTATCTGAACAAGAAATTAAAGCCAAAAAACAACATAAAGCAGAACTTATTGCAGAAAAGAAAAAATTTACTGTCACTTGGGAAATGTTACAAGCTTATGGACGGGAACTTTCAAAACGCTTATTACCCGCCAATCAATGGAAAGGTATTATAGCTGTAAGTCGTGGTGGATTAGTTCCGGCTGCCATTTTAGCTCGTGAGTTAAGTATACGTTATGTCGATACAGTTTGTATCTCAAGTTATGATCATGATCATCAACGTGAAAAAATAGTATTAAAACAAGCAAATGGTGATGGTGAAGGTTTTATAGTCATAGATGATTTAGTTGATACAGGTAGTACTGCGCATACTATTCGTGATATGTATCCTAAAGCACATTTTGTGACTATTTTTGCTAAACCAGCAGGAAAACCATTGGTTGATGATTATATTATTGATATCGCACAAGACACTTGGATTGAACAACCATGGGATACAGGAGTAGTTTTTGTTAAACCTGTAAGTGATTATAAATAAGAAATTTTAAGGAAAGAAAGGTTTCTATGACATCCACTGAAAATCTGTCTGAACAAATATTCAAACCACAATATGATTATCCGGAGACATCAACATTAATTAATCGTATTGATGCTGAAAATAATAAAACAGATAGTAATATAAACAATTATGACAGTGATTTTGACTCTTGTTGGTACCGTATAGTTACACCAATTTTGTGGTATTGGCGTGGATTGCCAACATTAGAAGTTGAAGCGGTATTATCCAAAATTGCTGTATCAATTAAACAACATTCAAATAATAAGTGGTTAGATTCAGTAGCAGGTTACCAACCTGGTAATTGGATTTATGAGTTTTTAAATCAAGCCGCCGAGTGGCAAGCTAAAGCGGAATCAATAGACAAAGCTGATATTACTGACGAAGACAAAAAAAAAGTCTGTAACTATTATTTGATTGCTAGTGAATATTGTAGTATTGCTAGCTATCCTCATTTCAAAAATGATGAATTAGCTTTATATGCACAAACTTGTGCATATCAAAATTATTTTAAAGCACTTAGTTATTCACCTTTCACAATTAAAGAGCTTGAGTTTAAAGTTCAAAATCAAAATGTGAAATCAATCTTACATTTACCACAAACTGAAGGTGCTTGCCCAGTAGTTATAATGTGCTGTGGACTTAGTAATTTGCAAATTGATTTTTATCGTTATTTTAGTGAATATTTGGCACAAAATGGTATAGCAATGCTAACTGTTGATATACCTTCTGTAGGTTACAGTCGAGGTTTTGATCTGACACAAAATAGTAGCTTAATTCACCAAGCAATACTAGAACAACTGCCAACAATTCCTTGGGTTGATGATAGTCGTGTAATTTTAGCTGGCTTCCGATTTGGCTCACATATTGCAACACGTTTAGCGCAATTAATGCCAAATAAAGTAAAAGGCTTGTTTAATTTTATGCCGCTAATTCATTATATTTTTATTGACCAAATACGACAAAAATATTTACCTAATGTTTATAAGGATATATTTGCTAGTCGTTTGGGATTACCTGCTATCTCCAATCAACAATTAATTGCTGAGTTAAATTATTTTTCATTGAAAAATCAAGGTATTCTAACTCATTCTTGTGTTGTTCCGGTAATGAATGTAATTTTTGAAGATGATAGACTAAGCACATTTAATGAAGCCAAATTAATCCATTCTTTAAAACAAAATAAACTTATTATTATACCAAAATCACCATTACAAGTTAACTTGCAAAATGCCTTAGAACAATCGGTAAAATGGATGATTTCGATTTTATAAGAAGATGTTATGACTAATAAAAAACAACAAATTGTCGTTGTTAAATTAGGTACCAGCGTTTTAACTAGTGGGACAAAACAGTTAGATCGTGCGCAAATAGTTGAACTTATTCGACAATGCTCTGTGTTACATCAAAATGGACACAAAATTATTATTGTCACGTCCGGTGCAATAGCTGCTGGGCGTGAATATCTTAATTTTCCCATTCTTCCTAAAACAGTTGCTTCCAAACAATTGCTAGCATCTGTTGGGCAAAGCAAATTGATACAACTGTGGGAACAACTTTTTTCAATTTATAAAATCTACATTGGACAAATGTTATTAACCCGAGCAGATCTCGAAGATCGAGAAAGATTCTTAAATGCCCAAGATGTACTTAAAGCAATGTTAGATAATAATATTGTTCCAGTTATAAATGAAAATGATGCAGTTGCTACCGCAGAAATTAAAGTGGGTGACAATGATAATTTATCAGCACTTACAGCAATTTTAGCTGAGGCAGATAAATTAATTTTATTAACTGATTTAGATGGACTTTATACCGCTGATCCCAAAAAAGAACCTAATGCTAAGTTAATTCAACAAATCGACCATATTGATGATAATTTGCGAAATATTGCTGGTGATAGTGTTTCTGGACTTGGTACTGGTGGTATGAGTACCAAACTGCAAGCAGCCGAGGTGGCTGGTAGCGCAGGCATTGAAGTTATTATTGCTGCTGGAAATAAAGCAAATGTTCTTATTGATATAGTCAATAACCAACCTATTGGTACCCGTTTTTTACCACAAAAAACGCCTTTAGAACATCGTAAACATTGGTTATTTGGTGCACCAAATGCTGGCAAGGTATATTTAGATGATGGAGCAGTTAATGCTATTTTAAATAACGGAAGTTCATTATTACCAAAAGGGATTATCAAAGTTGAGCTGAATTTTTGCCGAGGAGAAGTCATCGATATTTATGATAAATCCGGGAAGAAAATTGCTCGTGGTGTAAGCCGTTATAATAGTGATGCTTTAAGGCAAATTGCTGGACACCACTCACAAGAGATTAGTCAGATTATTGGTTACGAATATGGCTCGGTAGCCGTTCATCGTAATGATATGATTGTTAATTAGCTAAAATATAATTTAACGGTGACTATTATGTTAGAACAAATGGGTAAAGCAGCAAAACAAGCCTCATATCAATTAGCCCACTGCCCTACTTCAACCAAAAATCAGGTTTTAACAGTTATCGCCGATTTACTGGAAAAGCAATGCTCATTAATATTAACAGCCAATGAAAAAGATATTATAGCAGCTAAAGCACAAGGTTTAAGTGCAGCTATTTTAGATCGCCTATTACTTACATCTGATAGACTTACAGATATTGCTAATGATGTGCGTAAAGTCGTTAATTTAACCGATCCTATTGGTAAAATTATCGATGGTGCTATTTTAGATAATGGTTTAAAGTTACAACGTCACAGAATACCATTAGGCGTAATTGGCGTAATTTATGAAGCTCGCCCAAATGTCACCATTGATATTGCTGCACTTTGTTTAAAAACTGGTAATGTAGCAATTTTACGAGGAGGTAAAGAAACTATTCACACCAATGCAGCCATGATTGCTATTATTCAACAAGCATTGGCACAAGTAGGATTACCAGAATTTGCTATACAATATATTGATAATCCAGACCGAAAATATATTAATGAATTACTCAAGCTTGATAAATATGTTGATATGATTATTCCACGTGGTGGTTCGGCTTTACATAAACTATGCCGCGAACACTCAACCATTCCTGTAATAACAGGTGGAATTGGCGTCTGTCATATTTTTATGGATGAAAGCATGGATTTTGATAGTGCTTTTCCAATTATTGTCAACGCTAAAACACAGCGCCCAAGTACCTGTAATACGGTGGAAACCTTACTCGTACATACAAAAATTGCCAACACTTTTTTACCCAAATTAAGTCAAATAATGGCTGATAGTGGTGTTATTCTGCATGCTGATCAACGATCATTTGCAATCTTAGAATCAAGTGCAGCTAATGTTTTTCGCGTGGAAGATGATGAACTTCGTCAAGAATGGCTTTCGAAAGATTTGAATGTAGTCATTGTTGATTCACTCGAGCATGCCGTTGATCATATTCGTGAATATGGTAGTAATCATTCAGAAGCAATTTTAACAAGAAGTCTTGCTAATGCTGAAAAATTCGTTAATTTAGTCGATTCAGCGGCTGTTTATGTTAATGCTTCAACACGTTTTACCGATGGAGGGCAATTTGGCTTAGGAGCAGAAGTTGCAGTGAGTACTCAAAAATTACATGTTCGAGGGCCAATGGGATTAGAGGCTTTAACCACCTATAAATGGGTTGGTTTTGGTGATGATTTAATTCGCAAATAAATGTTCTAAATTAACTGTTCGCAAATTACGAACAGTTAGGAATAAATAATTACTCAAAATTACGCATAAGTAATGCATAATTCAAGTCAATATTTTCAGGTATTGGAATATAGACAATATGTCCATCCCCTAACCCTGCAGGTACAGGTTGACCTTTTTTATTTTCCATTCGATCAATTATAAACGTTTTATTTCCTTTTGGTGTCATCATTTCTACATTATCACCGACTGAAAATTTATTTTTAACAATTATTTCAGCTAGTCCATTTAATCGTTCACCACTGAACTCACCGACAAACTGCTGTCGATCTGATACCGAATGACTATGCACATAGTTTTGCATATCTTCATGTTTATGGCGACGCAAAAAACCTTCGGTATAACCACGGTGAGCTAACGAATCAAGTTCTGCAAGTAAATTAGGATCAAATGGTTTACCTTCACTAGCAGCATCAATAGCTTGGCGATATACTTGTGCAGTTCTCGCACAATAATAAAATGATTTAGTTCGACCTTCAATTTTTAAAGAATGAACCCCTATTTTGGTTAAATCCCCAACTAGCTCAACAGCCCTTAAATCTTTTGAATTCATAATATAAGTACCATGTTCATCTTCAAAAGCTTGCATGTATTCGCCTGGTCGTCCAGACTCTTCTAGCATAAATAACTTATCAGTAGTTTGGCCAATCCCTAATGTTGGTTCAACTTGTTGTACTGGGATGGGTTCACATTTATGAACAATTTGCCCTACTTCGTCTTCCTTTCCTTCAGACACTTTATACTCCCACCGGCAAGCATTAGTGCAAGTTCCTTGATTTGAGTCTCGCTTATTAATGTAACCAGAAAGTAAACATCTTCCCGAATAAGCCATACAAAGTGCACCATGAATAAATACTTCTAATTCCATTTGCGGTACTTTTTCACGAATTTCAGCAATTTCTTCCAATGACAATTCACGAGATAGCACAACCCGAGTTAATCCTACTTTATGCCAAAATTCAACAGTAGCCCAATTGACTGCATTAGATTGTACTGATAAATGAATTTCCATTTCAGGAAAATGTTCGCGTACTAACATAATTAATCCTGGATCGGACATGATAAATGCATCAGGTTTCATATTGACAATCGGTTCTAAATCACGAATAAAGGTTTTTAATTTAGAGTTATGAGGTGCAATATTTACCACGACATAGAATTTTTTGCCTTGCGCATGAGCTTCATTAATACCAATGGCTAAGTTTTCATGATTAAATTCATTATTTCGAACACGTAAACTATAACGTGGTTGACCGGCATAAACGGCATCGGCGCCATAAGCAAACGCATAACGCATATTTTTAAGAGAACCAGCAGGGGAAAGTAACTCTGGTTTTTGATATAACATTGTCATTTAAAAATGCCTCTGATTTCAAGTCAGTATTACCTATAGGTAATAGATTAAGCAAAAATAGGATGGGCATTTTACGCTTTAGCGTAAGTGTTGGCAAATTTATTCGGTACTGTGATTAATATCTTAAGCTTAAAATAAATTAATTTTAAACTTAAGCCATCACATAATACTTTTTAGTAATATTATAAAAATTCCATTGAAAATTAATTTTCATTATTAATTAACGACAAATATTCATCCCAACGATATTCTCTAATTGGCATCGGCTTAGCATCTTTAAAATATAAAACCAATGCTGGCTTAATACCATTCCAATTATCCACAAATTCATATCTAAGGAGTAAACCATCTTTAATTAATTTTTTTGCTTTAGCATGATAATTAAAATAGCTCATAATAAATTCTACTATAATTGAATTGAATTAGTGGCTCAACGATTTGATTTTAATCATGATAACTTAATTTAAACAATGAATTTCCGTATTAAATAACATTACTTACAAAATGTTGATAAATGACAAACTTTTATCAATCTAATAAATGCTAAAATAAATAATGACTATTAATTGCGATATATATCATAATTAATATTATTTATAGTCCATAGATTTTTAAAATGATGAAAATTTCAAACCATGTTCTGACAACAGGCTTGAAATTTTAACTCATTACTGATTTTTTATTATCATCTGAACTGGATAATGATCTGAATATTTATCCGTAAAATCATCTTTTAATACTGTTACATCAATTATGTTATTTTTAAGCATAGGTGAAACATAAATATAATCATAACGTAACGGTGTAGAAGCTTGATCATAAAACACTTTGGTTGGTGCTGTCGCGATGAATTGTTGGTGTTTAAATTTTAACGCATCAATAAAACCCGCATCAATAAGGTTTTGTTGAACCGTGTAACTTAATTTACCGTCAACCAAATTTTCCAGAATTGGTCTTTTTTTCTCTTTTTCTTTTATATCATTAAGAAGATTACTTTTATCATAATCATTTTTATCTGCTGGTGAGAATGAATTTAAATCACCAGCGATAATCCATTTACCAGCTGGATCGCGACTATATTTTATCGAATCAATGAGTAAATTAATCTCATCAATTCTTTTGGCTGTCCAAAACGGATTCATATGTGTAACAATAAAATGATAGTTGCCAATATCTGCATATAAAGCACCATGCCATAAATTGTCGACCACTTTATTAACATTGACAATTGGGTATTTAGAAGTAATAGCAACCGGGAAAAAAGCAGCATCTTCTGGTGACTCTTTTAATAAAACAGCAAATTTATGGCCATAACTTGCTGCAAATTTTTCAAGTTTTTCTCGGGTAAAAAAATTCATTTCTTGCC
The DNA here is from genome assembly GCA_945271295.1 of uncultured Gilliamella sp. Lineage (GTDB taxonomy): Bacteria > Pseudomonadota > Gammaproteobacteria > Enterobacterales > Orbaceae > Gilliamella. The sequence goes on along the minus strand of CALYPG010000004.1, from coordinate 25,951 downwards.
ATGCAATAATATCGGCATCTTGCATTTTAGCCCACTCAATAAATTTTTGTTTCCCTTCTGACTCATCTAATTTCATGCCATTATAAACATTATAGCTAATAATTTTTAAATCTTTCGCATCTTCAACTGATGCAAAAGAAGCGGAAGTACTTAAGAGCATACCACATAAAACCGCTGCTATTTTTAGCTTTGTTTTATTCATAAAATTTCCCTCTCGTTATTTTTAATATCATTGTAATAAGTATTATCTTGATTTAAATTCTGGGAAAGATTTTTTTAGCTTTTATGTGATTTGGGTCAAGAATATTATTGACATACTGTGCTGTAGGAAAAAATTTATAATTTAAAAAATATAATTTAACGCCTAATTAATAAACAAATTTAGAGGGGTTGTAATTATGTGATTTGGTTAAATAGCCAACTGTATTAAATGGATGCAGCTTAAATGGTTAATAACTGGTATTCCAATGATTAAGGCATAATATCATTTAAATGATACTATGCCCTTTACAAGATTAGTTTAAAATAAATACTATAAGCTAAATATAAAAATAAATATTTTATTATTCAATAACAAAAAAATTCAAATATGATTTATGCGTATAGGTTTCCTGAATTTTCTCTATAGCTTCTTTATAACTCTTATCTTCATTATAATCTTGATAACATTTATTTTCTAAATCTCTTTCGGCTACAGCACTTTTTATTGAAGTCAAATTATCATATTCTTCAGCAAAATCACTACCAGATAAATTAAATATCTTATTCCAAGCAGCTATTTTCTTTTCAACATCGACTCGGCCTTCAGGACACTTAATAGTATCTAAATCAATTGTAGGAATAATAGTTTTCGGGAATTCATTGAATTTTTTGCGATTAGATGGAAAACTAATTTGCTGATCAATACCATCTTTCTTTATGTATTTAAGGAAATCACTTTCGCGAAATAATTTGGCTTTTATATCTTTAACATTATCTCGTAATGTTATAGTTGTTGGCAAATCTTCATCAAGAAAATAATCCCAAGCATAGGTATCTTTTTCAATAAATAAATCATTAACTACCTTAAAAGGAACTTCTATTACTTGCAATTCACCATTTACAATTACTTGTGTTTTGTATTGAATATCTTTTTCTAGTCCATCAATAAAACTGTCGGTGGCTATCTTATTGGATTTATCAATATAGATTAATTTGTAAAAAACATAATTACTTTGAGTGGGATTAATAAAGCCTTCTCGTTTTGAAGGTTTAACTACAAAGTTAATTGATTCATTATTGTACGATAACGTATGTTTACCATACCCAATTTTATATTTAATACCTGATTTGGCGGGTATAGTTAATGGATTATCATCAATGTTTAACGTTATCTCTTTATCGGTCGGGTTATCGATCCAATGTTCAACTGAATCAGGTTTAGAACAAGCAACTAAAGTTAGTATACTAATTAGAATAATAAGAAAAAATTTTATTTGTTTCATCACATTCATTTATATATATAAAAATTAAAAGAGTTAAAATTGTATCACTTTTTGTTAAATGCTTAAATTATTATTTATTGATTTAATTAGATTTTGTTTTTTTAGTGAGGGGTAAAAATACTATTCACTCTAGTGTAATTTAATGGCTTTCATACCCTTAGAATATTGACGTCATAATATTTTAGCAAATATCAATGTGAATACTTTCACTAACAATTATCTGTTGTTTGCTGTACTATTTTAGGGGGGATAGTTACAAACCGCACAAAACATTACACTACCGATATCGTAGTTAAGCCGTTAAATGGTGATGATTTTCAAATATTAGTTAATGGGAAGTAAAGAGAGCCACAATCGAACTAAGTTAAACCATCAACACAAACTAAGTCCAAAGATTTTATAGATGACGATATTCATTTTTAAAATTCAATTAATTATAAACATACCCGCTTATGTAGCAGGTTTCATTGCAAGTTATATTATGAAACATCTACCAAGACAATTCCTCATTGTCAGCTTTAATGTTTTCTTCATACATCATTTGTATGTCGCTATAATCACAGATATCTAAAACACTATTACAATAATCGTTAATGACCTGATCCATTATTTTTCTATTTTTGGCCTTAGTAGCTTTTTTAAAAGCATTTAAATTTTCTTGCTCCATCATTCTTAAATCGTATGCTTGGCATATACCTAATTGATCACAATAATCTTTTTTTACATTAGCTTTAATATATTCAATAACTTCTTGCTTTTGAGCTTCTGAACCGTCAAAGTCCATAGGATGAATAAATTTAGCGTGTGCAGCAGTAGAAAATAACATCGAGACTACTATTATTTTTTTCAACATAAGAATTCCCTCTCTTGGTTGTAGGTTTTTATTAATAATACATTTTTAATATTATTTCTGAAAGTTAAAAAATTAAAAATGAAATAAATTTCACTATCTCAGAGTACAAAATAGAGCGTTTATTGAATCAATTTTTTATCCCCCAAACCTGTTAATAACTCGTTTGATATCCACCCTATCCTATTAATTTTACGAATATTCTTACGCTGATTATTTAGCGTGCAATTACTCTTGGTGAAAATATCATGCTAATACTAACTAAAGTGCTAAACAACTACTGGTTATATGATGTGGTATCTAGTAGCCAAATTCAATACTGAAGCTATTTTGTTAACTGTTCAAGATATGATTGAATCAGGTGATTATGATATTAAAGATATTCATAATGAAGATAACTGATAATAAAAAACCCGCATTTGGCGGGTTGTTATGTGATTCGATAAAAAATAAATAGTCAATATAAAATTTAGGCTGGATCAATACGATATAAAATAATTGTCTTTAATTTGTTTATATCTGTTTTGGTTGGATCAGATAGATATATTTCCTCATGACTATTTTCAATTATTTTCATTCCATTTGAAGAAATATAATCCAATAAAATTTTTATTGTTTTGTCTTCATTTGTATAAGATCCAACATGCAGAATATAGGCAACTTTCCCATATTTCCATTCTTCTAGTCTTAAATTATTTATATCTTGATCGCTAGTAGGTAGTTTAGCAACATCATTTGGTAACGGTAATGCATAAGTTCCGATCCAATCGCTTTTGCTTTTGGTTATGTTAATTTGTGGCCAACGACCTCTTAATTTGTCTACTTTAAAAACACGTCCGTTTGCTTTGTATATCTTCCTCACTCCATATGCGGCTGTATATAACGGCTTCATGAGTTTGCTAGTTTCTGTATTTGGATCTCCAACAACATTAATAGAAACCACTTTTTGTGTTGGCATATTACCGATTGTTGGTATTCCTTCCTTTATCTTATAATCTAATCCTTCATGCATATTAATTTCATCCATAAAACACCCTTAATATTAAATAATTGTTTATATCATTCTTTCATTATTAAATAAGATTATACTACTTAGATAATTTACACAATAAAAACCACTCGAAGGTGGTATATCAGCCTATGCGGCGGTAATCTAGATTATATCAAACATAACACATTGTTATAAATGAAAATTAATCAATTATCCAAAAATAACCCTTTTTTATTACATCAAAATTAATTAATAATAATCAATATTATAAAAAAGTCACTAAAAAAAGGGTTAAGCTAACGTCTCAGAATCTTCTACCAATCGCCGAGCATGCGGTTCAATAACAAACGAACAATCTATTTCATTGAATTAATTGATATTTATGTGGTGCCAGTGGTCGGACTCGAACCGACACGCTTTTAAGGGCGGCGGATTTTGAATCCGCTGCGTCTACCAATTTCGCCACACTGGCATTTGAAGTGTAAATAAGTAAACGTTGGCATTATACTAAGCTCTAAAATATCTGCAACTGATATTATAATAAATTGCTTTAGTTGCCTAAAAATTCCACTACCATTTACGTTTCCAAGCCGGTAATTTTTTGAGAATAGTACAAGCTGTTTCTTTAGCTATAGCATAATCAATATTATGATGATTAACATAATGCAAGGTTAATTCTTGCCATTTTTCTTCAAATGTTTTCATTGTGCCATCTTTATGAGCACAATGCTTACAATAATTCTTAGATATATCATGTAATGGATAATCACCAATAGCGGTCATAGGCATACCACATGCGATGCACATTTTCATAGTTTTAATCTCATTTAATTAATATAGACAATTAATTATGTGTCACAACTAATATGGAAAATGCTACTCCGTGTTAAGTTTGATTACAAGTATCCTTGTAAAGCTGGAAGATTAAATTAGAAGTTTAAATCAATTTGCATTGCTACTTGATTGGATTGTTGCTTTTTTTGTTTTTGCAAATAGCCACGCCTTAACATTCGTAGTTTACATAAATATAATATTCTGCGTTTTTGAGCATCAGAAAATGTTAACCAATTAAATCTCTCTTCTCGTGAGCGATAACACTTACAACAGTATCCTCGTTTATCTGTTTCACAAACACGTTGACAAGGACTTTGAATATCAAAAAGCTCCATCTGATCCAATCGTTACTTTCCTTTTAATGAACGCATAACTTATTCGTTTTTATTTTTTTAAACCTAATCCTTTACTTAATATTTCAAAACAATCATCACAATTGTGCGTTGCAGCTTGCAGTAGTGTTTGAGTCGGAGCATGAATTAATTTATGAGTTAGCTTATGTGAAAATTCGGCAAAAACTTCATTTATATTCGCACCTTGATTGATGGCATTTAAAGCTTTAAGTTCTAATTGATGTTTAATAGTTTCAGCATTACTACGATATTGTTTAATAAAAGCCACTGCATTACGAGATTTGAGCCAATCAATAAAATGTTCAGCTTGTTCCTGAATGATATATTGTGCCTGACTAGCTGCTATTGCTCGTTGTTCGAGATTTTTAGCCACCGTTTTGTGTAAATCATCAATAGTATACAGGTAAACGTTATCTAATTTATCAATTTCCGCTTCAACATCACGCGGTACGGCTAAATCAATAAATAACATTTTCTTATTATTTCTAGCTTGCATAGTTCGTTCAACCAACCCTTTGCCAATAATCGGTAATGGACTTGCGGTTGAACTGATAACAATATCAACTTCATTAAGCCGATTAGCAATATCTGGTAACGAAATGATTTCAGCATTATTTAATGATGCCAATTTTAATGCCTTTTCTCGAGTACGATTAGCAACAATTACATGATTAAAGCCGTGTGGTTTTAGGTACCGTGAAATTAATTCAATCATCTCCCCTGCGCCGACTAACATTACATTTAATTGTTTAGTATCAGTAAATAGTTGTCTAGCAGTTAAGCATGTAGCATAAGCAACTGAAGCTGTATTTTCACCTATGTTGGTTTTAGTTCGGACGAGTTTAGCAACATGAAATATTTTTTGAAATAATTTGGCTAATTCAATTGATAAACAAGCATTTTTTTGAGCAAATTGATATGCTTGTTTAACTTGACCTAAAATTTGCGGTTCACCTATAATCATTGAATCTATGCCACTGGCAACAGACATAAGATGTTCGACTGCCTCTTGCCCCTCATACCAATAAAAACAATCTTGATAAAACTGTAGATCAAAATGATGATACTGGGCTAACCAATTTTTGACCGATTGTTTTAACCGTAGGTAATCAGTTGCGTGTTGGTAACTTACATAGATCTCTGTTCGGTTACAGGTAGACAAAATAACACAACCATCAACTAGAGGATGTTGGTATAAACTATAGAGTGCCTTAGCAACAATTTCGTTAGGGAAAGCAATTTTCTCCCTGATAGCAACTGGCGCTGTTTTGTAATTAACACCTAATATTGAGATTGACATTGTATTACTTCTTATTAAGAATTTTGTTTAATATAACTATTTTATTAAGCGTCCAAGTGCCAATATTATACATAAAAAATAATGTAAGGTTAATTTACAGTAACTTTTTCTATTCTGTTAATTATCAGTTATAATGCCGTATTCAATTGTTCTTGAACAAATTAAGAGTCATTATATGTCTAAAATCAAATACATTTTATTAGTAACCTTGCCACTCTTACTAGTTGCCTGTCAAACAGATAAAATAAAAAACACCAACTCAATTCAACAACAATGGCTAATTCACCAACAAGATCTCAAACAAGTTAATGTATTCCAAGTTAATGGTAGTATAGCTTATTTTAGTGATAACTCGCGTAATTATGGTCGCTTTTTAATTATTCAACAATCGGCTGATAACTACGAAATTAAATTGAGCACCCCAGTGGGAACCAACATCTTAACGCTAAAAGCTAGTAATAATTATGCTGAACTTATTGATAAAAACGGCAAAAGTTATACTGACACCAATGTTGAAAGTTTAATGAGTAAGATCTCAAACATTAATATTCCTCTGGATTCGTTACATAATTGGTTAAAAGGATTTTCAGATGATGTTAATGCCGACAAATTGGATAGTTCAGGCAGATTAGTGGCTTCAGAATTTATGCAAAACAATAATAAATGGAATTTAAAAATTAACAATTACCTGACGCGTAATTATAAACATAAAAATATTGATTTACCGTCTATAATTGAACTAACGCATGGTGACCAACGCATACGGTTGAAGATTGATAACTGGGTATTGCGGTAATAGGAATCAGTCATGAAACAATGGTTTGCACCGGCTAAATTGAATTTATTTTTATATATTACCGGTCGCCGTGCCGATAATTATCATAATTTACAAACGTTGTTTCAATTCATCAATTATTGCGATGAGTTGAAATTTAACGTTCGTCAGGATAATCAAATCCACTTATTAACGACATTTAAAAATATTCCTCCATCCAAAAATTTGATGGTTATTGCTGCAGAGAAATTGAAAGGCTATACCGGTAGACAAGATTTGGGTGTTGATATCACTATTGAAAAAAAAATCCCGATGGGTGGAGGGCTTGGCGGAGCATCATCCAATGCCGCAACAGTATTAGTTGCGCTTAACCAGCTATGGCAACTTAATCTGCCAACTCAAGAATTAATGGATATAGGCAGAGAAATCGGTGCTGATGTACCTATTTTTATTTACGGACATGCATCTTTCGCGCAAGGTATTGGTGATCAATTTCAAGCATTAACGCTGCCAGAACATTGGTACTTAGTCACCTGCCCTAATATCGAAATTTCAACGGCAATAGTTTTTAATGATTCTGAACTTAACCGCAACTCAGCAGTTCGAACTGTCGATGATTTAATGGCGATACCGTTTAATGAGCACTACAATGATTGTGAAAGTGTGGTGCGCAAACGTTATCCTGAAATTGATAAAATCATTAGCCAGCTTTCACAATTTGCTCCAACTCGCTTAACCGGAACTGGGGCGTGTGTGTTTAGCCAATGTGAATCGCAACAACAAGCCCAAGCCATGCAAGCCCAACTTGCTGCGATGTCGATACCGAGCATTATTGCCAAATCGCTAAATAAATCGCCACTTTATACCAGTTAAATAGATGGTTGTTTTGAGTTTACCGGCCTTGCTTTGGGTTAGGTAAACTCATAATTGAGAATAATAACCGCAGGCAATCATACTAAAATCTAATCAATTAATTAATTGACTGATTCACTGGGTATAACAAATAAACGCTGATCATAGTATTCCACACAATATAAACCTTCATAAGAATGATAACCTTGTGCTGACAATTCAGACTTCAACCAGACCTCATCTTTACCCATATTTTCTAAAACATCAGTTAACGGTTTTTCATCTTCTAGCACTATTACTGAGATATCTTTATCCCCTTTCTTAACTACGGTTAATTGTCCATTAGGCTCAAGTATGGCTTTGTCAACGGTATTGATGGTAAAAATATTTTTCATTCTTAGTAATACAGCAAAACTTGAAATATCCATATTAATAGAGGCAAAAGCATCTAATTTTAATTTCCCTTTATCCATTAGTATAATCGGATTACCAACAATAAATGCCTTGGCATTTTGACTTTTTTGTTTTAAATAATTTGAGGTATACATAATAATGGTCCATATCACTATTACCACTAAAAAATCCAATACCGTCAATTTAGGATTATAAATTATGCCTCCAGCTATACCACCTAAAATCATATTACCAATAAAATCAATGCTGGACATCTGTGATAATGAGGTTTTTCCTGTTATTTTCAAAAATAAAATAATACAAATAAATACAACCAATAATTTCAACGCAATAACCAAAAAATCGTAATAATTCATTTTAGTATTACTCCAATAATATTATTGATACTTAATTGTTAAAAAAGGAGGAAATGGGAATTTACATAATAGGAAGTAATCATACCTGTTTGTAAATAGTTTGTCTTGTTATATAAAAAATACCTGATTTAATCGCCAAAAAATGTCTGATTTGTTGCTTAATTTTAGTGGCTCATAATACCCCCCATCTCACCGTGATTTGTTCTTTATTTGAAGTTGGCAGGCATTTATTGATTATATTAATTAATCGCTCACTGCCAGACTCTACCATAATGATTAATAGAATAATTTCTCAATTAAATCCTTAATTGCCAAATATACTGGTTAGGTAAAAAGGTTTGATTGAACTTCCAAAATGGAAAGCCTCGCTTTGTAATACTAATTAAATATCATAATGATGAACACCTCCTGCTCAATTATTTATTAAAGTGTGATCTATATCTTTCAATAATGTGTAACTGCCCTAATTTTTGAATAAAAATGGGCAAAAATATGTACGATTTAATATTGTAACAACACCTTCTTTAATGTGATATTAAAGCAAATTTAATTAATAAAGGTGATTATAAATGAGAATTGAGTCAATAAAAGTTACTACATTTACTTACCCAACTAGACGTTGTTCTGATAGTGCAGGTCACTCTCATCCGGGGGACGAATCATTAGCAAAAATGGCAATGTTGACAATAACCGCTGATGATAATTCCCAAGGCTATGCTTTTGTCGCTCCCGAAATTATTAGACCTTACATTGTTGATTCCTTTTTTAAAAAGGTCCTCATTGGCCAAAATCCATTTAATCGTGAAAAAATATGGCATGAATTAGTTCATTGGCAAAGAGGAAGTGCACAACAATTAACTGATAGAGCAATTGCAATTGTAGAGCAAGCTATTTGGGATTTGATTGGTCGAAAACTAAATATGCCTGTACATAAGTTACTGGGTGGTTATCGTGAAAAAGTCCCCGCATACGGAAGTACCATGTGTGGAGATGAATTAAAAGGTGGTTTATCAACCCCAGATGAATATGGCGATTTTGCCGAAAAACTAGTTTTAAAAGGATATAAAGCAATCAAAATTCATACATGGATGCCTCCAGTTTCTTTCGCTCCGAGTCCAATAATGGATGTAAAAGCTTGTGCAGCTGTGAGAGAAGCTGTAGGGCCTGATATAGCATTAATGATTGATGGATACCACTGGTATAGTAGAAGTGATGCTATTTATATAGGTCGTGAACTACAAAAATTGAACTTCACATGGTTTGAAGAACCAATGGAAGAACAAAGTATGGACTCTTATATATGGTTATCCAAAAATTTGGATATAGATATTGTTGGCCCGGAAAGTTTATCAGGTAAATATTTAAGTAGAGCCGATTGGGTCAAGCATGGAGCATGTGATATTTTACGGGCGGGAGTAAATAGTGCAGGCGGCCTTACCCCTTGTTTAAAAGTTGCCGCTTTAGCTGAATCTTTTGGAATGGATTGTGAAATACATGGAAATGGTGCACCAAACTTGAATGTTATCGGAGCTATAAAAAATTGCCGATGGTATGAAAGAGGCCTACTACACCCGTTTTTAAATTATGATGAACCGCCTGCTTACTTAAATAATATCGTTGACCCTATGGATGAAGATGGATTTGTTCACTTACCAACACTTCCAGGTTTAGGCGAAGATATTAATTTTAACTATATTGCAACAAATACACTTACTGTTGAATAGTTTTATGATTTTTTTATTTTATGGATGAGGTGTGGCAATGGAATCAAAATATTTATTGAAGTTTTTATTCATTTTTTTAATACTTTTTAGCTCTAATAGTTATTCAAAAACCCCCAAAGATCAATTAATTATCGGGATGAGTATGAATAATATATTCACCATAGATCCCGCTGCAATGGCGAGTAATGATACAGTAAGTATTATTTCCAATTTATACGATTCCTTGATTGAATTAGATGCTACCGATAGAACTAAAATTTTGCCGGCCATTGCAAAAAGTTGGGATATTAGTGAGGATAGCAGCAAAATCACATTTCATCTTCGTGATGACGTTAAATTTAATTCAGGAAACCCATTAACAGCTGAAGATGTTGTGTGGTCAATTGAACGACTACTCAAACTAAATTTATCTCAATCAACTTTCTGGAAAACCTATGGTTTTTCAGCTAAAAATATATCTGAATTAGTCAAATCTATTGATAATTTTACTATTGAAATTACCCTTCCCCAAGCTACAGATCCTAAATTAGTTATGTATTCAATAGGTGCTTTAGGTAGTATGTCTATTTTGGACAAAAACGAGATCCTAAAACATGAACAAGATAATGATTTAGGTAATAAATGGTTGACTACGAATGCTGCAGGTTCTGGTGCGTACTATTTAACTAAATGGGAAGCTAAAAATATGCTAATAATGGCTCGAAATGAGCATTATTGGAAAGGCACACCCAAAATGAAGCGTATTATAATGCGTCATATGACTGAGTCACAATCATTACGCTTAATGATGGAAAAAGGTGATATTGATATAGCTTCTGGTATGTCAGTTCCAGATATTAAAGCCTTGTCGAACAATCCTAACATTACCATTGAAAGTGTTCAACGCGGAACTTTGTATTATGTTGCACTGAGCAACAAAAATAAATATTTTGCCAATCCAAAAGTTAGAGAAGCCATTCGCTATTTAATTGATTATCAAGGTATTAATGCAACTATTATGCCTGGATTTGGTATCTTACATCAACGACCTATTCAAAAAGGAATGCCAGCAACCTTACCCGACCAAGGCTATACATTAAACGTCGAAAAAGCCAAAAAATTGCTTTCTGAAGCGGGTTATCCTGATGGTTTCGACACGACAATAAGAGTGTTATCTGACACTCCATTCATTGATATTGCTACAACTATTCAAGCAACTTTAGTACAAGCAGGAATCAAGGCTAAAGTGATTGCCGGAACAGGCAATCAGATCTATGGAGCAATGAGAGAACGTAATTTTGATATTGTTGTTGGTAGAGGCGGAGGTGGTGTCGAACCGCATCCTCATGCAAATTTACGCTCAATGGTCTACAATCCAGATAATAGTGATGAAGCAAAATTAACTCCTTACATTGGTTGGCGGTCATCATTTTATGATGATAAGTTAAATAAAATGATTGAAACTGCTTTGATTGAACGCAATGAAACCAAACAAACTCAATTATATAAAGATATTCAAAACTACTATGATGAACTTTTTCCTGCAGTAATTACTATCTCACAAATGATTGATTCTGTAGCTGTTCAAAAAGATATTCTAAATTATAAATCTCATCCTTCAGCAACAACACGATATTATCTTGTTGAAAAAAAGAGATAAATATTTAGAAATCATTTCATGTTAGTGATTCAATATAAATAGGAGTGGGCATGCATATATCAAATTGGATGAATACTAATGGCAAAGCCTCCAAGTTATTAAAACGGTTAGTTCAAATTATTTTAACTTTATTTGGATTATTGTTATTAACATTTATTATAGGCAGAGTCATGCCTATTGACCCTGTTCTATCTATTGTTGGTCCAGAAGCAGATCAAAGTACTTATGATCGTGTATACCAACAATTAGGACTAGATAAGCCCCTATGGATACAATTCTTTAATTATCTTACTTCGTTATTACATGGTGATCTTGGATTATCGTTATTAACCGGTAGAGCCGTATCATCTGAGATTGCCAGAGTATTTCCTGCAACACTTGAATTAGCAACTATAGCAATTATTGTTGGTGCAGGCATTGGCGTGCCTTTAGGGGTATTAGCCGCGGCAAGAAGAGGAAAAGTTGCCGATTATGTTGTCCGTTTCATTAGTCTTGTTGGATATTCAACACCTATCTTTTGGGTCGGCATGATGGGGTTATTGATATTTTACTCATGGCTTGATTGGGTTGGAGGCGTTGGTCGGATTGATTTAGCCTATGACGGCATGGTTGAAGAACGTACAGGTTTTCTACTGATAGATTCATTACTAGCAGGTGATATAGAAATTTTTAAGAATGCATTTAGCCATTTAATATTACCCGCTACTATTCTTGGTTTTCATTCTCTAGCCTACATTAGCCGAATGACTAGAAGCTTTATGTTAGCACAATTATCCCAAGAATATATTATTACAGCCAAAGTCAAAGGATTATCTGAATTTAAAATTCTATGGAAACATGCTTTTCGTAATATTTTGGTTCAATTACTTACAATAATAGCATTAGCATACGGAACTTTATTAGAAGGTGCGGTATTAATTGAAACAGTATTTTCGTGGCCTGGATTTGGTTCATTTCTAACAGGCAGTTTATTACTCGGGGATTTGAATGCTGTTATGGGATGTGTATTATTAGTAGGTTTAATTTTTTTAGTCCTTAACATTCTATCAGATATGCTTTATCAAATCTTTGACCCAAGGACCAAAACATCATGAATATTCAATCACAATCATTAACCAAAAAAGTATCTATAACTCCAGGTAAAATTAGGTCTAAAGCAAACAACCTTATTAGCAACTTATATGCAATTTATAGTCAACTTTTAAAAAACCCATTAACTGCGATAGGCTTATTTATCATTCTTTTTTTAATCGTTGTGGCAATCTTTGCACCTTTAATTGCCACTCATGATCCTATAAAACAAGATCTTGCCAATGCTTTACAAGCACCTAATTTCCTACATTGGTTTGGTACTGATGAATACGGAAGAGATGAATTTAGTTGCATAGTTTATGGCTCGCGAATTACTCTTTATATTGTAACGCTTGTATCTATCACTGTTGGTCCAATTGGGCTCATTTTAGGGGTAACTGCAGGTTACTTCGGTGGTAAGGTCGATACTATATTAATGCGTATTACTGATATATTCATTTCTTTTCCTAGTCTTGTGCTCGCATTAGCTTTTGTTGCAGCCTTAGGGCCTGGCCTAGAGCATGTTGTTATTGCCATTACTTTAACCGCCTGGCCACCTATCGCTCGTTTAGCTAGAGCAGAAACATTATCAATAAGGAACGCAGATTTTATTTCAGCTGTTAGGTTGCAAGGCGCATCCTCATTAAGGATTCTAATTTTTCATATAATTCCATTGTGTTTACCTTCAGTTGTAATTCGAATCACGATGAATATGGCTAGCATTATCTTAACTGCTGCAGCACTTGGTTTTCTTGGTTTAGGTTCTCAACCTCCAACACCTGAGTGGGGAGCAATGATTTCAAGTGGAAGAAAATATATGCTCGAATGCTGGTGGTTAGTTGCATTTCCAGGAATGGCTATATTTATCAATAGTTTGGCATTTAACTTTTTAGGAGATGGATTACGTGACATACTTGACCCAAGAACAGAATAATTCCAATCTATTGGAAGTTGATAACTTAAAGGTTGATTTCATCAATGGTAAAAAAATTACCAATGCAGTAAAAGGTGTCTCATTTAATTTGCAAAAAGAAAAACTTGCCATCGTGGGAGAATCTGGTTCAGGTAAATCAACAATTGGAAGAGCTATTTTAAAACTTCACCCGAGTAGTGCCATTATCACCGCCGATAAACTTCAGTTTAAAGAGGTAGACCTACTCAATGCCAACGATAAGATGATGCATAAAATTAGAGGTCGGCGAATTTCTATGATTATGCAAGATCCTAAATATTCACTCAACCCACTTATGCGAGTGGGTGACCAGATTGCAGAATCTTACCGACAGCATAATAAAATATCTAAATCTGAAGCCAAACGCAAAGTACTAGATATTTTAGATGAAGTAAGAATTCGTGATCCACAACGAGTTTATCATTTGTACCCCCATGAAGTTTCTGGAGGACAAGGTCAAAGAATTATGATAGCAATGATGTTAATTACTGAACCTGAAATTATCATTGCCGATGAACCTACATCAGCACTCGATGTGTCAGTTAGATTACAGGTTCTAAATATGTTGGATGATTTAGTAAAAGAACGAGGACTAGGACTGATTTTTATTAGTCATGATATTAATTTGGTACGAAGCTTCTGTGATAGAGTTCTAGTAATGTATTCTGGCCGAATAGTTGAATCAATTCCAGCAAGAGAGCTTGAAAATGCTCAACATCCTTATACTAAAGGATTATTAGATTCACTCCCCGATATTGATAACAAAAGGGAAAGGCTACCTGTACTGGTTAGAGATCCCAATTGGCTTGTAAGTTAAGGAGTTAGTATGTCAAAGTCAAATATGATTGAAATAAAAAATCTTAACTTAACTTTTGGTCATGATAATAAAAAAAATCAAGTTTTACATGATATTAATTTATCGGTAAGTGACGGTGAAATTTATGGATTGGTTGGTGAGTCAGGTTCGGGAAAAACAACTGTTTTAAAATGCCTCGCAGGCCTATTCAACCACTGGACTGGTGAAATATCCCTTGATGGAAAGCCACTTAATCATAAAATAGATCAAGAAAATTGTAAAAAAGTGCAAATGGTTTTTCAAGATCCTTATGGTTCGTTACATCCAAGGCATCGAATTGATACAATATTAACCGAGCCATTAAAAATTCACAACATCAATAACCGTAATGATCGTGTCGAGGAAATATTATTAAAAGTTGGACTCGATACTTCATTTCGCAATCGTTATCCTCACCAATTATCAGGAGGTCAACGACAACGTATAGCTATTGCGAGATCATTAATATTAAAACCTAGAGTATTACTACTAGATGAACCTACTTCTGCATTAGATGTTTCAGTTCAAGCTGAAATTCTAAATTTATTATCCGATTTACAAAAACAAGAAAAACTTACTTATTTAATGGTCACCCATGATTTAGGTGTTGTTTCTCATATATGTCATAAAGTTTCGGTTATGCAATATGGAAAAATAATAGAGACACTAGCAGTTAGTGATCTTATATCTGATAGTAAAAAAGATGAATATACCACAATGTTAGTAAATTCTAGCCGAGAATATCATAGATAAATAACCTTAAATTGGTAATATATTTTGTATAATCTAATCTGACAGTTATCAGTTTTTATTAAGTATCTGTCAGGTTAAATCTATTTTAATTACTACTGTTTCAAGAGCTGTTTATATTGTATCTCAATCTAAATTCGCTTTAACAAGCAGAGCGTACATACATAAAATCGTTTTATGGTCCGATCTAAAATTACTTTGGTACTGGTGTTAATTTAAATTGTTTAGGAAATAAAGTAATACTACCAATACTGCTAATTTATTAGTTTACTATTCCCTTCTCCCTATCAGTTGGTGCCGAAAAATTATATTAATTAATTTTGGATTACCTATCTCAACAAATCTACTTTTGTTACTTAAATGAGTTAATATGAAATTTTATATCGCTCGATTTAGTCATCTATTTTTTAAATACGTGGAGCGAATTAAAAAAAATAATTAACCTAAATAGTTGTCAATTTTTCGGTTGGCATGGTTACTATGGTTTGTTTAATATGCAATTAGTATTTATGGTTAAAACCTTAACTCGGTTTAAATTCAATTAATAGTCACATTTTTCAAAGTAAAAAATCATGAATAAAATTAAAACAATGCAAATTAACGATCCCAAAAAAATTAAACGTTATTATCAAGCTTTACTGGATAAAGATTCTCGCTATATTGGTATTTTTTATGTTGGCGTTAAAACTACCTCGGTTTTTTGTATTGCTACTTGTCGAGCAAGAAAGCCCAAATTGGAAAACGTTGAATTTTTTACCACCTTTAAGGCGGCACTTGATGCTGGTTATCGTCCTTGCAAAATATGTAAACCAACCGAAAATTCCAATGAAGCCCCCAAAGAGGTGATAAAGGCCATAACCATTATTAACCAAAATCCTAAAACCAAAATATCTGATAGTTATTTGCGAGAACAACAAATCAATCCAGAGAATATTCGCCGCTGGTTTCAAAAACACTATGGCATTACATTCCATGCCTATCAACGAATGTATCGCATAAATAACGCCTTTCAAGAATTGAAGATCGGTAAAAATATAATGGATACGGCTTTTGATAGTGGTTATGCATCCTTAAGTGGTTTTGGCTATACTTATAAAAAACTCATGCAGTCAGCACCTTCCATCAGTGTTACTAAAGCAGTAATAGTGATTAATCGATTAACAACGCCATTAGGACCTATGTTTATTGCTGCTACTGATGAAGGGATCTGTTTATTAGAATTTGTTGATCGCCGCATGTTGGAAACTGAATTTCAACAATTACAAAAATTACTTAATATGCAGATAATTTATGGCGAAAACCAGCATATTTTGCAAGCCAAGCAAGAAATTAATGAATATTTTCAAGGTAAAAGACACATTTTCCAAGTTAAATTACACACCCCCGGCACCGATTTTCAACAACAAGTTTGGCAGGCTTTACGACAAATTCCTTTTGGTGAATTGTCCACCTATAAGCAACAAGCACAAAAAATAAATAAGCCACTGGCAGTGCGTGCGGTTGCTAGTGCCAATGGTTTTAATAGAGTTGCCATTATAATACCTTGTCACCGTGTAATTGGCTCTAATGGTGAGTTAATTGGCTATGGTGGAGGGCTTGAACGTAAACGTTGGTTAATTGAACATGAACAACAATATGCAGTTAAAAAGTAATGGTATTGACATAGAATAAAATAACCTAATCCCCAAAAATCTTGGTTAGGGTAAATTAGCTGCATAAGCATCGAAATTTAATAACGATACCCTACTCCATGAATGGTTTTGATCAACACCGGATTGAGAGGATCGATTTCAATTTGTTTGCGTAATTTAGAAATGTGTTGATCAAGGGTACGACTATTGGGGGAATAATCATAGCCCCACACATAATCGAATAACATGTCGCGAGTTACCACTTGGTTTTTATTTTGGTACAAACACTCCAAGATTTTTATTTCACGCAGTGATAGTTCGATGACTTGATCGTGGCGTTTGGCACATAGTTCGATTGGGTAAATTGTTAGATCACCAAAATCAAAAAACTCATCCACCGTTTTATTTGCTCTTTGAGATTTTAAATAGCGCTTAGCAATGGCTTTAATTCGAGCTCGCAGTTCGTGCACGCCAAAGGGTTTACTCATAAAATCATCAGCACCCAGTTCGAGCCCGACTACGCGATCAATTTCTTCATCTTTGGCTGATAAAAATAAGATAGGTACATCATCATTTAATTTACGAATTTCACGACAAACACTATAGCCATCAAGTTCCGGCATCATAATATCTAAGATAATAAAATCGGGCTGATGTTGCGCAAATAGTTCTAAGGCTATGTGGCCATTTTCAGCCTCAATAATGGCGTAACCCTCTTGTTCTAGCAAAATTGCCATGCCTTTACGAATATGTTGATCATCTTCGGCAATTAAAATTTTCATCGTTTACTCCGTTAAAACTAGTGTGAAAGCCACACCCGGCTGACAATTGGTCACTTGAATGGTGCCATGTAATTGTTCAGCTAATTGATTGGCGATAGTTAAGCCAATGCCAGTGCCGGACACCCCTTCAGTTATTGATGATTTAATCCGGTAAAATGGTTTGAAAATTTGTTTCAATAAGTGATCGGCAATGCCATTACCATAGTCACGCACACTAATGGTGACTTGACAATCCTTGTGATTAAGTGACAAATCAACTTGCTTACCCTGTGCGGCATATTTTTCAGCATTACTCAGGAAATTATTAACAATTTGCATAACACTATCGGCATCAGTATTAATAATGCATGGATTATGCTGATCTAAAAGCAAATTAAGTTGTAATGACTTAGTTGCTAACACCGGTTTAAAGGTAGTATATATTTGTTGGATTAACTCAGTTAAATTAACCGGTTTAATGTTGAGTTTAGCTGATTTATTAAAACTGAGTATATTTTGCACTAACCGCGTTAAGCGTTTACTTTCACTGCTAATCACCTCGATATAATCAGCAACGGGCGGCGGCTCGTCTTTTAAATGCTCTTTTAGCATTTCCGAATACAATGAGATGTTAGTTAAAGGGGTTTTAAATTCATGCGAAACCTGACCCACAAAGCTAACTTGTTGCCGAGCTAACCGTAACGCCCTGGTATATTCACGGTACCAATAGCTGATGAGGCTAATAATCACAATAACCAAAAATACAATAATCGCGCAACCCAATAAATATAAGTTAACTAAACTAGGTTGTTGATAATAATAGGTTAATTGCCAATTTTGTAACGGGTAGTCAAGCACAAACATGACATTATCGGCATTTTGATCGCCATGGGTATAAATTAATTTGTCATTATTAAATAAGGTAAAATCATCGGTTAGTGACTGATCATCGAATAAATTAACCACCTCTAAGGCAAAATTGATCTGAGAAATCTCAAAACCAACTATGGTACCGGAAAATGTCGACCAATAAATCAAATGATCATAAACTTGATACCACCCCGACTCGGGGCGATATTGTTCCGATTGGGTATTATTGTTAATTAAAATAGAATTATCATATTGAATTGAATCAATGATTTTAGACCATTGTGAATCACTGTTATTAGTAAGGTAAGCAAGCTTATGGTTTTTGATAATAAATATATTTTTTATATCGCTTTCCGTTCGCTGTAGATTATCTGCTTTAGCTTGATCGGCATTAATAAATTGCGCTAATTTATTAAGGTAAACACTACGCTGGTTTAACAGCGATTCAATCATTGATTTTATATTATTACCCCGACTTTCGGCTAACATTTTGACATGAGTTTGACGCATTACTACCTCATGTTCAATGGTGCGCCAACCTAAATAGCTAAATACGGAAATTAATATAAAAATCGTGAAAATCGCTGCTAATTTTTTCATCGTTTATTTTAGTATTTTACTTTGTTTTGAATCATATTGCATTTCTGTTGATTGTTTACGATACACTTTTTCATCAGTTGTTTCAATTGCAGCCGCCATGGCTTTATTTTTGCTAGCTTGTTGACTTAATCTAGCTTTTGCCTCTGATGAATCTGAACTCATTGATGCACCTATACTCATGAGTCTATTGCGATTATCTTCCAACATTTTTTGCGCAGCTGCCTTATCACCAGCATTATACATTTCTAATGCTTTTTCGTTCTCTAGTGTTACTTTTTGGATTTCAGTTTCTGCCACCACATCCTCAATAACTGAGTCTTTTACTACTTCTGGCTTATTGGTGTAGCCAATTTTAACCTGTTGCGTTTCATTTTCGGTTTCATTAGTCAATAAATTATCATATTTTAATTCTATTTGCGCTAAGGTTTTATCTTCTCCAGTATTACCTTTACTTGGGATCACTTCTAATAAAAGGTATTTTTCTTGATTGGAGTATAGTTGATTCATTTTAACAGTAACTTGATTATCTTTTATTGAACCATCACGACCTAATAAACGTACTGGTTTAACACCATCTTTTAATTGAATATTAATTACTACATCTTGAGCAACCACAGACATAACATCTTTAAATTCTCGTACGAACACGTTTTCCAGATCATAGGTATTATCAACAAACACATGATTACCATCACTATAACTGGCAATGGTTGACATTAATACTTCATTATAATCAGCACCAATACCGAAGGTAGTAATGGCAATATTTTTTTTTGCGGCTATGACCGCTAGTTCTGACAGTTCTCCAACTGAGGATGGGCCAACATTAGCTTGACCATCAGAGAGTAAAATAATGCGGTTGACTTTATCTTTAGAGAGTTGTTTTTTGACTTGATTAATCCCTTTACTTAAGCCAGCAAATAATGCCGTTCCCCCTCTGGCTGTTACGTTATTATTGATTTGATTAATTAGTCTTTGTTTGTTGGTCACTTTAGTTGCTGGAATAATGATTTCCGCATCACTATCAAAAGCCACTACTGAGATAGTATCATCTTCATTAAGCATATTAATGGCTAGGATGGCTGCTTCACGAGCTTTTTCAATCCGATTACCGGACATTGAGCCGGAACGGTCAATAACTAGTGCTAGATTAATTGGTATGCGTTTGTCTGACTCAAACTTAACACCAGTTAAAGATACTTTTAGATAGTTTTTATCTTGACTATTTTCAAGAATAATTGGTGAAGCTAATTCAGATCGAATTTGAATTTGTCCTGATGGTTTGGCATGACTAAAGAAACTGAATAAAGATAGCCCGACTATGGCTAAGGTTTTTATAAATTTCATGGCATTATCCTTTGTTATGAAGTTTATTCAATTATCTTCTTTCTGCCAATTTAACTGTCTAATTATTGTATTTATTTGTAAAAGTTTGTAAAAAACTGAATTATACTCTAGATGATGGTTAAAATTAAACTAGCACCTTACCTATTTTAGCAAATACCAATTTAGCGGTTAACAATCCTAATGCTCAAAATACCAGTAATTAGCTGCTTTTATCGCCATGTTTTGGTTTGCATATTGCAACAGCAAATAGCAGCAGTATATAATGAAAGATTGCCACTCTTATAGTAAATAAGTTGAGACTATTGAAAATGAATCAATTACAAGAAAAACTCACGTTAATAAAAAATAGTATCGTTACCATCCCTAATTATCCAAAAGAAGGGATTTTGTTTCGGGACATAACCAGTTTACTTGAAGATCCTATTGCATTTAAAACCGCTGTTGATCTGCTAATTGAGCACTATCGTGATAAAAAAATTGATAAAGTTGTTGGTACTGAAGCGCGTGGTTTTATCTTCGCAGCCCCAATAGCACTCGCTTTAGGGGTTGGTTTTGTACCAGTGCGCAAACCGAAAAAGTTACCGCGTAACGTATATAAAGAAGAATATCAACTAGAATATGGTACTGATAGTCTTGAGATTCATACTGATGCAATTAAGTCAGGAGAACGCGTTCTTATTATTGATGATTTACTGGCTACTGGCGGTACCGTTGCCGCGACAGTGAACCTAGTACATAAAGCAGGTGGTATAGCAAAAGATGCCGCATTTGTTATCAATTTGCCTGATTTACAAGGTAAAACAAAATTGACTAATATGGGAATTGATTGTTTTACATTGGTTGATTTCGAAGGCGAATAATCATTCATGTGGGGCATAATCTATCTATGCCCTATTTCATTCCACTATTAGCAATATATCCCTTTTTCTGGATTTTTAATCATCACAAACTTACTTCTATTATAGATAACCATTAATATTCACTTCCTTTTCGCATTTGTTTAAAGCCCTTTAGTCCTTTTTTAAAATTACTAAACTAACGTTATGAATTAACAACAGCATTTACATGCATAAAAAATCATTTTAACACTTGATTAAGTCAATAAAGTGAATTATTATTCATTAATAACGCATATTTATTAATTTAAAAGGGTTTGAAAATGAAAAAATTTAGTCACATTATTACCAGAACGCCAGCTAAATCACTTATTAATGGATTAACTTCTGCTAACTTAGGTAAACCAAATTATCACACCGCATTAGATCAGCATAACAACTATATTCGGGCACTACAGCAATGTGATGTAGATATTACTATTTTACCTGCAGATGAACGATTCCCTGATTCAGTTTTTGTTGAAGATGCGGTGCTATGCACCCCTCATTGTGCCATTATCACCAGACCGGGGGCAGAAAGCCGTCGAGCAGAAACCGAAATCATTAGTGATACTATTGAAAGATTTTACCCCAATAAAGTCGAAAAGATCACAGCTCCAGGTACAGTCGAAGCCGGTGATATTATGATGGTTGAAAACCATTATTACATTGGCTTATCTGCGCGCACCAATCAAGCGGGTGCTAAGCAAATGATTGCCATTTTAGAAAAATATGGATTAACAGGTTCTGTGGTAACGTTGGAAAAGGTATTGCATCTTAAAACTGGACTGGCTTATTTAGAAAATAATAATTTACTGGCTGCGGGTGAATTTATTACTAAACCTGAATTCCAACACCTTAATATTATTGAAATTCCCGAGCAAGAAAGTTATGCGGCTAATTGTATTTGGGTCAATGATCGAGTCATTATGCCATCTGGTTACCCTATCACTAAAACCAAAATTGCTGCATTAGGTTATCAAGTGATTGAGGTCGATACTTCAGAATATCGAAAAATTGATGGTGGCGTAAGTTGTATGTCATTGCGATTTTAATTAGTTGTAAATTTACCCTAATAACCGCTAAATCAAAGAATAAGAAACGACTATGAATATACCGATGAAAAAAAAACTAGGCATACTCCCTTTGACACTTTTAGTCATGGGCAGCATTGTTGGCAGTGGTATTTTCAGTTTGCCACAAAACATGGCCGAAGGTTCTGGGGCCGGCGCCATTATTATTGCCTGGATCATTACCCTATTTGGCATGTTAATGCTAACCCGAATATTCCAATATTTATCAATTCGTTTTTATAAAATTAATGATGGATTATATGGTTATGTCCGTGCTGGTTTTGGCGATTATATTGGCTTTAATGCGGCATGGGGCTATTGGATATCGGCCTGGATGTCATGTGCAAGTTATTTAGTCATCCTATTTAGTGCCTTAGGTTCATTTGATTGTTTGAGTTTTTTTGGTGATGGTACGACTTTTGAATCAGTAATTGGTGGGCTTATTTTTTTATGGCTAGTACATATTATTGTTTTAAAAGGGATCTATCGTGCTTTTTTATTAAATTGTCTAGTGACCCTAGCCAAAATTGTTCCCATTGGATTATTTATTGTTTGTATTATTCTAGCCTTTAAAGTTTCAACTTTTAAAACTGATTTTTGGGGAACACCACAATTAGGTTCAATCATTGATCAAGTAAAACACACTATGCTTTACACTGTTTGGGTATACTTAGGTATTGAAAGTGCCACAGTTTATGCGGCTAGAGCCAAGAATATTCTTAGTATTAGCCGCGCAACGTTTTTTGGCTTTGCAATCAGCAGTCTATTATTAATTTGTGTTTCTGTTTTATCATTGGGCATTGTGCCCCAACAAGAACTAGCTGCGATGAAAAATCCCTCTATGGCTTTAGTAATTGAACATGTTGTTGGTCGATGGGGAGCAATATTGATTAATATTGGCTTAATTGTCTCTGTCAGTGGTGGATTATTGTCATGGTTAATGCTAGCGGCTGAAATGCTATTTTTAAGCGGTCAAGGAAAGCAACATACTGTGCCTCGTTGCTTTGGTAAGCTCAATAAAGCTAGCACACCAGCTAACGCACTTTGGTTAACTTCAGGTTTAATTAGTGTATTAATTATTCTGGCACATTTTTACCAATCTGGTTATAACACCCTAATACAATTGTCTACTTCCATGGTGCTTATACCTTATTTATTATCGGCTCTATTTGTTCTGAAATTAGCTATACAGCGAGGAAAAGCCTATTTAATCATGATTGGGGCTTGTGGTTCCATTTATGGTTTATGGCTGATTTATGCTGGTGGAATGTCCTATTTATTACTGTCAATGATTCTCTATAGTGTTGGGCTAATATTTTATCTTTATGCTAGAAAACAAAGATCGTTGTCTGCTTTTAGCTATTTGCATGACAAAATTTATGCTGTAATTATCATTGGATTAGCAATTATGGCTGTTTTATATTTTTATGTTATCCCACAATAGTTTATCAACTAGGCGTTATTTGCGAAAAAGATAAAAATCCGTTAAAAGTTCTCTAAAATCTTGCGAATAACGCCCATCATCATCACGCATGCAAAGTTGCTGTTCAAAAGGACTATTATTGGCTTGCAGTGAAAAAGCCATTAAAGTTAATGAAAAATCTTTATTGGCATTGTACCTAACATTCATTATTTGCTGTAAATAAAGTTGATTAGCTTGACATAGTAACTGAAATTGATCTGATAAATGATAAGGTAAAACTAAACAAAATAACCCTGTTGGTGTTAATAAACGTTTAACGGCATCAATTAATTGTTGGTAGTTCAAACTTTCAGTGTAACGAGCCAATTGCCGTTGCGAACTGCGGCAATCCACCGCTACATCAAAATAAGGGGGATTGGTGACAATAAGATTGTAATGCATGGCTTCATTAATACCAAATTGATTAATATCTGCATGGTAAGCATGCACCCTAGCAAAAGGAGCGTGAGTAATATTTTGCTGACTTTGTAGGACTGCATGTGGATCAATATCAATAGCATCAATATAACTATCTTTATTTTCCAATCGCTGCGCTAACATTAACGCAATAACACCACATCCGCTGCCAATATCTAATATGCGTTTAGGTGCCGAATTTAGTGGTGTCCATGCCCCTAGCAAACAACTATCGGTGGTTACCTGCATGGGACTTTTATCATGCGCCACAAAAAAACGTTTAAAGGTAAAGCCACCTTTTTTTAGATCGGTCGACTTATTGGGCATTAAGAAACTTCTTAAATAATGGCTTGTTAGAGGCGATAGCATCAGCCCAACGAGTTGGTTCAGGCAAACGATAACCGCGTAAACATTGCTTTACCCATTGCAAAGCACTATCTTGACTAACGCGATGCCCTGCTGAGACAAATAAAGGATTACAGTTATTTTTGCTTTGTAATACCCAACCAATTTGATCTTGTTTATCAACTAATGGCGTAACTTCGCCTGCTACTTTAACCAAAGGAGCATATTGGCCACAAAGTCGTTTTTTCGCTACCCCAATAGTTGGCATATTTAGCAACAAACCTAGATGGCTAGCAATACCTAATCGCCTTGGGTGTGCAAAGCCTTGCCCATCCACCAATAATAAATCAGGCTTTTGTTTAATTTGTTGCCATGCAGCAAGTAGTGCTGGATATTCCCGAAATGATAAATAACCAGGAATATAGGGGAACTCGGTAGCAATCCGGGCGATTTGATAGTCAACGACTTTAAACTCTGGATAGCTGAGTATAACTATTGCAGCTCGTGTGATGGTACCATCTTGTTCAAAACCAACATCCGTCCCCCCAATTAAGCGAATCGATTGACTAAAATCATCGGTTAATTTGACCTGTTGGGATAGCGATAATTGCGTTTGTTTTAATTGTGCTAAATTGATAGACATTTCGATTCTGTTTAGTATTATTATTTTCAATAATTGATTTTAACAGAATTAGCATGCCATATACATTAGTAAATCCAATTGATCTTACTGAAGAAATAAAAAAAAGCCGTTTTGTTGTCAATGCAGCACCAATTAACACTGCTGAACAAGCAACAGCTTTTATTACCCAAGTGAGTGATGTTGGTGCTACACATAATTGTTGGGCTTGGAAGATTGGTCAACAATATCGCTTTAATGATGATGGAGAGCCAACCAGTACTGCTGGTCGCCCCATTCTATCAGCAATTGAAGGACAAGACTGCGATCAAGTTGTCGTGGTTGTCACCCGTTATTTTGGTGGTATAAAATTAGGTACCGGAGGCTTAATCCGCGCCTACGGAGGTTCGGCAAGTCATTGTTTACAACAAGCTGAATTAATCGAACTTATTGCTCGTATTCAACTGCAATTTCATTGTTATTACAATGAATGGCCCATCATTGAAAATCGCCTTAAAGAGTTAGATGCAGTAATTGAGAAGCAGGATTTTGACGCTGAAGGGGTAACGGTTAATATTGCCATTACTCAAGATAAATCACTATTACTTAAAAAAAATATCAGTGATATTACTCGCGGACGAGTATTGATAAGTTTATAAAATCTAGCGACTTTGTAAAGATGTTTCAGGAATGGCATACGTTTGAGTATAAAACATACCCTACATTCAACATCTAAGTGCGAATCCAGTCAGTAAAAGGCTTCATAAGGTG
>CALYPG010000003.1 GCA_945271295.1 uncultured Gilliamella sp. | reverse complement strand
GATTCAAAGGGCTACACTAGCCCTTTATTAATCAAAAACTATAACGAACCCCAACTATTTGATCATTGATATATGGTCGGTTAAGTTTTCTTCATTAATCATAGTATGGTTTCTTGTTTTATAAAATTGCTGTTTTGTTAATGAGTTAAGTTAGCTATCTGTGATTTGCTACTATTTTGTTAAAGCACGGAGTATTGATTTTATAGCATTGCTATTTAAATCGATTTAATAACTGAAAATAGTTTACTTAATTCATGTCTAATTATGCGGAATGTTCTTGAATAACCGAGTAAAATTTGGTAGTTTACTAGGGTTTAATTTTATTTTTTAACAATAAAGAAGGTAAATGTTATGACAATCAAAGTAGGTATTAATGGTTTTGGCCGTATCGGTCGTATTGTTTTCCGTGCTGCACAAAAACGTTCAGACATTGAAATCGTTGCTATTAATGATTTATTAGACGTTGAATATATGGCTTATATGCTAAAATATGATTCAACACATGGTCGTTTTGATGGTACTGTTGCAGTTAAAGATGGTAAATTAGTAGTAAATGGTAAAACAATTCGCGTTACAGCTGAAAGAGATCCTGCGAACTTAAAATGGAATGAAGTGGGTGTTGATGTTGTTGCCGAAGCAACTGGTCTATTTTTAACTGACGAAACTGCTCGTAAACATATTCAAGCAGGTGCAAAAAAAGTTGTTTTAACTGGCCCTTCAAAAGATGCAACGCCAATGTTTGTAATTGGTGTTAATGATAAAGATTATGCTGGTCAAGATATCGTATCTAACGCTTCATGTACAACTAACTGTTTAGCGCCTTTAGCTAAAGTTATCAATGATAAATTTGGTATTGTTGAAGCATTAATGACAACTGTTCACGCAACTACAGCAACTCAAAAAACTGTTGATGGTCCATCTCATAAAGATTGGCGTGGTGGTCGTGGTGCAGCGCAAAACATTATTCCTTCATCAACTGGTGCAGCTAAAGCTGTAGGTAAAGTTATTCCTGAATTAAACGGTAAATTAACAGGTATGGCTTTCCGTGTACCGACTCCAGATGTTTCTGTTGTTGACTTAACTGCACGTTTAGCAAAACCAGCTAAATATGAAGAAATTTGTAAAGCAGTCAAAGCTGCAGCTGAAGGACCAATGAAAGGCGTTCTTGGTTACACTGAAGATGATGTTGTTTCTACTGACTTCTTAGGCGAAGTTTGCACTTCAGTATTTGATGCAAAAGCAGGTATTCAGTTAAGTGACAACTTTGTTAAACTTGTTGCTTGGTACGATAACGAAGTGGGTTATTCAAACAAAGTTTTAGATTTAATTGCTGTTATTTCTAAAAAATAAGTAATATTTCATTAATTAAAAGTGACTTTTTAGTCACTTTTTTATGTGCAATAAAAAACGGTTCATTTATATAAACGAACCGTTTTGCTTAAAATGAATTATTTAATTAGATAATTAAACAACGACAACTTCAGCCGCTGCTGGTCCACGAGGGCTATCTTGGATAGCAAATTCGACTTGTTGCCCTTCAGCTAGGGTTTTGAATCCATCCCCAGAAATTGCTGAAAAGTGAACAAATACATCTTTGCTTCCATCAGTTGGAGTAATAAACCCAAAACCTTTACTTTCGTTAAACCATTTTACTTGGCCAGTTTTCTTATTCATTTATTAGACATCCTAACAATAATTAATATTTGCCTTTATAGGCTCGCTTAGACGATTAACACGGATATTAATATGCAAACAAATAAACAACTATAATGAGTAAAAACTGGATTATAAAGTTAACCGTTTTCATAAAAATATACAGCGTTAAATGTCTGCTACTATTACCGCATAAATTATAATCGAAAGCAAGACATTAATGACATTTTTTTCATCTTATAGTACAGTTTTTTCTTAATTTTTATATCAAAAGGTTTTGTTTGAAATAATGCAAATTATTGTATTTTGGAAGTTTTTAATTTATTTCGAAAGTCAAAAATAAATTAAAAATAATAAGGTGCATATGACAAAATTCATGCACCTCGTTTAACGGTTACTTTATTTACTTAATGATCGATATTGGTATGTTACTTATTTTTTGCTCTCTCAAATGACTCGATGATCTCTTTGCGGGCTGCATCGACATTTTCCCAACCATCTACTTTTACCCATTTACCTTTTTCAAGCGCTTTATATTGTTCAAAAAAGTGTTTGATCTGTGACTTAAGTAGTTCAGGTAGATCATTCACATCTTTAATATGATCATATTCTTTGCAAAGCTTGGTGTGCGGCACTGCCACTAATTTAGCATCAACACCTGATTCATCTGTCATTTTTAGCACTCCAACAGGGCGGCAACGAATAACTGAGCCCGGTTGTAACGGATATGGTGTTGGAACTAATACATCAACAGGATCGCCATCAAGGGATAAAGTGTGATTAATGTAACCATAATTACATGGATAAAACATTGCTGTTGCCATAAAGCGATCAACAAATACCGCGCCAGTATCTTTATCTACTTCATATTTGATTGGATCAGCATTGGCTGGAATTTCAATCACAACATAAATATCGTCTGGTAACTCTTTACCGGCAGGTACATTTAATAGTCCCATCTTTGTATCCTCTATCTTGATTAATAATATTATTTAATAAAAAATGATAAGCGCACATTATAAAGATTATTCAGTGTCACTCAATTGTTTTAAATATTGAAAAATTTGTTTGCTAGTTTTAAGTGGTTTATTTGTTTCTAACTCTTTTTTGGCTAAACGCGCTAAAGTGCGTAATTGTTGCCTATCCGCAGTTGGGAACAGGCTAATAATGGATTCTGCATCGCCAGTTTTGATCAGTTCATCCCGAAGTTTCTCTAATTTATGAAACTGAGCAACTTGCTGATTATGGCGATTTTTAAGTTTATCTAGTGCTTGAGTAATCGGTTCGATATCGCGGTTGCGTAATAATTTGCCAATATACTGAATTTGCCTACGATATCCTTCTTTTTTGATTCGTTGGGCTAAATCAATCGCATTAAGTAAATCATCATCCAATGGTATTTTTATAATTTCATTTTTACTTAAATTAACTAATTCTATTCCTAATTTTTTGAGTACTTCCGCATCTCGTTTTATTTCACTTTTGCTGACATAGATGATTTCTTCTTCAGGATTATCAGTAAAAATCGGTGCTATTACTGTTTTTTTTAGGTTATTCATATGATTTCTATTGTTAACTGTTAACTAAAGTACAATTGTGGCTTATTATAACGTATCACTAGCATAATTGTAGAAAATAATAAGATGAGTATTGATCAAATCAAAAAAGACGCCAAAATCCAACAAACTAAATTATCCTCTATTGTTGCCAGTGCTATTAAGCAAGCTAAAACTCTGGTAGACGAGGTAGAAGTTTCAATCAACCAATCAACGGGTATCAGTGTCAGTACACGTTTAGGTGAAACTGAAAACGTGGAATTTAATAGTGACGGAGCATTAGCTATCACTGTTTATCAAAATCAACGTAAAGGGAGTGCTTCAACTAATGATTTGTCAGCACATGCAATTACTCAAACGATAGATATGGCAATTAAAATCATGCAATATACTTCATCAGATCCCTATTCTGGTTTAGGTGATGTTAATTTAATGGCATTTAATCCACCTGATTTGGATTTATTTTATCCAAGTGATTTGAATGTTGATAATGCTATAGAACAAGCAAAGCAAGCCGAGCAAGTCGCCTTAGCCCATCCTAAAATTATGAGTAGTGATGGTGGATATTTTAGTAGTCGCTATGGAATTTATGTCTATGGCAATAGTTTAGGTATGTTACAAGGTTATTGTGCGAGTTCACATTCACTTTCTTGTTCGGTCATTGCTGAGCAAGATGGGCAAATGGAACGTAATTATGCCTACACCTCATCGCGTGATATTAAACAACTCCATACTCCAGCTTCAGTAGGACAAGAAGCCGCAGAAAAAACGGTTGCTCAATTAGGTGCAAAACAAATAGCGACTATGAAAGTACCTGTTCTTTTTAGTGCAAATGTTGCGGTTGGTTTACTGGGACATTTAATTGGTGCGCTTAGCGGTGGAGCAATATATCGTAAATCTTCGTTTTTATTAAATGCTATCGGACAAGAGATATTTCCTTCATGGTTAACTATTTATGAAGATCCGCATATTTTGAAAGGTATTGGTTCCTCGCCATTCGATAGTGAAGGTACAAAAACGGTTAAACGTAATATCGTTGAGCAAGGAGTATTGCAAACCTATTTGCTTAGCAACTATTCAGCCAAAAAATTAGGTTTGAGTTCAACAGGTCACGCAGGTGGTATTCATAACTGGTTAGTCTCACCAAGCCAGATAGATGCTGATTTTCATGCAATGGTAAAAAAACTAGATAAAGGTGTTGTGATCACTTCTCTAATGGGGCAAGGGGTCAACAATGTGACGGGTGACTATTCTCGTGGTGCGACAGGATTTTGGGTGGAGAACGGAACAATTCAATATCCGATTAATGAAATTACTATTGCTGGTAATCTCAAAGATATATATAAAAATATTGTGGCTATAGGTAATGATCTTGAAACAAGAGGTAATATCCAATGCGGTTCAATTTTGATAGATAATATGAGTATAGCGGGTAAATAAGGAAAAATATGGGAAAATTCATCAATAGTACACTTTTCCAAAAAATAACATCATGGATGCCTGGACTGAAAAATTTATTACAATATAAACGTGAATTTTTGAGTTTTGACATTAAAGCAGGGTTATCGGTGGCTGCGGTATCACTGCCTGTGTCAATTGCCTATGCTGAATTAACTGGAGTTGGCGCAATTGCTGGCTTATATTCAACAATTTTACCACTAATTGTTTATGCCCTGTTTGGTTCATCACGGCAACTTATCGTTGGTCCAGATACAGCAACTTGCGCGGTAGTAGCGGCTGTGGTGTTACCATTAGCGGCCAATGATCCAATTTTACGCTGGCAACTTGTAGTTTTGCTAACCATTATGATTGGCATTTGGTGTATTATTGCTGGGAAGTTTCATCTTGGCGCTTTAGCGGATTTGTTGAGCCAACCAATTTTAATTGGCTTATTAAATGGTATATCTATTACCATTATGGTTGATCAATTAGCTAAAACGTTAGGGTTTAAATATGATTATTCCTATTTGATCGAACGAATCGTTTATTTTCCATTCAAAATTACCCAAATACATTTTGGAACAGCATTGATCTCACTGCTTACTTTGGCAATTTTAATTATTTTAAATAAAGTAAAGCCACGTTATCCTGCGCCGCTTGTAGCAGTGATTATTATGACATTTCTTTCATGGTTAATTAACTTTGAACACTATAATATTCATATTATTGGTCAAGTAAGTGGCGATTTTATTCCTGCTCAAT
Source organism: uncultured Gilliamella sp. (assembly GCA_945271295.1). Taxonomy (GTDB): domain Bacteria; phylum Pseudomonadota; class Gammaproteobacteria; order Enterobacterales; family Orbaceae; genus Gilliamella. Next base: position 158,261 of record CALYPG010000003.1, on the reverse strand, counting down.
CATGGCTTATTTTTGATAAAGGCTTAATGCGAGATTTAGTGGTACCATCACTTAACATTGCTATTATTTGTTTTGTAAGCATGATGATAACTGTTCGTAGCTTTGCCTCTAAAAATAATTATGAAACCAATGCTGATATTGAGTTTAAGGCACTTGGTTTGGCCAATATTGCTGCTGGTTTATCACAAGGTTTTGTAGTGAGTGGTACTTCTTCACGAACTGCAGTCAATGATGCTAATGGTGGTAAAACGCAACTAGTTTCAATCATTGCTGCCATACTTATTGGCATTGTTGTGTTATTTTTCTTATCGCCACTGCAATATATTCCAACTTGTGTTTTAGGTGTCATATTGATTTATTCGTCTGTGTCGCTAATAAATTTTCAAACTATTTGGCGATTTTTTAAATTTGATCGCGATGCCTTCTATCTCAGTTTATCAACGCTTATTGCTGTATTAGTTATTGGTATAATTCCGGGTATGGCTTTAGCGGTATTGTTGGGGTTATTTTTATTTTTACGTCGCGTGTTTCGGCCTAAAGATCAACTACTTGGAGTTGATGAAAGTGGTCGAATTCATTCATTAGGGCAAGATGTTTTACCCGTAAATAATACCTTGATTTATCGCTTTAATTCGCCACTGACTTATTTTAATATTGCCTATTTTAAACGCCGAATCATCAGTTATATTGATGAAGCTGATGAACCAATAAATTATGTGATTGTTGATGCGATACCTTGTTTTACCTATAAAGATGTCAGTGTTTTGTCAGGCATTGACGAGCTTGTCAGGTCATTAAAAGTACGAAACGTAATTTTAATACTATCCGGAAGACGTAAAACCTTAAAAAACTGGTTTAAACAGATGAATATTAAACTTGATGAAAATTATGTTGAGTTTGCTTATGATCTCTATTTTGCGGTTAGATTTGTGCAAAGTAAGGAGCATATGGAAAACAAAGAGGACGAGTACGATTACGATAGTTAATGTTAATAAGTCAATTGTTGTAAATCATATCTTGCGTACTATTAAGGGATAATATGAATCAAACTAGCAGTAAAGTTAAAATAGAAATGCTCAGTACTGGTGATGAAGTTTTGTATGGTCAAATTGTTGATACTAATGCCGCTTGGCTGTCTGATTTTCTATTTCAAAAAGGTTTTTTAATCAACTCGCGCTTTACTGTGGGGGATGATTTAGCTCAGTTAGTTCACGCCATTCAAGAACGTAGCGCATTTAATGATATTTTAATTATAAATGGTGGACTCGGTCCGACGAGTGATGATTTAAGCGCGCAAGCAGCTGCATTAGCCAATAATGAACCGCTGGTAATGCATCAAGAATGGTTAATTAAAATTGAAAGCTATTTTGCTACCCGTGGGCGGTTGATGCCTTCGAGTAATCGCAAACAAGCAATGCTGCCACAAAGCGCTACAATTATTGATAACCCTATTGGTACCGCTTGTGGTTTTAAAATGCAGATCAATAACTGTATTTTATTTTTTACGCCAGGTGTACCTTCTGAATTTAAAGAGATGATAACAACATCAGTCTTTCCGCAGATCAAAATGAGTTATCCTAACGTAGAAAGTTCGTTATGTTATAGCTTAACCACAATGGGGCGTACTGAAAGTGATTTAGCGACAGAATTAGAATCAGTGCTTAATATTCCTAATAATATAGTGGTTGGTTATCGTGCAGCAATGCCTATTATTGAATTAAAATTAACTGGACCTTTTCATCAAAAAAGAACAATGGAAAGATTATGGCAACAGATGAAAGCATTAGTTAACGACAATTTACTTTATGAAGGTGGTACAACTAAACAACCCGAAATAGAGTTAGCAAAAATTGTGGCTAAACTATTGTATGAAAGAGATCTCAGTATTATTGTTATTGAACAGCACTCAGCAGGTATGATTGGTTATCAATTGTTAGAATCAAGTGCACCAATAATTAAGTTTGAAGTTATTCGCGGTTTAATCGAAAAACCTAACGAATTCTTTTTAGATTTATTAACTAAAAACGAAGCGGATATAGCGTTAGGGTTAATTAATTTTAGAGAGGAAAATAGGCAATTCTCTATAATTATAGCCACGAAGCAACAAGTGTTACAGTTTAATTTAAACTATACTGGCCGTAAGCAACACCGACAGACTGAGCAACAGATTTTAGCTAGTATAGCTTTAGATGCATTGCGTCGCTATTTATTAAATATGCCCATTATTGGACCTAATATTTGGTTAGATATGATTCAATAGTTTACCAACTATAAAATCGTTATCATAATGTTAGGTAATAATGGTCGTAACAGATTTAAGTAACATCTAAATATTAGTTATAGACAATTCCCTACAAAATTAAGTAGAATAGCTGATCTTTTGAAAGATACAATTAAGTATAAATATTAGGGGTAAAAATGGCTCGTGTAACCGTCCAAGATGCAGTAGAAAAAATTGGTAATCGCTTTGATCTCGTTTTAGTTGCAGCAAGACGAGCTCGTCAATTACAAATTGAAAATAAATCACCATTACTTCCTGAAGAAAATGACAAAGAAACGGTCGTTGCATTACGTGAAATTGAAGATGGACTTGTTAACAAACAAATTCTTGATACGGCTGATTTTCAAGCACGCCAAGATGAAGAAGCAGAAGTTCGTTCAACGCTGCATGAATCGATCCTTCTCGAAAATACGCCATCTTACGAATAAGCTTTGCTGGATTGCCTATGCAATATTTTGATAGCTTAAAAGAGGTTGTTACATCATATTTACCAGCTAAACAAGTTGAATTTATCCAAGATGCATACCTCTTTGCTCAAAAAGCACATGAAGGGCAATTACGATGTAGTGGTGAACCTTATATTTCTCACCCTGTTGCAGTAGCAACAATTTTGGCCGATATGCGACTCGATTACGAGACAATTATCGCCGCACTCTTACATGATACAATTGAAGATACACCAGTTACTTTCCAAGATATAACCAAAAAATTTGGTAAACATGTGGCTATTTTAGTTGAAGGTGTATCTAAACTTGATAAATTAAAATTTCGTAATCGACAAGAGGCACAAGCCGAAAATTTTCGGAAAATGGTGCTCGCCATGACCGAAGATGTGCGGGTTATTTTAATTAAACTTGCTGATCGAACTCATAATATGCGAACGCTTGGCGCATTGAGGCCTGATAAACGCCGTCGTATAGCCAAAGAAACACTCGAAATTTATGCACCATTAGCTCATCGATTAGGTATCCATCATATAAAAACGGAACTGGAAATTTTGGGTTTCACTGCGATGTATCCTAATCGAGCTAAAGTCATTGAAAAAGTCGTTAAGGCTGCACGTGGCACTAGAAAAGAGTTGATTCAACAAATTTTATCTGAAATTAAAGAACGTTTATCAGAAGCGCAAATTGATGCAGTAGTTGAAGGGTTAGAAAAAAATATCTATGCCATTTACCAAAAAATGCAACTGCGTGAGCAACATTTTCGTTCAATCATGGATATTTATATTTTTAGGATTGTGGTCGAAGATGTTGATACTTGTTATCGGGTATTAGGGTTAGTTCATAATTTATACAAACCACGACTTAATCGATTTAAAGATTATATTGCTATTCCTAAAGCAAATGGTTATCAATCATTACATTCTTCATTAATAGGTCCGCATGGTACGCCAGTGGAAGTTCAGATCCGTACAGAAGATATGGATCAAATGGCTGAAATGGGTGTAGCAGCACATTGGATTTATAATGAAAACGACGAGCTAAACAATACTACTGCACAAATTAAAGCTCAACGTTGGATGCAAAGTTTATTAGAATTACAGCAAAGTGTTGGTAATTCATTCGAATTTATTGAAAATGTAAAATCAGATTTATTTCCTAAAGAAATTTATGTCTTCACCCCTAAAGGTCGCATTGTGCAATTACCTGAAGGTTCAACAGCTGTCGATTTGGCCTATGCGGTACACTCAGATATTGGTTATCAATGTATTGGTGCTTTTGTTGATCGCAAACCTTATCCGTTATCGCAACCATTAAGTAATGGTCAAACGGTTGAAATTATCACTTCGCCTGAAGGGCGGCCTAACGCAAGTTGGCTCAATTTTGTGGTTAGTGCGAAAGCGAGATCGCGTATTCGTCAAGCTCTCAAAACATTAAAACGTGAAGATGCCATTGAGTTAGGAAGACGGTTACTCGATCTTTCTTTGGTGAAAACCGGTGGTGTTGCTGCACTTTCAGCAAAAAAAATAGCGAAAATTGTTGATTTAACTAAATTAGCCACATTTGATGATGTATTAGCTGAAATTGGGCTTGGTAACATTATGAGTCATTTTGTGGCTAAAGGTTTGGAGCATAAAGAGTTATTACAAAATCAGCCAGATAAAGATAAAACGTTAGTTATAACTGGTACTGAAGGTGTCTTAGTGACGTTTTCAAAATGTTGCCACCCGATTCCCAATGATCCAATTATTGGGCATGTAAGCCCTGAGAAAGGATTAACTGTTCATCATGAATCATGTAGAAATATTTCAGGTTATCAACATTATCCTGAAAGTTATATCTCATTGAAATGGGCTAGTAATATTGCGCAATTTTTTGTGGCTGAAATTTGGGTCGATATTTTGAATAATCAAGGTGTATTAGGGCATATCCTTTCTATCATTAATGAAGAAAAAGCTCATTTGCAGTGGTTGAATACTGAAGAAAAAGATCGGCAAATTTATACCATCATTTTGCAACTGGAAGTAAAAAATTCTCAGCAACTAAGTGAATTAATGCGCAAAATTTCATTACAACAAGATGTTGTTAGTGTTTTTCGTAATATCAATTAACGACTATGGTAAATCGTTTTTTTAGCCATCTACCACTCATACAATTAGCGGGCATAGGTAGTGCTTTAGAAAAAAAATTCCATTCCTTAGGTATTTATACTGTTCAAGATTTATTACTCCATTTCCCATTACGATATGAAGATCGTTCTACCGCATATGCAATTGCTGATGCTGCTATAGGTGAATATACCACCATTGAAGGGCGTATTATTAAAAGTGAGATTGTTTTTAAACGTCGACAAATGCTGATTTGTCATATTCAAGATGATTCCGGAATAGCTATATTGAGATTTATGCATTTCAATACAGGTATGAAATCAACATTAGTTCCTGGTAGATGGATTAGTGCTTATGGAGAGATAAAAAATGGCAAAACATATCCTGAAATTATTCATCCACAATTCAAACTAAAAGCGAATCATGAAGACCATGCAATTAGTTTAGATGATGAACAAGAGCGATATACACCGATTTATTCAACCACCTCCGGTCTGACACAAAATGTAATTCGTAAATTTATTCATGCAGCCTTATTATTGTTAAAGCGTAATCCTCCGGTCGAAATTCTACCTGAACCTTTAGCCAGCCACTATTTAGATGTATTGGAATCTTTGAATATTATTCATAATCCACCAATAGGTACTGATATCGCACAATTATCAATGGGCGAACACCCAGCGATTAAACGATTTATTTTTGAAGAGTTACTTGCTTATCACCTTAGCATGCTTATGTTAAAAACACATAATCAAGAACAACAAGCTTATTCAATTTTTCCGAATCAACACTATATACCTCTTTTTTTATCATCATTACCCTATACGCCGACTAATGCTCAGCAACGCGTTATTCATGATATTTATCAAGATATGGCAAAATCAATACCCATGATGCGTTTAATTCAAGGGGATGTCGGTTCCGGCAAAACACTAGTAGCGGCTTTAGCCGCTTTAAATGCTATTGAAAATGGGTATCAAGTTGTTTTAATGGCACCAACAGAAATATTAGCAGAGCAGCATGTTAACAATTTTAAACAATGGTTTGAGCCACTCGCAATTAAAGTTGATTGGTTATCAGGTCGTTTAACTGCCAAAAATAAACAGCAACGTTATGATAGGATCAAAAATGGTGATATTGCCATGTTGGTTGGCACGCATGCCGTATTTGTTGATAAAGTCCAATTTGCCCGTTTAGGATTAGTCATTATCGATGAACAACACCGCTTTGGTGTCAACCAAAGATTGAGTTTATGGGAAAAAGGCATTAACAATCAATTATATCCTCACCAGTTAATTATGACTGCAACGCCTATACCAAGAACCCTTGCCATGACAATATATGCGGACTTAGATGTGTCAATTATTGATCAATTACCTCCCGGCAGAAGACCAATTACTACAGTTGTTATTCCTAATTCTCGCCGTGATGAAATCATTGAGCGAGTTAACCAAGCCTGTTTGGAAAGTCGTCAAGTTTATTGGGTATGCACTCTAGTTGAAGAGTCAGAAACCCTTGATGCGCAGGCGGCTGAAATGCTAGTAGAAGAGCTACGAGAAAAACTGCCTAATTTAACTATTGCGCTTGTTCATGGCAAAATGAAATCTGACCTGAAACAATCGGTAATGCAAGGGTTTAAACAAGGTGAAATTCAACTTTTGGTAGCGACTACGGTTATTGAAGTGGGTGTTGATGTCCCTAATGCTAGTTTAATGATCATTGAAAATGCTGAACGCTTAGGTCTAGCTCAATTACATCAATTACGTGGACGAGTTGGACGAGGAACAGCCGTTTCTCACTGTGTACTAATGTATCAACCACCATTAAGTAAAGTAGCACAAGCTCGGCTGAAAGTGATGCGAGATAGTAATGATGGTTTTGTCATCGCGCAGAAAGATCTAGAAATCCGTGGCAGTGGTGAAATTCTGGGTACGCGCCAAATGGGCATAGCCAACTTCAAAATTGTCGATCTTATTCGTGATCAACATTTAATTAGTGATGTACAAAAAGTTTCTCACAATTTGCAACAAAATTATCCTGACACAGCTAATCAATTAGTTGAATGTTGGCTGCCTGATCGGCAAAAATACATTAATGTCTAAATGATAGTTGTGTAGATAAAATGGTACTTTTTTAAGTTGCCTTACGCTTAATTCCTGTCAAACTAAGAGATTGTTATTATTGCAATGATGATTAATTCTTTGCACGAGTTTGGCTATCGTGTAATATAATAACTATCAAAAAATATAGAATAATAGTGAATATTGTATGAAATTTTTTATTAAATTACTTTCGGTATTTTTAGTTGTATTGACACTAGCTAGTTGTGGATTAAAAGGTCCTCTTTATTATCCGAGCGATAATGTGTTGGTTGATTATAATTCATTTAACCAAATAGCCTAAAGGAACCCGTTAATGGATTTTTTAAATTACCAAAATGGTCGCTTATTAGCAGATAAAATTCCTATTTCTGAATTGGCTTCACAGTACGGCACTCCACTTTATGTATATTCAGCTCCTTATATCATTAAACAGTTTCATGCATATGAACAAGCGCTTGCGAATCGCAAACATTTAGTTTGTTATGCCGTTAAAGCAAATAGTAATTTATCAGTATTGAGTTTACTTGCTAAATTGGGTGCAGGATTTGATATTGTTTCGCAAGGTGAACTAGAGCGAGCTTTAAAAGCCGGAGCTGATCCTAAGAAAATTGTTTTTTCAGGTGTGGCAAAAACTACTATCGAAATTGAACGTGCATTAGCAGTTGGTATCAAATGTTTTAATGTTGAATCTGAAGCGGAATTGTACCGTATAAATGCAATTGCTGAGCGGATAGGTAAAATAGCGGCAATTTCATTACGAATTAATCCTGATGTTGATGCTAAAACGCATCCGTATATCTCTACTGGATTACGTGAAAATAAATTTGGAATTAGTTATCAATTAGCAGAAGAGGTTTACTATAAAGCGCAATCTCTGGCGAATATTAAAATCCGGGGTATTGATTGTCATATTGGTTCACAATTAACCGAATTATCACCATTTCTTGATGCCACGGATCGTATACTTGTATTACTTGATAAACTCAAATCTAACAATATTAATATTGAACATATTGATTTAGGTGGTGGTCTTGGGGTTTGTTATAATGACGAACAACCTCCTAGCCCATCATCTTTAGTTAAACAATTACTAAGTAAGTTAGACAATTATCCCAATATTGAAATTTTATTTGAACCGGGTCGATCGCTTGTTGCCAATGCTGGTTTATTGATTACTAAGGTGGAATACACTAAACATCAAGATGATAATCATTTTGCTATTGTAGATGCGGGTATGAATGATTTAATTCGCCCTGCGCTTTATAAAGCATGGATGCGCGTTTTGCCAGAAAAAGAACCACAAGTTACCGATGAAACTTATAGTTATAATGTTGTTGGTCCTATTTGTGAATCAAGTGATGTGCTAGCATTTCAACGTGAACTCTCGGTTAAACAAGATGATTTGTTAGTAATTTGCAGTGCGGGTGCTTATGGATTTAGTATGGCTTCAAATTATAATAGTCATCCGCGACCGGCAGAAGTCATGCTGATAGATGATAAGGAACATCAAATTATTCGTAAACGTGAAACAATGGATGATTTATGGCAGGGTGAAATAGTTTTATAGCATATTTACTAAATGGATTGAATTAGCAGTTGTTAAAGGAGTAAGTATTGTAAATAGCTAGTATTAATAAAAATATAGCATATTTAACAAATGACATAGATTTACGATAGAAGGTAACTTTACGATGAACTTTTCAAAAATGCATGGATTAGGAAATGATTTTATGGTCATTGATGCGGTAACGCAAAATGTTCATCTCTCCACTGACATGATAAAACGCCTTGCTGATAGATATACTGGTATTGGGTTCGATCAGTTGCTTATTGTTGAACCGCCTTATACTCCTGATTCTGATTTCCATTATCGAATTTTTAATGCTGATGGTAATGAAGTTCAGCAATGTGGTAATGGTGCCCGTTGTTTTGCTCGATTTGTACGTTTAAAAGGGTTAACTAAAAAACGTGTGATAAAGGTAAGTACCATGAAAGGCAATATTATGTTAACCGTTAATGATGATGAAACAGTACGGGTTAATATGGGGCTACCAATTTTTGAACCGAATAAAATACCTTTTAAAGCAATAAAAGAAGAAAAAACCTATATTATTCGAGCACAAGAACGAACTGTATTATGTGGGGTTGCGTCAATGGGTAACCCGCATTGTGTGATGCAAGTTGATAATATATTAACCGCTGAGGTGACGACCTTAGGCCCACTCTTAGAAACACATGAACGTTTTCCTGAACGAGCAAACATTGGATTTATGCATATTATAGATCGTGATAATATCAATTTGCGGGTGTTTGAACGTGGAGTTGGTGAAACACAGGCTTGTGGTACTGGAGCTTGTGCGGCAGTTGCAATAGGTATCAATCAAGGATTACTCAATAAAGCTGTTAATGTCAACTTACCTGGAGGTAAGCTGTTGATAGAATGGGAAGGGGTTAATGAACCACTTTATATGACTGGGCCTGCGACACATGTTTATGATGGATTTATTGCCATTTAATTTTATATTAAAACATATCGATATTTTCTAATTAATTTTGTATATAAGGCTAAGGCTATAGATATAATAGATTTATTAATTAGAAAACTGTTTAATAATTATATCTAGAACAGTGTTAGATCAGTTATAATAGCGATTAACTATGATAGCGAAGATTACACAATCATTGAAAGACAAAAATGCTAGGCGAGGAATCACTAAAGTTGAATTAGATGACGATATTGTCTGTCAGTATCTAATTGATAATCCAGAATTTTTCATTAGAAATGCCAGATGTATTGAATCTATGCAAGTGCCGCATCCGGTGCGTGGTGTAGTTTCATTACCTGAATGGCAAATGGCAAGGCAACGTAATAAAATTAGTCAATTAGAGTCTGAAATTACATTATTAATGGAACATGCTTGCACTAATGAAGCGCTTTTCAATCAGCTCATAAATTTGCAAATTCAACTGATTAAAGCATCAGATTTAAATGAGTTAGTTCAATTGTTAACTATATGGGCAAAATCGTTAGGCTTAAGCGGAGCATATTTATACCTTTTTGAAGATAAATGGTTACTTAATGCACCTTCGAATTATCATCATTTTGCATTAAGTTCATCACGATTTGATTTTATTCGTGTAAGGCACTTGCAATATAGTCACCAATACTTGGGTACATTAAATACAACAGAATTAGATTTTTTATTACCTAAACATGGTTATGTTGGTTCTGTGGCATTATCTCTTTTAGGGCAATTTGGCGATTTAGGTATTTTGATTTTTACTAGTTCTAATCCACAACATTATCAAGCTGGGCAAGGAACATTGTTATTAGAAAAGATTAGTGAAATATTACCTTGTTTGATTGAAAAATGGGTTATGCGTAAAAGAATAGGAAAAATGTAATGAATCGACCTCAGCAAAATGATACTAATTTATTAATAGAGCCTGTCGAGCATTTTTTAAATTATTTAAAATCTGAAAAACAACTTAGTTTAAATACGCAAATTAATTATCGCCGTCAGTTGTACGCGCTTATTACTCTGGCTAGTGAAGTAGAATTTTCAAATTGGTGTAATTTAGATTCATCTGTGGTGAGGTTTTTGATAAGTCGCAGTAAACGTAAGGGTTTACAAGCGAGAAGTTTGGCATTAAGGTTATCGGCATTACGTAGTTTTTGTGATTGGTTAGTGAAAAATGGTCAACTTACTGCTAACCCAGCTCGAGGTGTATTGAATCCTAAACAAGGTCGGCATCTGCCTAAAAATATTGATATTGATGAGATTAACCAATTACTTAATATTGAATATAATGATCCATTGTCTGTGCGCGATAGGACTATGCTTGAATTGATGTATGGTTCCGGTCTTCGTCTTTCTGAGCTTATTAATCTTAATTGTCGAGAACTTAATTTGAACGGTGGCGAAATTCGCGTCTTAGGTAAAGGGAATAAAGAACGCAAATTACCATTGGGGCGTGAATCGATAAAATGGATCGAACATTGGTTGTCAATGCGCGATTTTTTAGAACCAAAAGATGATGCGCTATTTATTTCAAAATTAGGTAAGCGGATTTCAGCGCGTAACGTAGAAAAAAGATTTGCACAGTGGGGCGTTAAACAAGGTTTGAGTGTGCATGTTCATCCTCATAAATTACGTCACTCATTTGCAACACATATGCTTGAATCAAGTGGTGATTTACGGGCGGTCCAAGAATTACTTGGTCATGCAGATTTGTCTACCACGCAAGTTTATACTCATCTTGATTTTTCGCATCTATCAAATGTTTATGATTCAGCTCATCCTAGAGCTAAAAGGGGAAAATAGTGATGCACTTTTATCGAACAATTAATCAAATACAAGCAATTACTTTCGATCTTGATGATACATTATACGACAATAGTCTGATTGTTGAAAAAGCAGAAGAAGAACTTATCAAAACATTACAACAATATGATCCACTACATAATATTACTAAAACTGATTATTTTGCTGAAAAAAATCGTGTATTTGAAAATGATTCCGAGATTTATCATGATGTTATTCTTTGGCGAATTGAAACAATTAAATCAATATTGGCTAAGGCTAAATTTCCAATATCAAAAATAACTCATGTTGTTGATGAGTGTTTAGCCACTTTTAATATTTGGCGCCATAAAATGCAAATTCCACTAGCAACACATACATTACTAACTAAGTTAGCAACTAAATACCCATTGGGAGTGATTACAAATGGTAATGTTGAAATAGCTAAAATAGGTCTGGGTGACTATTTTCAATTTTCATTGCGAGGTGGGCCAGATGGTCGATCAAAACCTTTTCCTGAAATATTTGAGTTGGCTAGCCAAAAATTAAATGTTCCGGCACATCATATCTTACATGTAGGTGATAATTTATCTACAGATGTTAACGGCGCGATTAATAGTGATTTTTTGGCATGTTGGATTAATATCTTTAATCAGGATATTTTTCATCTTTCTGACGCAAGATGTTTACCACATATTGAAATAACCCAATTGTCAGAACTGGATAATCTGTTATAATTTATTATATATGTATAAATAGACAGTTAATTGCAATTTAGCTATTAATTTTATTTAATAAATAACCTATCTTTATATCCCATTTGATAATAGTCGACTAAGTAGCATCTTGAAAGATAATGAGAATATTGATAATAACAAAAAATAACACCACTTAGTGGTTATTCTTATCTCAATGGCTTAATACAAAGCAAATATGAATAAATTATTATTAACGGACCTTAACTCTGAACAACAAAATGCGGTTACCACTGATAGTCAATATACCATTGTCCTTGCAGGTGCGGGCAGTGGAAAAACTCGCGTATTAGTTCACCGTATTGCCTGGTTATGCCTCGAAAAAAGATATTCGCCACATTCAATTTTTGCAGTAACGTTTACTAATAAAGCCGCTAATGAAATGCAAGAACGTATTCAAAATTTGGTGGGTGAAGGTTATTTTAATGGCATGTGGGTAGGTACATTTCATGGTTTAACCCATCGTTTGTTACGCATGTTTTCAGAACAAGCTAACTTACCGGCTAATTTTCAACTCATTGATACAGAAGATCAAAATCGATTGGTAAAACGTATTTTTCGTGAACTGAAGATCGATGAAAAACAATGGTCATCCAAGGAGTGTGTTGCCTACATTTCAGCACAAAAAGAAAAAGGTTTGCGCGCTGATGCTATTGTTGCCGAAGATCCGAAACAAGTCATGTGGCAAAATATTTATCGTGATTATCAAGCAATTTGTGACAGAGTTGGTTATGTCGACTTTTCTGAGTTAATTCTTCGTGCTTATGAACTACTGTGCCGTAATAAAGATGTTTTAAATTATTGTCATCAGCGTTTTACTAATGTATTAATTGATGAATTTCAAGATACTAATCTGATTCAATATCAATTGGTTCAGAAGTTAGCTGGCACAACGGCCAATGTTATGATCGTTGGTGATGATGATCAGTCTATTTATAGCTGGCGTGGGGCTAATGCTGACAATTTACAATTATTTATTAATGACTATCCCGAAACTGAAATTATTCGATTAGAGCAAAACTACCGTTCAACTGGTACTATTTTAAATGCGGCCAATCAATTAATTGCCAATAACCAGAATCGTTTAGGCAAAAATTTATGGACTGATAGTGGTATTGGTGAAAAGATCTCTCTTTATATCGGTTTTAACGATATTGATGAAGCCCGCTTTGTTATTGGACAGATTAAAAAACGACATACCGAAGGTGAACCTTATGCCAGTTGCGCGATTTTATATCGCAATAATGCTCAGTCACGTATTTTTGAAGACACACTATTGCAAGCTGGATTACCTTATCAAATTTATGGTTCTATCCGTTTTTACGAACGACAAGAAGTCAAATTGGCATTAGCTTATTTACGATTATTACACGATCACAATAATGACATAGCTTTTGAAGCGACTATCAATACACCAACACGTGGTATTGGTAACGTCACGCTAGATAAGGTCAAGCTTACGGCTAAGCAAAATGATCTTTCATTATGGGATGCATGTTTACTATTAATCGAAAAAAATGCCTTAACCGAAAGGCAACGCTCTGGTATTAGTCGTTTTTTAGAGTTAATGGAATCAATTTATGTTGAAGTAGAATCGTTACCTTTTTATAAACAGCTAGATGCGATTATTAAATTATCCGGTGTACTACAGATGTATGAACAAGAACCGGGGATTAAAGGGCAATCAAGGCTAGAAAACCTTGAAGAATTAGTTTCAGCGGCTGAACAATTCTATGCAAATAATGAAAATACTGTGATTGAAGATAACCAAACTGGTAAAACACTTAACGTATTGGAATCATTTTTAGCCTATACATCGTTAGAGAGTCGGGATGTCATTAAAGAACAAGATGCAGTGCAGTTAATGACATTACATTCAGCTAAAGGGTTAGAGTTTGATAATGTGTTTATTGTAGGACTTGAAGAAGGGATTTTCCCGGCACAACGTTCCGTGCAAGAAATGGATAGAATGGAGGAAGAAAGACGCTTAGCTTATGTTGGTATTACCCGTGCACGTAAACAGTTAACTTTAACATTATGTGAATTAAGACGACTTTATGGACGAGATGAACGTAACTTACCTTCTCGTTTTTTGACCGAGTTACCGACAGAACATTTAAATGAAATTAGCTATCGTGGAATCACAACTCTACCAGATGCAAAACATAATCAGTTAAGTAAACATGAACAATATCTTAATGATCGTAAAAAATCTTATCAGGAAAAAGCTCGTGTTAATGATGGTTATACTTTAGGTCAAAAAGTTAAACACCAACGCTTTGGGGAAGGAACCATTATAAATATTGATGGCGAAGGTGAGCATAGGCGTGTACAAATTGCTTTTGTTAATGAAGGTATAAAATGGTTAGTGATTAAACTTGCTAATCTCACTTTAATTTAATTGCTTTTAGGGTAGATTCAAAAATAGTGAATATTTAATCTATTCCTCTTAGCATTTTGTACTTTCAGCGGTCAAGCGTTAGCTTGATCTTCCACTGCTTTAGCAAAAATTTTATCAAATGGTTCATTGCTACGATTGCAACGCCATTGATTATTCACATAATCAAAATGGTATCCTTGTTGGCGGGTTGCCAACCAAATTTGCAACAATGGTTCTTGAGTATTAACAATAATTTTGCTGTTATTTGGAAAGGCAATGGTAATGACATTACCTTGTGTTTCATAGTCAATATCACTATCATGTTCATCGGCATAATTATCCAAAAATATTTCAATTTGATTAAACAGTTGATCAGTAAGAGTATGGAATTGTGTGATATTCATAACAATAGAATTAATATATTGAAAACAGTATTAAAATATTAGCACAAAGCGATATATTCTGCCACAGCTTGGTAGCAGAATAAATATGGGAATTAATCAGTTTTTTGTTGGTCAGCAAGTTGTAGTGAACAAGCAATAATGGATAACTGAAGCTTATCACCTTGTTGTTTTGTATCTATCCAGCGATGAGGGGTATCATTACTATCAATTAATTTGCCAGCAGCAAAATATTTTTCAAATATTTGTATATTGCTTTTGGCTATTTCCTTTAGATCACAATTAGCATAATGCATGATCTTTAATGATCTATAAGTTTCGTTTTGCTCTTTTTTATTTTCATATATTTGCTCAGGAACAAAATTAACTATTTCATCGAAAACTCTAATTTTTTTATTATAAGGGTGTAAAGCTACTGAAGTTCTATCGAGGAAGGAATAGCTAACCCTTTTTTCTTGGTTAGATTTTTTAATTGGGATATATTGTTTACCAACTCTAGGATCTTTCAAAACTTCATCTGTATTAATAGGCACACTTTTTTGGTCATTTTCATGTGTTTTGTTATTAGTATCGGGTTGAGATTGTTGGTTTTGTAGCTGTGGTGTGAGTTCTTTTTGTTTTTGTAATTTAATGTCATTTATCTTTTCTTGCTGTTTGGCTTCTATTTTTTCGTGTATAGGTTTCATGTCAGGTCTGTTTAGATACAAGATTTCTTTAGTTAGATCGCCCTGTATAGAACATACTATATTAGTTTGGTTATCATTTACTTGTTCTAAATAAAGTGACTTTTCAGCTGTTGCTTGTCTAGGGATGACTCTATCAATTGCATAGGGATTATCTTGCCAAACATTCGTTTTAGTTCTGCGATCGTAAATTTGTGCATTAGCAATGTAAGTTGTCGAGTTATAAGGTGACCAATTAAGGTTATTGAATGCCTCTTTGGTTTTATCTAAATTATCATTCATAATAAAACCCCAATAATAATACTGACCATAAAAAGGAATTTTAATAGATATATTTTGGTAGCCAGTGATAGTTAAACCTTTGTATAATATTGGTTTTTTGAAAATTACACTGTTTTTATCATTTTTGTTGATATTTTCGACAGGGATATAGGTAACATTATCGGTGGTTTCTAAATCAAAAAATTGTTTAAATAAGGTTTTGTGTTTAGCTAACTGCTGAAAAAATTGGGCATCGCAGTTAAGAAAAGACTCAATAAGCTTATTTGTACCATTCTCAACAGCATTGTTTTGAGCTGAAGCCATACAAGGTATTAATAACCAACAAACAAGCATCGGCAGTTTTTTTAAAGGCATGATATATTCCTAAATTCCATTGATCTTATAAGTTATATAATATTATATCTATTGTAGTGTAAAGTAATGTAAAGATTATTGTCAATCTTAACTATGTAAATCTTCAATGAAAACTAATAACTCCCCGTTTTTAAAAGCGATTTCAACTAAATCAGTTACTGCTTTGTTACGAAGACTAGTTTGCCCACCTAGCATTAATGTTTGTTCAATTAAAGGGTATTGAAAACCAGTTATGGTTAACTGAGTTACTTTTGATAATGGTATAAGTGAAATAATACGATTTTTGACATTATGAATTTTTTCATGGTGACGAGCGAAAAAGAAGTGGCAATAATTATCATAAAAAACGATTTTATATTGGTGATAATATTGCATTGCTACCGAAAGATTACCCAAAAAATGATCGCTAGCATGGCCAGTGGCTCCATAAACTATAAACTCTGTTATCCCTTTAGTTGTTAAAAATAACAGGGCTTTTTCAAAATCTGTTTTATTTTGATCGGGCGTATAAATAATTTGGGTTTGCTCAGCAATGGGCTGGGTTTTATCGTAGCTATCTAGATCACCGATAATAAAATCCGGAATAATTTGCGATTTAATTAAATAATTATGATAAGCGCCATCAGTGCAAGCAATATAATTATAGCAATCTAAATTAGTTGGATAATATTGTGGTGGTTCACCATTGACAAAAAGTAGCGCTTTGTTAGTCATTATTGCTTCCTTGTTATAATCTCAAGGTGTAGGCCATAATAATGGCATTTTCGGTGTTTCCCTCTACTGTTGGGTAATAATTTTTGCGTATAGTAATCTCATTAAAACCCAAAGAATGATATAACTTAATCGCAGCTTGATTCGATTCGCGTACTTCTAACCATAGTGTAGCAGGAGCATTGGGCGAGTTAATTGTTAATAATCTATCAATCAATTCATTAAGTAAATCTTTGGCTAGTCCTTGCTGCCTAAATTGTGGATGAATGGCAATATTAAATAAATTGGCTTCATCCGCAACCTGCTGACAAATGCAAAAACCGACTATTTGCTGATTTACACTTATTTTAAGATTTAAATAACGTTCGCCTTGATTTGAATAAAATACCTGTTTTGACCATGGCATCAAATGGCAAAGAAGTTCTAACTGATAGGCATCAGCCAAATCATGCTCGTTCAGGATGGAAATAGTTTTCATATTGACATAACTGTTGCCAAAGTTGGCGTTTTTGTTGTGGAGCACTAGGAAGAAGATCTAAGCTAATTGTTTGTACGGTAAGTGGATTTAACCATGATTCGTCAGGTTTGACATCAATAAACCAAACTACCGTTTGAATTTCGCTTGCTGGCATAATGAGTTGTGATGGTGTTAATACCATCACTTGATCTTCAGTCAAATGAATAGCTTTCAAAATATCAAAATAGATTTTTTGTGTTGGTTGTTGGTTGGCAACAACAATCAAACGAATTTCCTTGCCAATATGTGTGGCAATTTCACCTTTAAACACTGCTGGGTTACGCAAAACATATTGGGTAATGTTACACTGTTTTAAATACCAATCTTGTTTGCTCATTATTGAGTTGCTTTTTTATTAGAGATTAAGATGGGTTAATTGTATAATCATAGGCTAAAATTATAAAGGTTTTTTGATTGAGGCAATATGGCAGCATCCGGTTATACTCCTGCAAGTCAAGTACTTGAGCGCCACCAGGAATTTTTTAGTGATAAAAATGTAATTATCGCTGGTGATATCCAAGATAGTTATCCGTTAGCTATTTCAGCAAAACAAGTTAATATCCATTGTAGTCAATTTCATACTTATTTACGTTTAAATAATAGTTCACGTGGTAGGCAGGTTTTATTTTCATTGTTGCCTGATACCGAGTTCTATAAAGACATGAATACGTTAATTTACTATTGGCCAAAAACCAAAAGTGAAGCTCAATTTCAACTGTCCTATCTATTACAAAATATGCCCAAAGATAGTGATATTTTTATTGTAGGAGAAAACCGCACCGGTGTTAAAAGTGTTGAAGCTTTATTAACGGATTTTGGCACGATTCAAAAGATAGATAGCGCTAGACGCTGTGGTTTGTATCATTTTCATGCCGATAGTCGATTAGCCTTTGATTTATCAGAGTGGTGGTTAAGTTATCAGCTAACTATCGAAGATCAAAACATAGAAATCAAGAGTTTACCAGGAGTATTTAGTCAAAAAGGATTAGATGCTGGTAGTGAATTGTTATTAAACGCATTGCTGGAACATGCGGATATTATTAAAGATAATGTGTTAGATGTGGGTTGTGGTTCGGGTATATTGTCGACAGTAATTGGCAAGTTATATCCCAATATTGAATTGACCTTATCTGATGTGAGTAGTGTTGCTATTGAATCAAGTAAAGCCACATTAGCCAGTAATCAAGTTAAAGCGCAAGTGGTGGCGAGTGATGTTTTTTCTCATCTTAATGATAAATATCACCTCATTATATCTAATCCACCATTTCATGATGGCAAGGAAACCAGTTATATTGCGGTTAATTCATTGATTAAAGAAGCCAAAAGGCATTTAAAACCTAACGGTCATTTATGCCTTGTGGCAAATTCATTCTTACCATATCAAACCCTATTAGATGATACATTTAATCGTGTAGAAGTGATTGCGCAAACCACAAAATTTAAGGTCTATTTGGCTTATATCTAAAACATCAATCTTTTAATCATTATATTTTTTAGTTTATCGGTAAAAAGGTACGATTATTATCGTAACTTTTTATTGATATTTAATTGATTTATTGCGCCTTGTTGATATGCTAATTTCGTTATTTCAATCAATTGTTGTTTGGTTTCTTCATCTAATAACATAAATGGAATGACGATACCCCCATAATATGCTTTAATTTTCCCAATAGTTTTGCCATTAGGCGTCTGTTTTGAGAAACTTAATATTATACTTATTGGATCGATTATAGCTAGTTGAATATCTTGCCAGCCAAACATCCCTTTCATGATAGGGGTATCCATTTCAATACCTTCATCATAAAAATTATAGATAAAAGGTGAGGTAAAATTATCTTGTAGATAATTTTTTTCAACTTGTTTTTTGAAAATACTCGATGGAATATAAAAAGCAAGAGCAAATAAAAATCCAAATAATGAACTAATCGTTAGTGCGATTAAAATAAATTGTGCAAATGTATTATGATAGGCAAAAGTGGCAATAAAAATAAGCGCAATAACCGATATAACAGCTATGATAAATGGTAGTTTTCCATGAAACATACTTTTATTATAGATCTCTAGCATCATTTGTTTAAATTGCTCTTTATCTTTAACTGTAAATTTAACATTGAAAAAAGCAGGTTTGAGCGGTTCAAAACCGCGAAAAGGGTAGTCATCTAAAGGCATAATTGTAAATAAATAGTTAATTTTGCGCTAATGCTAGCATAAAAGAAAATCGATAACAATTATTGATCTGATAATAGAAATATCTTTTTTTAAAAGGCAAATAATGCAGATTAAGTTTGGATACTATAATTAGTAAAATCTCAATAGCTGATTTTAGATCACTCGCGAAAACTGTTGTTGTCTGGCTATTTTGCGCATATAGATATCAAAACACATACAAATATTACGAATCAATAAATGACCTTTGGGTGGTACTACAATAGTATTTGGTGTCACCGCGACTAAACCATCTTGTTGCAGTGGGGCAAGTAGTTTCAAATCTTCACTAAAATAATCATCAAATTGAATATTATATTGTTGTTCAATCTGTTTTTTATCCAAATAAAAATGGCAGATAAGTTGTTTAATTACACTACGGCGAATTATATCGTCATGGTTTAAATTAAATCCTTTCCATAATCCATTACCAGTTTGTTCGACTTGCATTTGGTAAATTTTTAAATCTTTCTGATTTTGCGCATAACTATCACCTAACATGCTGATCGCAGACACACCCAGCCCTAATAAATCCGCATCACCATGAGTGGTATAACCTTGAAAATTACGATGTAGTTTGTTTTGTTGCTGAGCAATGGCTAATTCATCGGTGGGTTTGGCAAAATGATCCATGCCGATAAATTGATAACCAGACTGTGTTAATTTCTCGATAGTAGTTTGTAAAATTTGTAACTTCTGATTAGCATTGGGTAAATCATTATCTTTGATTTTACGTTGTGCAGCAAAACGACTGGGTAAATGAGCATAATTAAAGACACTGAGCCGGTCAGGTGAAATATCAATCACCTTATTTAAGGTTTCGGTAAAACTTGCCACAGTTTGTTTAGGTAAACCATAAATTAAATCAAGACTGATTGACTGAAAATTATTCTTGCGAGCTTGATTGATTAGTGAACGGATTAAGTTTTCATCTTGCTTGCGATTAATTAAATTTTGAATTTCGTGATTAAAATCTTGAATCCCCATACTTAATCGGTTAAAACCAACGTGAGCTAAGTGATCGATAGTTTCAGGGGTGATTTCACGAGGATCTATTTCAATCGATAGCTCTGCATTATCAGCAAAATTAAAATGCTGTTTAAGTGAACAAATAAGGCGAGTAATTTCCTCATCAGTTAAAAATGTGGGCGTGCCTCCGCCCCAATGCATTTGCGATACTATGCGATGATTAAATAATTTAGCTCGCTGTGCGATCTCAATGTCAAGAATATCAAGGTACTTTGTCACTTTATGCGTTTGGCGAGTAATAAGTTTATTGCAACCACAAAAATAGCAAAGCTTATGGCAAAAAGGAATATGTATATAAAGTGCTAAAGGACGTTGAGGGTAACAAGTTACAGCCGATAAAAAATCCTGATCATTAAAATTATCATTAAATTCTAATGCTGTTGGGTATGATGTATACCTTGGACCTGTATAGTTATATTTTTCAATTAACGTTTGATCCCAAAATTGCGTTATAGTCATATTATCGTTTCTGTTTAAACTGGTTTTTGACATCGCTCTTTCCATGACTTTTTGAAATGGTCTTTTGTTGTATTCTGGCTTTGGTTTTTATTTTGATACAATTAGTCTTTTTCAAATATAGCAATGTGCAAATAAATAACCCTAAATATAAACCTAGCATAATAAATATTGGCATTTGCTATGCTCTCTTTTATGTACTATAAGCTAATGTATTAATAGGTAAAAAGTAATTAATTACGTTTTAATAAACTAACAATATCTTCTGGTTTCTCCTCAACATCATCAAAATCTGCATCGGTATAACCAAGTTCTTGCATAAGTTCATCAATACGTTGTAATTTGCTATCAAGATAAAGTTGTTGTTCTTGAGTTAACTTGCTATTTTGTTCAACTAAATCGAGTAATTGTTCTAATTTAGGATCATTTTCTAATTGATCCAGCTCTTGCTCGGGTGACAGGATTGTTTTAATGGGTTTTGAAGCTTTGGTCATTTTACTTACATTAGTCGAATCGGTTACCACTAACGAAATAGGTTTTTTGCTTCCAACACGCGGATCTTTTATTGCTTTTGTCGATTTTTGATTTTGGCTGTCATCATTATTATTAAATCTAGATCCACTAGGTAATCCTTTATGTTTACGCTTTTTTTTGAGTTCTCGTGACGCCTCATTGATCTCTTGACGGCTTATTTTAGATTTCTGTTTCGATTTATTTTTTAACATATAAACTATTTTATAATTTGAATGACAAAATAATGTGAGCATTTTAACAGTAAGTCACCAAGATAGCTATGATTAAGACTTAAAGCTAATTTATGATTGTAAAAAAATTAATTTATGTATAATCTGAGCCAAATAAGTTGGAGCAATTAGAGAAAGATGAATTATGAACAATCATTTGAGTCCTTATATGCATTTTAGCCGTCAAGAATGGGCAAGCTTGCGTAACGCGGTACCAATGACCTTAACTTCTGAAGAGTTGACTTCATTACAAGGGATTAACGAAGATCTATCCATGGACGAAGTCAGTCAAATTTATTTACCCTTGTCTCGATTGCTTAATTATTATATTAGTAATAGCTTAACACGGCAGGTGGTATTATCTAAATTTCTAGGTAAAAGCCAAAAAATACCATATGTGATTGGGATTGCTGGTAGTGTAGCAGTGGGTAAAAGTACTACCGCTAGGGTGTTACAAGCATTATTAACGCGCTGGCCAGAACATCGAAAAGTGGCATTAGTGACAACAGATGGCTTTTTATATCCGAATAAATGCCTTGAAGAACGTGGCATTATGAACAAAAAAGGTTTCCCACAATCTTACGATATCAAAAAATTAATTAATTTTGTTGCTGATGTCAAATCAGGTCAGGCTGAAGTGAAAGCACCAGTTTATTCTCATTTAGTTTATGATATTGTTGAAAATGAAGAAATTACCATCGACAGCCCGGATATTTTGATTCTCGAAGGCTTAAATGTATTACAAGGAACATTAAATTATCCGCAGGCAAATAATCGAGTATTTGTGTCTGATTATGTCGATTTTTCGATTTATGTTGATGCTGATTTACCATTATTACATGACTGGTATGTTAATCGTTTTCTAAAATTTAGAGCAGGGGCTTTTAGTGATCCGAACTCTTATTTTAATCACTATTCACAGCTACCAGAAGCAGAAGTTATCAACATTGCCAATCGTCTTTGGCATGAAATTAATGAACTGAATCTGATTGAAAATATTTTGCCAACCAGGGAAAGAGCAAGTTTAATTTTAACTAAAGGTAAAGATCATAAAATAGATAATGTTCAATTAAGAAAATAAATCTAACTTAATAGGAATTGTTATGACTACAATAATTAGGTCCATAAGTAAATTAACGGTTTTGATATTAATAAGTCTATTTTCATTGGCAACCTATGCTACTGATTTTGATGAACAAGGTTTAACATGTAATGGCAAAAAACAAATCATTGAATCACAAATTGGTTTGGCTAAAAAAAATAACAATATCCATCGTATTCAAGGGTTTGAAAAAGCGTTATATGCAGTAAATACTCATTGTACCAATGATGAATTAGAAGCGAAGTATAAAAAAGAGATTACTGAAAAAACGGCTAAAGTGACAGAAAGGCAGCAAGAACTGGCAGACGCTCAAGGCAAAGGTAATCAACAAAAAATTGCCAAGCAAAAAACAAAATTAAGTGAGGCCGAAAAAGAATTGAGTGAGGCTAAGATTAAATTAACAGCATTTTATCAAGAACTCTCGGCGAAATAGAGCAAAATCTATACTGAAACGTATAGTTAACCTGAAACATCTTTACAATCCATGCCCTGATTTAGGGCAAATTACTGTGCTAAAGGATCGATATTTTTTGTTATAAGCTCATTTTTAAGCAAATAGTTTTTATCATTTATCCACTTTTTTTATTGTATAAATACTCTATAATTAAAAAAGAATAAATCTAATAAGCTATATTAAAATTAAGAAATATAATGGAAAATTTATCTAAAATCCGACAATGTATTAAAATTGCCACTCAAGGTTTTGTTGGTCGCCAACAACTTGCCGAACTGATAATTTTAGCGGCGATCGCTAAAGAACATCTATTAGTCATTGGTGCGCCGGGCACAGCTAAAAGTGCTGTAGTAAGGCGAATTGCAAAAACCATGAATGGTCAATATTTTGAATATCTCCTAGGTCGCTTTACTGAACCTTCAGAACTGTTTGGTACAGTTGATTTGAAAAAACTACGTGAAGGAACTGTTGAAACGGATACCAAAGGTATGTTACCTGAAGCAGAAATTGTTTTTTTAGATGAGGTTTTTTTAGGATCGACAGCAATACTCAATACCTTACTGGGTATTTTAAATGAGCGGCAATTTAGACGAGGCCACACTCAAATAGCCTGTCCTTTAAAGATATGTATTGGGGCTTCTAACAGTTTGCCAGAAGACGAAGGATTAGCAGCTTTTGCCGATCGTTTTTTATTACATCTTTTTGTTGAACCGGTAGCCGATAATTTTATTGAAGATATGTTAACCGGAGGCTGGCAAGCTGAATATTCGACGGTTGATGTATCACTTACCCTTGATGAACTTGAGGCGCTCAGTAGTCAGGTACAACATGTTAATCTCGATAAGATATTTACCCCTTTTGCCGATGCGATTCGATTATTAAGGCAAAATGGCATCACGCTATCGGATAGGCGAGTGGTTAAAACATTAAAACTTATTGCGGCAGCAGCATTGGTTAATGGCAGGCTAGAGGCAGAAAAACAAGATTTATGGCCTCTTTATTATGTGCTTCCAACTGCAGATATTCAGCAACGCGGACAAGAAATATTAAAAGATATTTTTACTTTATCGAATAATTCACAGTTATTTTATGCAACTGAATCAGCCACTCAGCAACCAAACGCACGTTTAGAAAGGTTGATGGAAATGGCAACAAATTGCGTAAATGGTGAGGTAGTGCATATTGAAGCTGTCTTACGAGAAATTGATGCTAATTACACCATTGATACCATACCTGAACAATTAAAACAGTTGAGAATTCAGCTGATAAAATTGATTGCCTAAGAAATGAGTAGCAACAGTAACACTAATATTCAATGGCACTGGCAGCCAAATAATGATACCGTTGCGCCAATTGCAGTGGTTGCCTGGCATGAAGTGATCGGACGTTTAATTACTCATTTATTAACCAATCAAAATAGCTATGATTTGTCGCAATATCAATTTGTTAAAGGTAATGACTTTATCGTGATTATTGGGCAATCTTCTTTATTGCCATGGGTTGATGGTGTGCAATATGCTATGTTTGATAAACAAGAACCGGGCCTTTGGTTACCCTGCCATGCTAAACCATCTATTGCTACATCATTGTTAGCAAAAGCTATTTTTCATCAATTCAAATGTGAATCTGCACTGTTATGGGATCAGCCTAAAGTAGTGATCCCGTTAAATCAAAAATGGCCTTTAACAAAAGAGTTATTAGAGTATGAGCTATAATCAATTACCAAAAGCGTTTAAAGCTTGGCAACCTTGGTTATCTTGGTTTGATGAGAGTTTACAACCTGTGGTTGCAGATTTGATGATGCAACTTAACATTTTACTCGGCCCAGTTAAAGAAAGTCATTGGAATGTACAAAAATTATTTTCAGGTTTAGGTGATTTACGTCAACGCGGTAATTATGAACATTTGCTTTTCTCTGAATGGTTGATTGCTGAAGATGAACCAGATGAGTTTATAAGAAGAGCAGTAAATTATGAACACTTATTTTTAGCTCCCTTGCAAGAAAAATCTAAAGCTAACGGTGTTATTATTGCGCTGTTTGAAAGCAGTGTGCTGCAATTGGGTGTACAGCGACTTGTACATCTGATTTTAATGTTATTATTAGAGATTCGTTCGTATAATCATCATAGTCAATTTTATTGGGGTGTCATTGAAAATCCTTCTCAGCTAACTTTATTTAAGGATATTAATGATCTAAAATTCCTACTTAATCATCGCTCTAAGATGTTAGCCACCAATCAGATGTTCAATAACTGGACTAATTATTTTAAACAGTCGAATTTGATTTATGATGAATGTTGGTTAATTGGTGGCAATCATCCAAGCGCAGAATTTATTACTCATCAAGTCAGCATTGATCGACTGATTAAATATTATGACAAGTTATCAGTTGAGATCAAAAACCGCTCAACAACGCGACATTGCCTTTTGTCACTCCCCAACAATATTATCTGCGCTAAAATGCTGTCTGGTCAGTTTATTTCTGATAATTACTTTGCCGAAATTGAAAAGCGATCAATTGTACCTATTAACATTGAATTTAAACCAATTATCTCAAATGATGGTAATCACATTTTAACCTTTACCCATGATAAAACTAATGCCTATTCTATCACCATCAACGATATGCTATCTTCCAAACAAATCTGTCGTATTCAATACTATTATTTAAAAGGTTCGGTTTTGGGTTTGGATTTTCAAGGAAAACGAATTATTGCTTTTATTTGTGAACAACAAAAATTGTATTTATGGCAATCAAATAAACCCAAAATTGAGTTGTCGATGGATTTTAATCTCGATCAAGATAAACTTTTACCGCAATTTATTTGTCTTTATGGTAATCACGGTTATGATGTTTTTTTTATTGAAGAAAATAAATCACTACTATGCTGTTGGTATGGTATCTCCAAAAAGAAAGATGAAGTAAACAATTTTCACATAATTGCCGATAATGTCATTACCTTGTTTAAATTGGATGAGCGGCGTGCTGGTTATGTTTATCTTAATGATATGCAACAGCTTTGTATTCATGGTTTAAACCACGCCCATTTAAACTATTGTTTAGTAGGTTTTGAAAAACAAGTTAATCAACAAATTTATGTTACTGCCGAAAATTTATGGCTGAAAGGGTTTGGGCGATTAGCGATCGGTTATGGTCGACAATGGACGGTATTTACGACTGAAAATGATTTTATTAACGTGACTACTCCCAATGATTGGCAAATATTTGGATTGTATTATGATGCTCAGCAAAATTGCACTAACTTTGTTATGATCAATCAAGATAAAAAGCAAGTTGCGTTATTTGATTATCTCAATAATAAAATCATACCATGTTTGCGTTCAGTGAATGAAATTGTGAGTTATAGTTATAATTCGTTAGCTAAATCTTTTTCAATAACTAACCAAAACGGTGAATTGATGCTTTATTCATTAATCACCCAATCTATTCGATTGAAATTAATTAAAACTGACTAAAATATGCAAAATAGCACTGACTTTATTAAATTCCCAACCTTAAAAGGATCTCAAGATATAATTGGGATATGGTTTCCTGCTTAATGGTTCAACAACGAACAACGCCGAAGTTTGTTAATAAAAAACTGGTTTATGGGTTGTAAGATTTATCAATTTGTACAAGGTGATTTGCTCAAGTTCCCGTCAGCTCAAAAACAGTATTGCGATAGTTTAGATGGCTGGCCTTTGATTTATCAAGCAGGTGTACTTTGTTCAAGTGAAATTCCACTATCACTTTGGCAAAAAATGCCAGTCTGTGATTTAATATTGATTATAGGTAATACAATTACCACTTACTGTTTAGAAGATGCGTTAGAGCTCGATCCCGCGCAATGGGTTGATCTAGATGGTTATCAATTGCTTGAAACAAAGAGTTATGCAGTCAATATTGTGTATAATGAGGTAATTGATTTTACTGAAAAAAGTAAATCAATTGAACAGATATTCGATGGTAAAATTCCTACGCCAAGTCCAGAAATGCTCAAATATATAGAGCAACATCAACAACAACTAAAACAACAGCATTCTCCTAATCAATCAACTAATATAACCAAGCAAGGTCAAGCAAGTAAAAAAAATTATACAATTTTATGGATTGCGCTAGCGTCAATATTATTTGGCTTGTATCACGGCTTTGTCAATAAAAATCCGAAAATCAGTTCAGCAACACAAATTACCTCGTCAGAAACGAGTACCAATCTTGTTCCTTATTTAATTTTTGGCATCATTATTTTATTTTTTTATTTAAAATCTATAAATTTCTTTGGCAAAATTTCCGCACATTTCAAAGCAAGTAAACAAGATAAAATAGTAATTAAAAATTTCGCATATAATATTAAACAAGATCACGAAACTTCAAACAATAATAAATCACAAATCAATCTCGATTATGATGTCTACAATTCGGACTCTCAGTTAAATTATGGTGCAAATGGATCGGATACCAATTTACCGGCCAGATCCAAACCAAAAGAGACCAAATCTAGCCGTTGGCGTAACTATTTGACGATTTTTACGATTTTTACAAAATTGAGTCATTTGATTGCTTTTCGGCAAGGTGATTATATTAAAAAAATGATGAAAAAATTTGCAGATGGCGATTTAGAAGAAGCGCTACGCTATGCATTACCCATTAATAATGACAATTCGCAAGGACAATCTTTTGGATTACCTAAACCACGCAATAAATTATCTTTAAGTGAGCGTGTTTATGGTAGCTCCTCATCAGTTTATCTTGAACCAGAGTTTCTCGATCATTTACAAACACTTTACCGACAAAGTTTTGAAAAATTAGCCAAACAAGACAAGGTGGAACAAGCCGTTTTTGTTTTAGTCGAGCTTTTAAATAGTCTAAATGAAGCTATTGAATTTTTAGAGCAACGTAAGCTATATAAACAAGCAATGGAATTAGCGATCGCTCGTGACGCTGAGCCAGAACTTATTGTTAAACTTTGTTGTTTAGCCAATAATTGGGATATGGCAATCATGATTGCAAGGCGGGATAATATTTTTGCCAATGCTATTTTGATGCTTGAAAAGAATAAACCAGAACTAGCTAATAAATTAAGACTTGAGTGGGCAAAAACCTTGGCTGAAAAAGCTGAATGGTTAGCGGCAATTGATGCAATATGGCCATTAACAGAGTATCGTTATCTTGCCGAACAATGGTTTAACAATACAGATAAGCTCAGTGGCAAAGCTTTAGTCAAAAGATTTATTTTATTACCGGATTCGATTGATAAACTTGAAGATTGTTTAACCGCTTTAAAAAATAATCCTAATTATTATCAAAAACGGTTAGACATAGCAAAAGAGATATTAAACCAGCAAAAAGATATTGAAAAGTTGCAAGGCTTATTGCGCCTATTCATTAATATCATTATTGCTGATGTTATTACTTATCCCAATGCATTTTCCATTTCGGATATAGCAAAGTTGATTGAACTCACTCAGGATAAATCTCTACAAGTCGATATGCCAATTTCATCGCTTAATTTGGTAAAACAGACTTCTTTATTAACGGTTAATAGTTTACAACTCTATCATTTTCCGGAAGCGGGTCATAGAGCAATTTACGATATGGTAGCCTTAGCTAATGATAACTATCTGTTAGCGTTAGGTGAAGCCGGCATAATAATGGTTGATAAAATGGGTAAACAGCTAGCTTATTTTATGATTGCGGCTGATTCGTTGGTACTTTCTAAAAATCGTTTGCAAGTTTTAGCATTGATTAAACGTGACAACTATTATCGTGTTGAAAAAATTGATTTGACTACCCAAAAATCAGTCGATCTCGGGGTGATTAAATTTCAGTTATGTCAATGGCAGTTTGATGGTATTAATTGGACAATTATTAATAATAATTGCGTTGAAGTGGTTAATATTGCTGAAACATTGTCAGTAATTTGGCGAGTTGACTTGGCACCAAACCGAATTCAACAAATTGTCACAGATGATTATGGTGAAAATTATGTGACCATCGATCCAGAAAATAAAATTGAAACATTTTATTATAGTCTGCCTAAACGTAATTTAATTAATCGTAGTAGTATTGATATTGAAACAGGTGTTCACAAGATCATTATGAATGCTGAATTAGGTATGTTGTATTTTAAATATAGTAAGGATCAAGCTCGATTATTATGTAAACGTCGAAATTATCAATACTATAATGAAATCCCTTTAACTATTTCACCCGAACAATTTAATAATTTACGGATCTTTTCTACCGGCCAAATGGTGGTGTTATTTGTGGTTCGCATGGATGGTAGCGGATATGATATCTATCTTTATTACCTTAATGACAATAGTATAAAAGCAGTGATAGATTGGGCTTCCCCCCATGTTATTTCTGGTAGGTGCATTGCTGGTCATTATTGCTTCTTTGATATGAAAGGTAGAGCATTACATGTTAATGCTGATGAAAATAAAATAACGTCGTTCTCAATTTAAACATAATCTATCAGAGTTTAAACACTAATAGTCCAATTATACTATTGGTTGTCAAATAATCATTTTGAGCGTTTTATAATGCTCAGCTATTTTTTATGAAAGTTCATTTTATTGAGTTTAACCTTAGTGGTATAAATTAAATACAGATTAAATCAATGGTTAATTTCAATAGGTCTTATATATTGGACTTTTTTACCCAAAAAGAGTATGGTGTGCGCCTTGTTACGTGGTTCGTGAACCTCCCACGCTAAAAAACTAAGGAATTAATAATGAGTAACATCACCTTATTAGGCGATCAGTCTGTTCGCTATCCGTCGACGTATGCACCTGAAATACTCGAGACGTTTGATAATAAACATCCCAACAACGACTATTTTGTTAAATTCAATTGTCCTGAATTTACTAGTCTTTGTCCTATCACCGGGCAACCTGACTTTGCCACCATTTATATATCCTATGTACCGAATATTAAAATGGTGGAAAGCAAATCACTAAAACTCTATCTTTTCAGTTTCCGTAATCATGGTGATTATCATGAAGATTGCATCAATATTATTATGCAAGATCTGATTAAATTAATGGATCCAAAATACATCGAAGTCTGGGGTAAATTTACGCCGCGCGGTGGTATCTCTATCGATCCTTATGCTAATTATGGTCAAGCTGGCACTTGCTGGCAGCAAATTGCGGTTAATCGTTTAGCCAATCACGATCTTTATCCAGAAAAAGTGGATAATCGTTAATCTATTAATTTTAACTGGAACGGTAAAATGCAACAGCGTAAAGCACTAGTGATCTTCTCTGGTGGGCAAGATTCAACCACTTGTTTGCTGCAAGCGATAGCTGATTATGGTCAGCAAAATGTTCAAACCATTAGTTTTCATTATGGTCAACGGCATGTGATTGAGCTTGAAAAGGCCAAATGGATTGCGGCTGATCTAGGTGTTAAGCAAACTATAATTGATACATCCGTCATTAAACAAACCACCAATAATGCCTTGATTGATAGTTCTCAACAGATTCAGCCAGCCCAAGACGGCAACTATCCCAATACCTTTGTTGATGGTCGTAACATGCTATTTTTACTTTTAGCGGGGTGTTATGCCAAACAGCATCGTATTAGTGACATTATTATTGGCGTTTGTGAAACCGATTTTAGTGGTTATCCCGATTGTCGGGATGTGTTTGTCAAATCGATGAATGTCACTATGAATCTGGCTATGGATTATACTTTTAATATCATCACTCCGTTGATGTATCTGACCAAAGCGCAAACTTGGGCATTAGCTGATGATTTAGGTTACCTTGATTATGTGCAAACGCATACTCATACCTGTTATTACGGCATGGAAGGAGGTTGTGGTACATGTCCAAGTTGTCTATTGCGTGATAAGGGTTTGCAAGAATATTTGCATTCCATTAAATAAATTCTATTAATTTTTTCAAACTGGGTTCTCTCACCCCATTAAAAAAGGAAATTATATGTATGTTAATGATCATGCTGGGTTAATCCCACATAAGTTTACCCGTGAACAACGGCACAAAGCACTTTATTGGTTAGCTTTTTTCCATATTTTAGTGATTGCTTCTAGCAATTATTTAGTGCAAATCCCTTTTGATATTTTTGGTTTTCACACCACTTGGGGGGCTTTTACTTTCCCATTTATCTTTTTAACCACTGATTTAACCATTCGGGTGTTTGGTGCCAGCTTGGCCAGAAAGATCATATTTGTAGTAATGATGCCAGCATTGCTATTTTCGTATGCAATTTCGGTGTTGTTTTTCGAAACCCATTGGCTCGGTTTTGCTGCGCTGACCGAATTTAATAGCTTTGTCTTTCGCATTGCTTTAGCCAGTTTTTCCGCTTATTTAGTTGGGCAATTAATGGATATTACGGTATTTAACTATTTAAGACAAAATAAAAAATGGTGGGTAGCGCCTTCTGCTTCTGCGGTATTTGGTAATGGGATTGATACTATCGTCTTTTTTGCTATCGCTTTTTATAATAGCAGTGACGAGTTTATGGCAACTAATTGGCCCGAAATAGCATTGATAGACTATAGCTTTAAAATTTTGATTTGCGGATTGTTCTTCTTGCCACTATATGGTGTTATCTTAAATTTGTTACTAAAAAAATTGATAGCTGAACCTAACGCCAAAAATGAACTGAAATTAGCTAATAATTAACTGATCACTCCACTCACCAAAACTCATCTAAATATTAGATGAGTTTTAATATCTTATATTGAAACATCTACTTAACCTGAAACTTCTTTACATATTTTTATTTTTAGTCTATCTATGAACATATTGTTTTGTGTAGTAATTGCAATATCAATTTCGCTAATGTTAACCATTTTCTATTGCATCTATAACGTGATTATTTTCTGTTTTAATCTAAGGGCTGTTGATCTTTTATAAAACAACGAAAATTAGGCATATTTCATTCAAAGTATTTTTTGATAAAGATAATTTTAACCGACTTTTTGGAAAAAAATTTGCTATAGTGTTATAGCAAAAAAAAATTATTTTTCAAATAAGAAACAGCAGATTAATGTGACAATTTTGTATCAATTACAAAGAAATAGAAAAATGACTGCTAATGCATTACTTGCACACCTGTCATTATCCATTTCTTCAATCGGGTAAAGAGTCACAGCGCTAGAAAAAGAAGACCTTATATTGGTTTATTATGCAATATTAGATAGAAAAAATCGGGCTAGGTGTATTAGCTTTTATTACAATAAAAATAGATAACGATAGTTAAATTCAGGCAAATATTGTTGAATAGAAAGTTAAATAATTAGAAAAAGTCATTGCTTGTTATAGTATGGGAGAATGCTGACTCAAAATTAAATAACAAAACGCGATTAACCTTAACGATGGCAAGTCATGAGTTAAAGTTGTGCGGACAAAGCGGGGTAACTTTTTTACGATATTGATTTAACCTTTGGTAAGCCAATTAACTCGGTATTTTGTGCTAACAATGGCAAGTGCCAATGCTAGTGATTTTCGTGAATAGTTGACTTTGAGTGGCAATCAAGGGCTAATCTACCTACAGATCATTAGCCCCCAAAAATAGTGCAGGAATAGGACAGGTGGACAAATATGTATAATCGAAAACAAAAACAGACGTTCCAATATAATACCGTACCAACGTCAGACAACAGGTTACACACTTTATTAGTTGAGAAAGAACGACTTATCGTGCCCATTATTTTTATCCCAGGGGTGATGGGTAGTAATTTAAAACAAAAAACGGGTAAATACGATTCTAAAAAAGTGTGGTGTTTAGATGGTATATCTTCCGTTGTTGGCTGGGCCTTGCCCTATTATGGTGATGCCAAGGCTCGTAAAATAGAACTTGACCCTAATAAAACCACCGTCGATGATCGTGGTGTGGTTAAAGATGCCGCTGCCGATGAGGTGAAACGGATAAAAGATTACTATAATACCCAAATAATTTTATGTGGTTACGATAAAGATAAGATAAACGAAGTGAAACGGCTTCAACAAGAGATGCGGCAAAAAATTGACGAAGCGATAAAAAATAATCCTGAAAATCAGCTGTTCGGTTTAAGGCAAGAACGAGGTTGGGGGACGGTGGGCAACATCAGTTATGGTGAGTTTTTAGTCACACTTCAAGAAAGCCTATTCGACCCAGAGGGTAACACGCCATCATTACTCAATGATTTAATCAAAGCCCCATCGTTTAGGTTAGATGAAGGTTCAAAAACGTTATTAACATTTTATGATAGTAAGAAAATTGATCATTGCAACCATTTTTATTTTCCGGTACATGCAATGGGGTATAACTGGCTTGAATCTAATGAAGAGAGCGCAATGGCGTTACAAAAACTGGTGAATATCACACTACCCAAATATTATAAAAAACGAGGGCAAACTTGTGATAAAGTGATTTTAATTACTCACTCAATGGGGGGATTGGTGGCTCGCTTTTATACAGAGGCGCTTGGCGGATCAACAAAGGTGTATGGGGTGATTCATGGCGTGCAACCAGCGATGGGGGCGGTAGCAGCCTATACCCGCATGAAGCGGGGGACAGAGGTGAACACTACCTTTTTAAACAAACCCAAAGATGCTATAACCGAAAATGTGCTGGGCAAAGACGCCGCCGAGATGACCGCGGTTTGTGCTCAGTCCCCGGGGCCATTACAATTATTACCCACACCAGAATACGGCATTGGTAGTCAAGCCTGGCTAACCATTGAAGGGCCAGATGGTAAAGATACCTCTTATCCTCAAACAGATCCGTATGAGGAAATTTATTTAGCAAAAGACAAATGGTGGTGTGTATGTGAGCCACACCTGATTAACCCCCTCAATACCGCACATAATTTAATACAAATGGAAAAAGATTGGCAAAAATATAAAGATATAATTATGTATAAAGTGCAACCATTCAATAGTAGTATTGCTAATCGATATCACCCGAATACCTATGCTTTTTTTGGTATTGAAAATGATGCTAACACGATTAAATCAACATCATTAACCTATCAAACTGCCCATTGGCAACGAAAAAAAATAAATAGCCATAACACGCCTCCGACTGACCATATTGGAGACAAAAGAAGGCTCGATCTCAAGGAGTTATTGGGGAGTAGAACTTTACAAAATGACGCAGTAAATGAAAAATACACATTATTACCCGCGAATGGTAATGGCGATGGTACAGTGCCACAGCGTTCAGGCGAAATCCCGATGAAATATTTAACCGCACGGATGCATTTCCCAGTTGAGCACGAACCGGCTTATCAAGAGCTGATTAGCCAAGAATTTACCCTTAGGGCAATAGTCGATATAATGAAGGAGGTAACACCGAATGGTTAGGCTTGTTAAATTTAATACACATCATAGCAGTTTAATGGCAGGGGTTTTGTTACTGACTATATTAACCAGTTGCCAGGTATTTAATAAGGATATTGAAATGATTACATTACCACCAAACGAGCAGCAGCCCGTGACTAGGCTACTTGCAAACTCCCCCACCCGTTGCGTTGGAACCTATTTAATTGATTTACCGGCTCAATTTAAACCTTACAACGAAGGCACTTTATATTATAACAGTGATCAAGATATTACCATTACCGCCAAGCAGCAGTATTTACCGCCATTTAAACAGATGGTAGCCCTGCGTGAACAAGAATTAAAAAATACTAAACCACTTAGTTCAAGTTATGGTAATTATTTGAAAGCGATTTACCCTGTACCCACTAATCAGCCCAATAAAATGCAAGGAATTATTTTTGAGCGAATGGAAAGTCCTGGTACCGATGATTCAGCGAGAATACTAGAGGGATACCGTTGGCAAGATGAAGTTACCTTAAAAATCGAAATGGAAGTTCAAAATGGTTCTGATAAAAAGCATGATAAAAACCGGATAAAACACCCCGAACTTTATACAAATAATGTCCCTCAAAAATTAATAGAGCTAGGTAACCTATTTGATCGGATTAAACCGCGTGATGATTTAATTATCCCAACCACACCCGGTTTTTGTATGTTTAACAGTTTTATGCAAGGTGAGGATAGAGAATGGAAAGATATGAATTATGGATATTTACATGATAAAATTAACTATTTTTCTTTCTATTTTGAATTTAATGATTTTGCTGCTGATTATGCGTTACTTAATAAACCCGAAGTTTATTTTACGCAAGGTTCTGGTCATACTATTTATAAAGGGACTCGAGAAAGTCATGGTTTAAAATTAGAGGAGTGGGTAGTGAAAGGTAGATACTTTGACGATCCGCCAAAATTTTATAGTGAGGAGGATAGGGACTATGTATTTACATTAGGAATTCACTCTACCGATCCAACTTATAAAACCCCCCAATTACGCATAGAAATGACTTATAGAATGCCCGAAGACGAAACACAAGGCTTTACTGAAAAGCAACTGATGGTGATTTGGCGTGAAGTCACTAATAGTATTCAAATGCGCGATAGCGCGTTTAAATCTAACTAAACGTATGATTTTAGGGAAATGCCTTAATGTATTAAGGCGTTTTTCTAAAACGATTAAACCAACGTCCTTAACTTATTAAACTGCGCATTTAACCGCCCGGATGCATTTTCCAGTTGAGCACGAACCGGCTTATCAAAAGCCAATTAGCCAAGATTTTACCCTTAGGGCAATAGGGATATAATGCAGGAGGTAACACCGAATGGTTAGGCTTGTTAAATTTAATACACATCATAGCAGTTTAATGGCAGGGGTTTTGTTACTGACTATATTAACCAGTTGCCAGGTATTTAATAAGGATATTGAAATGATTACATTACCACCAAACGAGCAGCAGCCCGTGACTAGGCTACTTGCAAACTCCCCCACCCGTTGCGTTGGAACCTATTTAATTGATTTACCGGCTCAATTTAAACCTTACAACGAAGGCACTTTATATTATAACAGTGATCAAGATATTACCATTACCGCCAAGCAGCAGTATTTACCGCCATTTAAACAGATGGTAGCCCTGCGTGAACAAGAATTAAAAAATACTAAACCACTTAGTTCAAGTTATGGTAATTATTTGAAAGCGATTTACCCTGTACCCACTAATCAGCCCAATAAAATGCAAGGAATTATTTTTGAGCGAATGGAAAGTCCTGGTACCGATGATTCAGCGAGAATACTAGAGGGATACCGTTGGCAAGATGAAGTTACCTTAAAAATCGAAATGGAAGTTCAAAATGGTTCTGATAAAAAGCATGATAAAAACCGGATAAAACACCCCGAACTTTATACAAATAATGTCCCTCAAAAATTAATAGAGCTAGGTAACCTATTTGATCGGATTAAACCGCGTGATGATTTAATTATCCCAACCACACCCGGTTTTTGTATGTTTAACAGTTTTATGCAAGGTGAGGATAGAGAATGGAAAGATATGAATTATGGATATTTACATGATAAAATTAACTATTTTTCTTTCTATTTTGAATTTAATGATTTTGCTGCTGATTATGCGTTACTTAATAAACCCGAAGTTTATTTTACGCAAGGTTCTGGTCATACTATTTATAAAGGGACTCGAGAAAGTCATGGTTTAAAATTAGAGGAGTGGGTAGTGAAAGGTAGATACTTTGACGATCCGCCAAAATTTTATAGTGAGGAGGATAGGGACTATGTATTTACATTAGGAATTCACTCTACCGATCCAACTTATAAAACCCCCCAATTACGCATAGAAATGACTTATAGAATGCCCGAAGACGAAACACAAGGCTTTACTGAAAAGCAACTGATGGTGATTTGGCGTGAAGTCACTAATAGTATTCAAATGCGCGATAGCGCGTTTAAATCTAACTAAACGTATGATTTTAGGGAAATGCCTTAATGTATTAAGGCGTTTTTCTAAAACGATTAAACCAACGTCCTTAACTTATTAAACTGCGCATTTAACCGCCCGGATGCATTTTCCAGTTGAGCACCGTCTGCCTTACCACAAAAAATCTTAAATTTACTCGCTAAGTGGACGAGCATTAAAGGGCAAAGTACTCCACAGCATTTTATCACGATATGGTTTGGTTTAATTGTAAACGGTTCCATTCTACATTAGATTATCGAACACCAATTGAATATAAAATGAGGCTATATGCTTTATCCTTTTGGTACTAAAAAGTGTGGAAATACCCCCAAAACTAAGCGAGCACATTAACACTCGCATATTGCTATATGTTATTCCCTTTGTGGTTTAGTTAAAATGAATGATTAACAATCCCTGGTTATTAACGTGTCATTTACTTTTATTGTTTATTCACCTTATTTTTGTTTAGTTTTATTATTTTTTTCAAGATGTTGATTAAAATCGTCTGTTTCAGTTTTTGCTTCACTATTTTGAGGATTGAATCTCTCATTGACTTTTGACTTGGTTTCCGCTGGCGTATTTGTACTTGGTGCCGTATTTAGTGCTTCTAATATAGAAATATTTTCGCGGTTTTCAGTCGGTTGCTGCTGAGGTTTCACAAATAGTGTATGTTGACATTGTTGATCATATACAGCTGTTGTATTGTCAAAATTAACTTGATCAAAACATTTGGCATCACAAATAAAATGCCCATCAAGCGTATAGGCTAATACGCTATCATGTAATGTTTGGGGATCAAACCGAATGATTACTTTATTAGGTTTAATATCAATTAATTTGGTATTGTAATAGCGATTTGTACTGCTAATAATTGAACCGCCTGTTTGGAGTGTAAATATTCCATCAAGTGAAACAGTGATTGCTTTTGATGATAATAATAGGCATCTACGTTGTTCTAATGACGCTTTTTTAATGATGCTTGATTTATAACTAGCATTAAACGCTTCATTGAAGGACAGTCGTCCTTGACAGATCTCAGTATTTCGATTGGGTTGACTGTTAAATTTGTCGATGCCATCTTTAATAGCTTGCATAAATATATCGATATCAACTACATTTTTAGCCTTGTTATTAACAGAGTTAGTAAGCGAATCGGCTTGAGTATAATTACTGGTTAACAGTGGATTTTTATCAATCAGTTCACCAAGTCCACCATGAGAAAATGCCCGTTCAATCACATTAGTTTGATCAAGTCTTTTACTATGAAGTACGTTTGACCAGTGTATCTCAATACCTAGCATGGAAATGATCTCCAAAGGATCATCCTCTTTTACTTTAAATCTATATCGATTTGGCAGACCTCTACTCAGCCATTTGTTCGCTAAAGTGCGAGTATTATCGATAGCGATATGTTTTGGTATACCATAATTTTCGATAACATCACCTAATGATAATCGGATAATATCACTGTTTTTTGATATATCAACGCGGTAACCAAGAATTTTACGCGTCCTAACATCTTGCCATATCCATGTTTTAGGTCTTACTATTTTGCCGTTATACCATTTAACAAGAACTTTATGTAAATAACAGTCACCATTAATCCATTCAAGTACATCAAGATCTGTTACTTTGCGTTGTTGGGTTGGATATAACTGCATTAATGCATGTTCACCTTGACGCCATAATATTTGTTGTTCTGGTGTGATTTCTCGTTTGATTTTTCGGCGTAAACTAGACTGATGGGGAATAATCCAATTGTTAACTTTTGCTAATTCGCACAAAGTTTGATAGCAGGTGTTAAAAGCTGGTTGTTCAAGTCTAAAATAATCAGCCACAAAAAAATCCCAAGCTTTCGGTGTCATTTCAAAATGTCGGGATCGGTAATTTCGGCAAATATGACCACTTAGTGAGGCGGGTAGTAAATCAGATTGTTCGATACCTTTAGTGTCATAAAACCATCGTTTGACTGTGTCAAAAGCATAATTGTGTGTTTTGGCAACAACTTTAAAAGCCTCGACCGTTTTTGAGCCTGAGTTAATTAATTGCCTAACGGCGAGAACTATCCCAACTTTAATTTTAGCTTCCTCTTTTTGTTTATCGGTTGCTTGTTCATACTTAGCCCATAGAGTTTCGGCACAGTATTTTTTTTCTTTTGGTTTAAGCTTATCTATTATTAGATTGTCCGCCATTAATTGTTTTTGTGATTTTAAAATTCTAACTTGATCGAAAATGGGTAAAGAAGATATATTGTACTCATAAGTAACTTTCTTAATACCTTTTACTTTACGTCTTTCCCAATTTTCAACTTTTGCTTTATACGCAATACCTTGAACTGTATCAGGCATACCTGTAATTTTTATTAATTCTTGAGCTGTTATCCACATAAAACGTCCTTATTTATATTGGTAGCGTGAAGGCCAAATGTTTTCAGGTTTTTCACCCAAAGCTTCTGCAATAATTCGCTCTGCTTTGGGGTAAGAAACGCGTAAAGCGTTATTAAGTGTTGACGGAGATAACCCAGCATTAATTGAAAGTGATTTTAAAGTGATACGCTTTTTACGAAGCGCACACTTAATATCTTCTACATGCCAGTCTTGATTTTTCATATTTACCACCCTTTTAAAAAATGTAACAATAACTACTTACTACTAAGCTAAACTTTCAAGTGTAACTGCAACTTGTAAGTGATAATAATTTACTTTAAAGATAATTGCAACGTTTCTTTCAAGTTATTTTTAATAATAAATCAGCGTGTTCGTTTATTTTCTTTAGTTAACTTAATGATAAATAATTATTTATTTTAAATTTAAAGTTTAAAGCAAAACTTTAAACTGACTTTAAATGTGAGGCAAAAACATGAAAGAGATTTGGTTAACGCCAAAAGATATAGCAGGTAAATATAATTGCCCAAAAACTGTACAAGGTGTATCGTTAAGAGCAAAGAACGAAAACTGGCCAAAGCGTAAAGCTAAAGGAAAAAAAGGCGGCGGTTATGAATATGAAGTATCTAATGTCATAAATAAATGCAAACTATTAAAGATCCTTGAAAAAAATAAAGATAATTATATGCAGGAATTAACAATAAAT
Source organism: uncultured Gilliamella sp. (assembly GCA_945271295.1). GTDB lineage: Bacteria > Pseudomonadota > Gammaproteobacteria > Enterobacterales > Orbaceae > Gilliamella. The sequence continues at coordinate 118,059 of CALYPG010000003.1, read as the reverse complement.
TATGACACTAGCGATAAAAAACTCATTAAAGCAACGGTTGATAATGATTTTTTCAAAAACTATATAATTGTATCTGAATTAGAGGTCGACACATCTGATGCAAGTAACGTAAAGGTTACCGCAAATAATGCTGGACCAATCATACTTTCTAAGCAGTTTGTTGAGCGACAAGGATTGTCAAGCATCAAGTTAGCTACCTTCATTGCCGGTGATGACAGTATGGCTGATACAATTAAAGCTGGTGATACATTATTAGTAAGTATCTATGACGAAAGGCAACAAGCAAAAGCGTTAGACGGTATCTATGTTATATTATTCAATAATGTATTAATGGTAAAAAGGTTACAATATAAACCTATAGAAGTTGCATACAAAGTTATCAGCGATAACTCGAATTATCAAAGTTTTGCTATCTCACCCAAAGAAGAGCCAACATTTAAAGTGATTGCAAAATATGAAAGATTGGTATTAAAAAAATAATGTAGATGTGTTTCAATTGGCTAATAAGCGTTTTGATCATTAATAAACGCTGATTAGCCGTTTTCAATTTTATTTACTTAATATTTAATTTATATCGCTGGCAATTTTTCATAATCTCTTATTCTAACAATAATATATCGATTTTATTCTTTACCTTTTTAGCATCATTGTTTCATTACTGTACTAAGATTTTAATAAACATCTTTTGCCAAACCTATCTCGTGCGTGCATAATATAGGCAAAATACCATATGACATTATGGTAATAATTTATTTTTATAATGATAATTGACGATTTTTAACTAGGAATAAGGTGAAAATAATGGGATTAGTAAAGCGACTGGTTATATTAAGTATGTTATTAGCATTACTAGGTTGCGATAATAATAAACAAAATTCAGTTTCAACATCCAACGAAACTCAACCAACAACTGAGCTTAAAGAGAATGTTGATAATGTTAATCAAAATTCCCATTCCCCAAAAACTTTTACTTCAACTCCAGAATTGGTTGAAAAATACCGAAATAAACAATTAACTGTTATTGATAGTTCTGAAGTTATTCTTGATGGTTCAAGTACTTTGGTTGTCACTTTTTCCGTACCACTTAATCCTCAACTCAATTTTCCTAATTTACTGCGTTTAGTTGATCAAGAAAAAGGTAAAGTAGATGGCGCTTGGGAACTTTCTGATAACGGTCTTGAATTAAGACATCGTTTTTTAGAACCTAATCGTAAGTTATCTTTAACTATTGATAAAATGTTAGCAGCAATTAATGACAGTCATTTAAAATCAGTTTATCAAGCCGAATTCACCACTCGTGATCGACAACCGTTAGTTGGTTTTGCTAGTAATGGATTTTTACTACCAAGTAAATCTATGACAGGTTTACCGGTTATTACGCTTAATGTTGATAAAATTGATGTTAATTTTTTCAAAATTAGACCAGAAAAATTGCCTGAATTTATGGAAAATTTTGGATTGATTAATCGTTTTACAAGTTGGCATTCTCAGGATTTAAATAAATATGCTGATTTGGTTTATTCTTCTCGCTTTGATCTAAATCCTAAACGCAATGCTCAAGAATCAGTATTAATCAATTTATCTAAAATTGAAGAACTTCAAAAAGAAGGTGTATATATTGCTGTAATGAATCGAGCTGGAAGCTATGATTTTTCTAATCCTGCTACACTATTTTCAATTAGTAATATTGGAATTTCTGTCCATGTTTATGAAAATAGAAAATTAGAAGTTATTACTCATGCACTTGATAATGGCCAACCACTTGCTGATATACGTTTATCGATGCAGTGTAATAACAGTAGGCGCGATAGCAAAGAAAAGTGTCTCCCTATTGTTGTGCAATCTGATAAACAAGGTTATGCCGAAATCACTTTACCAGATGAAATTGATTATTCATTACTAACAGCAAGTGATGGGCAACAAACTTCATTTGTTGATTTAAAACACAATGCACTTGATTTGCGTGAGTTTAATCGGTCTGGTAATGCTTTTTATCAAAAACAATTATTCGCATTTAGTGCTCGTGATCTATATCGCCCACAAGAAACGGTATATTTTAATGCATTATTACGTAATGCAGATGGCAAACTATTACCAGAACAGCCAATTATTGTCGATGTTATAGCACCTGATGAACAAGTGGTGCGTAATTTAACTGTCGATGCTAAACCTAACTCACATGGGTTATATCAGTGGCAATTTGTTATTCCAAGTGATGCCGCCACGGGTAAATGGACGTTCCGTTTTAATTTAGGTGATGATAATTATCGTTATGCTAATTTCCAAGTTGAGGATTTTTTACCTGAACGTATCGCAATGGAGATCAACACAACTTCGTCTAAACCAATTGTCACAGGCAAAAGCGTCGACTTTGATGTTAAAGCTTGGTATTTGTATGGTGCACCTGCATCAGGCAATAGTTTGGAAGGTAATCTTTATCTGAAAAAAATTGACTCTATTGCTGAACTTGCAGGTTATAAAATTGGCGCAATAACTGACAATATGACAGATCAGCACCTTGATAGTATTGAGCAGTCACTTGATAACAACGGTGTTGCCCATGTTAATGTGGAAAGTAGTAATTGGCGTGATTTACGTTCTCCGGTTAAAGTTGTGTTTCAAGCTAGCTTGCTAGATTCTGGCGGTCGGCCAGTAACTCGTTATGCAAGTCAAACCATTTGGCCTGCCAACCAAATGCCCGCAATCCAAGCATTGTTTGCCGAATCACCTTATTATGATTGGTCGACTGATCGTTATGAAAATCGCCCAACCATTGATAAAGGGTCGATTGCTGAATTTGAAGTTGCCTATATCGATTTTGATGGACAAAAACAAGCAACCAATGACTTAAAAGCGAGAATTGTTCGAGAACGACGTAATTATTATTGGAGCTGGTCTGATAGTGATGGTTGGCAACAACAATATAATTCCAGTGAATTTATTGTCTCAGAAGAACAATTATCTATTGCAGAAAATAGTACAACTAAAGTTAGCTATCAACCTGATGATTATGGTAGTTATCGTTTAGAGGTAGTTGATACCAAAAATAATATTATGAGCAGTGTTCGGTTCTGGAGTGGTTATAGTTGGGAAGATAATACTAATGGCTCTAATTCAGTCCGCCCAGATCAGGTTAAATTGAGCATTGATAAAACATCTTATGCAGTAGGTGATACTGCGAAAGTACATATACAAGCACCTGTAGCAGGATCGGGTTATATTTCTCTCGAAACTAACGATGGTATGTTGTGGAAACAAAATATAGCTGTCGTAGATGAAAAAGGTTTGGATGTTGAGATCCCAATAGAAGATTGGGGACGTCATGATATTTATATTAATGCCATGATTATTAGACCGTCAACCGATGCGGCAGTGCAGACTGTTAAACGTGCAATTGGATTGCTCTACTTACCAATTGATACTTCTCATCGTCAGTTAAATGTGGTTATTGATGCACCGAAGAAAACTGAACCAGAAAAAACAATTCCGATTAAAATCAAATTGGATAAAGATCAAGTCCAAACAGATCAAAAAGTGACTATATTGGTATCGGCAGTTGATTCAGGTGTATTAAATATAACTCGTTTTGCTACCCCCGACCCTTATAGTGCCTTCCTAGGACGAAAAAGTTATAATGTTGATCTTTATGATGTTTATGGCAAACTAATCGAAGGAACTGGACGGACTGTCAATATGAGTTTTGGTGGGGATGCGATGCTTAGCCAAAGCGCCCCTGGTGGTAAAAAACCAATGACCGAAGTCAATATTGTTGCGCAACAACTCGCTACTATCGAATTAAATGAAGAGGGGGAAGGCAGTATTGATCTCCCTTTACCTAATTTTAATGGTGAATTACGCATAATGGCGCAAGCATGGGATGATGATCGTTTTGGCAAAGCAGAACAAACCATGATTGTTGCAGCCCCTGTTGTTGCAGAATTATCTATTCCGCGATTCCTATCTGGTGGCGATCATGCGGTACTCGCTTTAGATATTAATAACTTGACAGAAAAAAATCAGACCATGCAAATCGATATTACAACTACAGGTCTGTTACATCAAGAAAAACCTCAATCAACTACATTGACATTTAATAGCCAACAACGAAGAATAATTTCAGTGCCGGTTATCACTGACTATGGATATGGTCAAGGAGGCGTGACTGTTAATGTTAAAGGTATTACCCTTGAAGATGGTTCTGATTATCAAATAAATCGTACTTGGAAAATTGGTGTACGACCTGCTTATGCAGCAACCAATAAAAATTATGCTGTAGCGATTAATGGTGGTGAAAGTTGGACATTTTCTGAACCTATTGTAAATGAATTAATCGATAACACGGTAGATGGAAAATTGATTATATCTAATCAACCGCCACTAAATATTGCTCAATATATTAAAAGTTTGTTTGCTTATCCTTATGGTTGTTTAGAACAAACCATCAGTGGATTGTATCCGTCTTTGTATGTGAACCAAGAACAGTTAGTTGCACTAGGAATTAAAACCGATACCGATGAAAAACGGCGTGAACAAGTGCAGTTAGGTATTGCTCGCATCTTATCGATGCAACGTACAAATGGTAGTTTTGGTTTATGGAATAGAGAAAGTTCAGAAGAACATTGGCTTTCTGTTTATGCTACTGAGTTTTTATTACAAGCCAAAGAACGTGGTTATCAGGTTAGTGACACAGCGCTTAATTCAGCCATGAATCGCATTGGACAATATATTTATGATGCTAACACTTTCAATAATCTGCAAAGTTACGATAGTTCAGTAAACACTGATTATATTCAATTTGCTACTAAAGCTTATGCATTGATGGTATTGGCTAAACAAAATAAAATTACACCAGCTATGCGTAATGAAATTAACCGCATGTCTGAGCAAGTGAAAACGGATAACTCAATCAAATTATCGCCATTACCGATAGCACAATTAGCATTGTCTGCTAAGTTAGTCGGTTTTGAAAATATTTATAACCAACTGACACCTGAAGTATTTACTACCAATTATGATAGTAAAAATTATTGGTTAGGCGATTATGGCAGTTCAGTTCGCGATAAAGCGTTAATCTTATCATTATTAATCGAAAATGACTTGAATACTGACAGACAAGCTGATTATTTGTTTAATTTATCAGAGTTATTGAATGATAAACGTTATTTTTCTACTCAAGAATTAAACGCATTATTTAGGGCTGGTTGGTTATTAGAACAGCGTAAAGTCTCATCGTCTTTCAAGGTTCAAATTAATGAACAATTAAATGAGATAAATCAAACATTAACACGTTCATTTAGTTATGATTATCTTGAAAAAGGATTAACTGTTACCAATCCAGAAAACGCCGAACCGCTTTACCTTAAATTTAGCATATCGGGTTATAGTAAAAAATCACCCGCTCCTACAGCGTCTGATAATGTTCTAACTATTAGTCGCTCTTATTATAATTTAAAAGGTGAGGCACTTAGACCAGAAAAATTACAAGTAGGCGATTTGATGGTTGTTGTAGTAGAAGTTATGGCAAAACAAGCAATTCATGATGCTTTAATTGTAGATTTTGTGCCTGCAGGATTTGAACTTGAAAATCAAAATTTATTGGATAGCAGCGTGAATTTAACTGAGATCCCTGAACTTGTTAATATCCTGAAATATGAAAACAGTAATGATATTAAATATCAAGAGTATCGAGATGATAGGTATGTGGCTGCAGTTGATATTCATAATTATATTTTGCCAAATAAATATCGAAAACGTGTGGCTTACTTGGTTAGAGCAGTAACAGCAGGTGATTATACAAATCCTTATCCTTATGTTGAATCTATGTATCATCCTGAATGGTTTGCTGTTGGTGGCTCACTGGATTTAATATCAATTATTCAACGTAATTGGAGTAATTAATCACGTTAGCAACCTTTAGCGTAATATGCTATGGTTAAAATTTATCCATTACTCAATTGCCCATCAATGGAAGTTGGTGGGCAATATTATGACTGAAACGTCATCCTAACCTGAAACATTTTGACAATAATGAAAAAGCGTCTTTTTAAAATATTTACCTTATTATTGTTCTCATTTATTTTTCTCTTTGCTGCTTTTTTAGTGGCTGATTATTTATTTCCCTTATCAATTCAGCAAAATAAAACTACACAAACCGTTATTGCTCAGGATAAAACACCGCTTTGGCGGTTTGCTGATAGCAATGGTATTTGGCGTTACTCAGTTAATTTAAATGAAGTACCTGATTATTATCTTGACGTGTTATTAAATTATGAAGATCGCCATTTTTATAAACATATCGGTATCAACCCGCTTTCTTTGCTGCGAGCAACTTGGCAAAATTTGACTAATAACAAAATTGTGTCTGGCGGTAGTACTATTTCGATGCAAGTTGCTCGCTTACTTGATCCTCATGATCGTTCTTTAACCGGAAAATTGAAACAAATATTCCGAACTTTGCAATTGGAATGGCATTATAGCAAACAAGAAATATTAACTTTATATATTAACCATGCACCTTATGGTGGCACCATTGAAGGTATTGGTGCCGCAAGTTGGTCATATTTTGGAAAGCAACCGAAGGCACTGACGCGTAGCGAAGCTGTTTTATTAGCGGTTTTGCCACAAGCTCCGAGTCGATTACGTCCAGATAGATACCCGAACAGAGCCAAGCTAGCTCGTGATAAAGTGTTAGACCGATTAGCCGAAAATCATGTCTGGACTCCAGAAATCATCAATCAAGTTCGCCAAGATGAAGTGTGGGTTTACCCACGTAAAACGCCACAATTTGCGCCATTATTAGCGCAAAGATTGCGTCAACAATATCCAAATAAGGATGTTATTCATTCAACTATTGATTTTTCTTTGCAATATAACCTTGAAGATCTGGCTAGTAATCGTAAAAACCAATTACCGCCCAAAACATCACTTGCCATTTTAGTTGTAGATCATACGGATATGTCTGTAAAAGGCTATGTTGGTTCGGCTGATTTTAATGATAACGAACGATTTGGACAAGTGGATATGATTAGTGCGCTACGCTCACCAGGTTCTACGTTAAAGCCTTTTATTTATGCGATGGCTATTGATGAGGGGATGATTCATTCTGCATCATTACTACAAGATGTGCCTCGTATTAATTCAGATTATCGACCGACTAATTTTGATGAAGATTTTCACGGCCCGGTTAGTGCAGCAGATGCATTAAAAAATTCATTAAATTTGCCAGCGGTACAATTAATTGAATTATATGGTCCTAGGCGTTTTGCTAGTAAGCTGGCGAGTGTTGGTTTACCATTGGTGTCGGCAGGTAATGATCCAAATATATCATACATTTTAGGTGGGGCATCACTGCGAATGGATAATTTAGTCAGTGCTTATAGTGCCTTTGCCCGCAATGGTAAAGTAAGTCCTTTACGATTTATTCAAAATGACCAGTTAGTCGAGAAACCTTTGATTGCCGACGGTAGTGCTTGGATAACTAAAGAAATGTTAGTTAATAATAATCAATTGGCTTACAAAACAGGAACGAGTTACGGATATCGTGATGCTTGGGCAATAGGGCTTAACCCGCGTTATTTAATTGGCATATGGGTTGGCCGACCTGATGGCAGCCCTGTGGTTGGGCAATATGGCGCAGTGACTGCAGTACCAATTTTACAACAAGTAAATGCTTTATTGTTAAATAAGGAACGTCGCCTGAATCGAGCATTGCCCACTGTGACCAAACCAGATTCAGTAACCGCCGAAAAAATCTGTTGGCCATCGGGTCAAGTATTAGCTGCAAATGACCCAAATTGCCATCGACAAAAAAACGCATGGATATTTAATAATATGATACCACCAACGCTTGATACATTGAATGTGCTTAAGAATAATATCTATCGTTCAGGCTGGATCAATATTTGGGTTAATCAATACGGAGAACGCGTCGCTGCAGATTGTAAAGATGCTCAAAAAAAATCCATTGCACTTTGGCCAATAGCCTTAGAAGAATGGTTATTACCAAAAGAGCGTCGGCAATCACTGTTACCACCAATTGATAGAAATTGCCCAGTATTTGGCAATGATGTTTTTTCACCACTAATTATTACTGGAATACTTGATAATCAATTGATAAAACGACTACCCGGTCATCAATCAGTAACCATTGATTTAACACCACAAGGAGGGGCAGGGCAGAAATGGTGGTTTTTAAATGGGGCATTAATTGCACGCTCTAAAGATAATGAGAAAGTGGTATTAACAGTAGAAAAAAAAGGGCTACAGCATTTATTATTATTTGATGAAAGTGGTCAAATTTATCGCATAAAATTTACATTGGATTAATCAAGGATAACACATATGGCTATTGAACGTACACTCTCCATCATCAAACCCAATGCAGTTAGAAAACAGTTAATTGGTGAAATTGAAACACGTATAACTCAGGCAAAATTTGATATTGTGGCCTTGAAAATGCTCAAGCTAACTAAAATTCAAGCGGAGGGCTTTTATGCCGAACATCAAGATAAAGCGTTTTTTGACAATTTAGTTAAGTTTATGGTGTCAGGCCCAATTGTTGTTCAGGTATTGCAAGCTGAAAATGCGATTAGTCGTTATCGCGAGTTAATGGGCGCAACCGATCCGGCAACAGCGCGAACAGGAACATTACGTGCTGATTTTGCCGATAGTGTAAGAGAAAATGCCGTGCATGGTTCAGATTCTCTAGAATCAGCTGCCAGAGAAATTGCTTACTTTTTTGTCGATAGTGAAATTGTTTATTAACAGCATTAATTATTGATTAACGCATAATAATCTTTGCTATCTTTGCTATCTTTGCTAGTCAATTTGCGCTCTATTTTTTTACGTGTTGTGTTAAAAATAGATAATTAACCTGCTATGTGTAATGTAAATGGCTGGCATTGAAGCAATTGTAGCGTTTGGGCATCCAAATGATTATCTGTAATAATATCCGTAAAGCGGTTTAATCGAATTGAGGTGAATAGCGAATAAGAATCATATTTACTGCTGTCGGCAACCAGAATAACTCTATCGGCTTTTTCGGCAAAACTAGCTTTAATTAAGGCTTTATCTTCAGTTGGTGCCGTGACTCCTTTATTCAGGCTCCATGAATTACAACTAATAAAAGAGATGTCAGGATTAATTTGTAGTAATAATGAGCGCCCATGTTCGCCGATACAAGACTGGCTACTATCATCAATCTTCCCACCAATAATGGTGACTTCAATTTGCTTAAATTCCGATAAGAATAAGGCAATATGTAAATCAGAGGTAATAACCCTAATCGGCATTTGAGTAATTCTTTTAGCGATTTCAAGGGTTGTGGTGCCTGCATCAAGCGCAATTGAATCACCCGGTTTAATCAGTTGGGCTGCCATGTCAGCAATAAGTTGTTTTTCAGTAAAATTTTTATGAATTTTTTCTGAAGTTGTGGGTTGAGCAGGAATGAACCGATTAAGGGTGACCCCCCCATGAGTTCGGCTAATTACTCCTTGCTGATCTAATTTAATCAAATCTCGACGGATTGTCGCAGGGGAAGCTTCTGTTGCTATCACTAACTCTTCGACAGTCACGAGATTATGAATTTTTAGATAGTCCATGATTTGATCTAGTCGATTATATTTTCCCACTGTACAATCCTCTTTTTTTGTTTCTACTACCCTATTAAGATAACAGTTCCGCTAAGCGGATTGATTCTATCATACTATCGGCTTTGGCAACACCTTGCCATGCAATATCAAATGCGGTGCCATGATCGGCTGATGTGCGTATAAACGGTAAACCAGCAGCAATATTCACTCCATCATAAAATCCTAATAATTTAAGGGGGATATGCCCCTGATCGTGATACATCGCGACCACCATATCAAATTTACCTTGCTGAGCTTGTAAAAATACCGTATCTGGTGCACATGGACCAGTTACATCACAGCCACATTGACGCATGGTTTCGATAGCGGGTGTAACAAATCTAATTTCTTCATCACCAAATAAACCATGTTCGCCTGCATGTGGATTAACGCCGGCAACCGCAATTTTAGGATGTTTAATACCAATCTTTTTAAGAAAATCATCAGCAATTTTAATCACTTTTTCAATTCGATCACAATTTAAGGTATCTAAAAATTTACGTAGTGATACGTGCGTGGTGACGTGAATGACTTTGAGTGAATCAGTATAAAGTACCATAGCCACATCTTTACTGTTAGTTAATTTAGCTAATAATTCGGTATGGCCCGGATACATATGCCCGGCGGAATGTAATGCTTCTTTATTTAGTGGTGCGGTAGCAATTGCTGTGACCTCTCCTTTTAATGCTAGCTCAGTGGCTTTTTTTACACAGCGATAAGCTAAATCACCAGCTTGAGGTTGAATTATTCCTGGTTGTAAAGAATCAAAATCTGCTAATTTAATATCAATCACATTGATAATGTTAGGTGAAAAATTGGCATCGCTAACTTTATCAATTACATTAAAGTTAACCTGCTTAAATAACCCCATATTTAATTGTTTTTTCAATAATTCAGCTGAACCAATCACAACCGAATGGATATTTTTCAAAATATCTGCTTGTAAAGCTTTGACAATAATTTCAGGACCAATGCCTGCGGGATCGCCCATAGTTATCGCTACGATTTTTGACACAATTAGTCTCCTTTAAATAAATGCTAATGCTTTTAAAAATATGTCTTGGCATCCAAAGCCACCTGCTTTGGTAAATACCCGATAATGTAAGTTCTTTTCACTTATCAATTTGCCATAAGGTACACCGACACTGACTTCTCCTTCAATTTTAAAACCAATTGCGCCTAATGATTTTGCAACTGAAATAGCAACGTCACCTCCGGTTAAAAACAGGTTATGAAATTGTAAATGATTGACTAATAACCCTAATGATTGACAGATTTGTTCTCCTAATTGAGTTCGCGTCAACTGATATTTTTGACAATAACTATCAATCTTATGACGGTCTGCACGATTTGAGCTAGTTCTAACAATACAGTGTTGGTGATAATCAAGTATTTGTTGAATTTGTTCTATATACTTTGTTAATTTCCTATCTGGGAATTTTAGTATTAAATCAGTAATCTCAATATCGACAACTTTCCAATTGTTATTCCCATTTTTTATGGTGTAGCTAATTTGCTGTTGTGTTGTTTCACTCATTGAACCAGCTATAACTAGCAGTGGATTACTCTTAGTGTTGCTATCGGTTTTTACTTTTTGTTTTGCTACTATTGGTAAAAAATCAATCAGTCCAGCAGAACCCACGAGTAATACTTGTTCTTGTATCGGCAAAATTTGTTGAATAATCAGTTGTAGATCTTGATCACTTTCGGCATCAATCACAATAATTTTATGATTTTTATCAATTAGCGCTTCTATTTGATGTTGTAATTGCTGACTTCTTACTGTTTCTAAATAAATTTCTTCACATAACAAAGTTGTTTGCTGTTCAATACACGCTTTGATATTTGATGAGTAAATCGGTGTTTTAGGATCGCTAGCAAATTCAGTTTTGATTAGTTCAATACCATCAATATAACACTTCCCTTTTTTGGTGATACGTTTCATTTTAGGGAAAGCAGGAATAACTAATGCTACTTTATAATGAGTACTATCTAAAAGTGCTTCTATTTCAGCGCCAATATTACCTCGCAGGGTCGAATCAATCTTTTTATAACAATGTTTATCTTTGCTATTATTCGCCATTACCGTTTTGATTCTTTTCTGTGCTTCTTCACTGGTCGTTGCTCGGCTTTCAGTATTAATTACCATCACGCTATTTGTATGCTCGGCATTTGAATTATTTTCACAAAAATTAGCATGTTGCCAATCAAAAAAAACATTGACGGTCATTCCCTTATTAACCAATTGTACTCCTGCATCATTAGAGCCAGTGAAATCATCAGCAATAATTAATTCAATCATTGATTACCTATTGTTATAAATTTTTTCATTTTTCGATTATACCGATTTCTTTTAAAAAAACGCAATTAAAATGATTAAATTTAATCATTTTAATTGTTTTGTGATCTTGATCATGTTTTTAAATATTATATTTGTTCATTTATGCTATTTTACCCTATTATTATTGAGCAAAATAAATCAAATTGATTTTTATTATTCATTTTAGCTTTGAAATATTAACCGGAGTTAATTATGCACATAAACAGTACCATCCTAAGTGGACAGGGGATATTAAAAGATCTTCATTTTTTATTAAAAGGACGAAAACATACATTATTTATTACCGATAAAAATATTATCAATCTACCTGAAGTATCAACATTGATTAATAAAGTCAAAGATACTGTGCCTATAGTTACTTTAGTTGATGATATTCCGCCAGAACCGAGTCATCACGATGTCACCGATTTATTAAATAATATGAAAGTATCAGATGCTGATCTGGTCATTGGTGTAGGTGGCGGGAGCGTACTTGATGTCGCTAAATTAATTTCCGTTTTATGTGTGAAAGATGCAAATATAACACTAACTGAATTATTAGCAGGTGATAAGCCCACTAAACGGTGCACCTCAATTTTAATTCCAACCACTGCCGGCACAGGTTCAGAAGCAACGCCTAATGCTATATTAGCAATACCAGAAAAAGATACTAAACAAGGTATTATTTCACCGGTAATGTTACCGGATTATGTTTGTTTAGTGCCAGAATTAACTACATCTATGCCAAATCATATTGCTGCCTCAACTGGGGTTGATGCCTTGTGTCATTTGATTGAGTGCTTTACTGCCAGTATTGCTAATCCAATTGGTGACAATTATGCATTAATTGGTATGCAAAAACTATTTAGTTCACTTGAAAAATCAGTCAGTGATAAAGGTGATATTGATGCCAAACTTAATATGCTTTGGGCTTCTTACTACGGTGGTGCTGCTATTGCGCATGCCGGTACGCATTTAGTTCATGCTATGTCTTATCCACTAGGCGGTAAATACCATATAGCGCATGGTGTTGCCAATGCCATTTTACTTGTTCCTTGTATGGAGTTTGTGCGTGATGCAGTGGTTGATAAGTTTGCCAAAGCTTATGACTTATTACCAGATGCTAAGCATTCACTAACTACTGAAGAAAAATCCCACGCTTTGGTTAATTATTTTAGAGAGTTAGTAAAACGATTGGCATTACCTACCAAATTACATGAACTTAATATCTCGCCAGATAACTTGCCATATCTCGTTGATGCTGCATTGGATGTAAAGCGACTTATGAATAACGTTCCTAAAAAGGTAACCAAAGAGGATGTGCTAGCTATTTATCAATCCCTTTTTTAAAAATTTATTCAACAGGAGTAAATATAATGAGTAAAAAAATTGAAGGTATTTTAACCGCCATTGTCACAACCTTTGATGATAATGGTGATTTTTGCCCTAAACGGATGCGTAAACAGGTTCAGCGTCAACTGATCAACGGTAATAGTGTTTTTTGTAATGGTACTAATGGTGAATTTTTTGTTTTAAGTACACAGGAAAAAATCAAGGTGACCGAAGTTTGTGTTGATGAAGTAGCAGGACGTTCACCGGTTATGGCTCATATCGGCGAAATCTCGACCCGTGAGACCATTAAATTAGGCAAAGAGATTCAAAAATTAGGCGTCGATGCGGTATCAGTCATTGCACCGTATTTTATTCCAGTCAAACAAGAAGAACTTATCTATCACTATACTGCCATTGCAGATGCACTGACTGTGCCTGTGTTTTTATACAACATTCCAGCAAGAACCGGCAACACTATTCAACCAGAAACTGCCGCAAAACTAGCAGAACATCCAAATATTTTAGGGATTAAAGATAGTGCTGGTAGCGCTGAAAGTTTACAAGCTTTCCTCGATGTAGCAAATAAAATCGATGGTTTTGATGTGTTAACAGGCCCCGATTCTTTAATTTATCAAGGATTTGTTGGTGGCGCAGTAGGCTCTATTTCTGGACTCGCTAATGTGGCACCTGGGTACATTAATGCCATTTGGAAGAATTTTAAATTAGGTGATTTGGATAAATCAAAAGCCGCACAAGATGCAGTGGGCGATTTAAGAAAGAATCTTTATGCAACAGTATTTTCACCAGCAGCGGTGAAAAAAGCGTTAACACTAATGGGCGAAGAGGTCGGTGTCAGCCGTTATCCTATCATGTTCTCCGATGAACATATCGCCACCATTAGAACTATTGTGAATCAACTATAGTTCATATTTAACATGTAATTACAGGATAGGTGATTTATGCATTACTTTGGAACGATGGACACAATCATTATTGTAAGTATTGTAGTTATTTATATTTTAGCTACATCTTGGATGACTTATTTTTTAAGAAGTAAAAGTAATAGTGATTTTATGGAAGGGTCGCGGGCAGTACCAGCTATTGTTGTGGGTATCTTATTAATGACAGAATATATCGGTGCTAAATCCACTATTGGTACAGCACAGTCTGCTTTTGATAATGGGATTGCTGCCTCGTGGTCAGTTATTGGTGCGGCAATTGGTTTCCCATTATTTGGTTTATTGCTCGTTAAAAAAATATATAATACTGGTGAAATTACCATTTCAGCAGCTATTGCGCAAAAATATGGTAATTCAACCAAAAATTTAATATCAATTATTATGATTTATGCACTAACTTTGGTTAATGTTGGTAATTATATCAGTGGGGCGGCGGCCATATCGACGGTACTTCAAATTTCATTACCCGTAGCGGCGTTTATTACTGCGGTTGTCAGTACCTTTTATTTTGCATTTGGTGGATTAAAAGGTGTTGCTTATGTAACTATTATTCACAGTGCGGTTAAATATTTTGGTGTATTGTTTATTCTTGGTACGGCATTATACCTCACAGGTGGTTTTGGACCAATGATTGAACAAATGCCTCCTCATTACTGGACATGGGATGGCAGTATTGGTGCGAGTACCATTTTTGCTTGGCTAATTGGTACAATTGGTTCAATTTTCTGTACACAGTTTGTAATTCAAGCGATTTCATCTACCAAAGATGCCAAATCAGCTAAAAAAGCTTGTTGGTACGCATTCTTCTTCTGTTTACCAATTGCATTAGCTATTGCCATTATTGGTGTCGCTGCAAAATTCTTACATCCGGAAATTAAAAGTTTATATGCTTTGCCAGTATTTATTCAAGATATGAACCCATTTATGGCTGGTATAATTACAACCTCGTTAGTTGCCTCAATTTTTATTAGTGTAAGTACAGTAGCATTAGCGATAGCTTCATTGATTGTTAAAGATTTTTATGTTCCGTATTATAAACCAACTCAAGAAAAGGAATTTAAAGCAACCAAAATAATCTCTGTTATTGTTGGTTTTGCCCCTTTGCTGTTAGTTTTAGCCTTTCCGGAAGTACTAAAATTATCTTTCTTTACCAGAGCGATTCGCTTATCAATTACCATTGTTGCTATGATCGCATTCTATCTACCATTTTTAAATAGTACGCGCGCAGCAAATTTAGCGCTAGTCGGTGCAGCAGTTATCACTTCTTTATGGTTTTACTTTGGTGATCCATGGGGAATAAATAATATGTATGTTGCCTTACTATCACCTGCATTAATTATGTTGTTGGATAAATTATTGATTAGCCCTTTTGTAAAAACAAAAGCTAAGTCTGAATAAGGAGATAATATAATGACTGAACCTAATCTAAATTGTTCAGGAGAACTGACTAAAAATAGTAGTGATCCTCAGCGTATTGATGCTTATTTACCGACCAATTGTGTCCAAAATCATGCAGCTAATTTATTACAATTGCCTAATGGCGATATGCTTTGCACTTGGTTTGGTGGTACCCAAGAAGGAATTGCTGATATTTCTGCTTATTATTCAAGGTTAAAAAAAGGCAGTAATAGTTGGACTAAAGCCATAAAACTATCTGAAGACTCAACCCGATCGGAGCAAAATCCATTGTTTTTTTTAGATCCTGATAATGTACTTTGGATCTTATATACCGCTCAAATTTCTGGTAATCAAGATACTGCTATTGTTCGTTACCGTAAATCAAATGATTTTGGTGAAACTTGGGGACCTATCCAAACTTTACTGCAAGATGCTAATAAAGGTATTTTTATCCGCCAGCCAATCACGGTGATGCCTAATGGTGATTGGCTTTTGCCAGTATTTTATTGCATTGCTAAACCGGGAGAAAAATGGGTTGGTAGTTATGATACCAGTGGTGTCATGATATCTAAAGATAAAGGCGTAACCTGGAAAAATGTAGATGTCCCTGATAGCTTAGGTTGTGTACATATGAATATTTTGATGCTTAAAGATGGCAGTTTATATGCACTTTTCCGTAGTCGCTGGGCAGATTATATTTATGAAAGCAGATCAACCGATGGTGGTAATACATGGAGTAAACCTAATCCTACTTCATTACCAAACAATAATTCGTCTATTCAAGCTACGGTGTTAGATAATGGACATATTGCATTAGTTTTTAATAATTCAAGTGCTAAAGATGCCAAAGAACGCCGTGTTTCACTTTATGATGAAATTGAAGATGAAACCAGTGCCAATAAAAAAGAAGCGGCAATTATTGATGGACAAAAAAATGCTTTTTGGGGAGCACCTAGAGCCCCCATGTCTTTAGCAATTTCAACTGACAATGGCAAATCTTGGCCTTTTATTCGTAATTTAGATGAAGGGGATGGTTATTGCATGTCTAATAATTCTAAAGATCAACTTAACCGCGAATTTTCTTATCCAAGCATTAAGCAAGGTTTAGATGGAAAGCTACATATTGCCTACACCTATTTTAGAATGGCTATTAAATATGTTCTGGTTGAAGAAGATTGGGTCAAAAAAGCCTAAATAATCAAAATGAATGTCGTCAAGGATGATGGCATTCCATTTATTAACCATGTTATTTGTTAAATTGCAAGTTGGAGATAAAACATGATCGCAGGAAATATAAACATATTGGAGTTAGCAACATTACCCAAATCACTTTATAACATCTTGTCTCGACCTGAAATGACATTAGCCAATCTACAGAGTTTAGCCGATGGTCGTTATCAACAAGAAGGCGAAGAATGGTTTTATAATATTAGTGATTCTTTTACCTCACCTGAAAACGAAAGACACACTGAATTTCATAAACAATTTTTAGATATTCAATTAATATTAAACGGTGAAGAAATTATTGGTTATAGTTTAACAAACGCTATTAACGAAGCTTGTTATGAAAAGAAACCCGATCTTTTTATTTTACAGTCGCCTAAATTAACCAATAAAATTCATTTAAAAACTGGGGATTTTGTCACATTTTATCCTGGGGAGCCGCACCAAGCTTTATGTATGGTTGAACAATCACAAAAAGTACGTAAAGCAGTATTTAAAGTACCGATTCATATCATATAACCGCATTATATTAATTGGAGCTAGAATATACATTAATAAAAAATACAAGTTCAGATATTGGACTTGTTAGAAAAGTCATAAAAAGCTAATTGAGTTTAGGTTATTTATCTAGTATTGCGCTCTTACTACGTGTTTAAAATTATGGTTAGATTTTGAAAGGTTTTATAATCAAAATGTTAAACCATATACTGTCTTGCAGTAAACTATTTCGAGTGGGATTAGAAAATTAACATCATTGCAAAGCAATTTTTAATCTGAGGTGCACTTGTAAAGTAAGTCAATTTTTTTAATATAACTTTTGAGGGATTTTATACTAAAACGCATGGTGTACCTGAAACATTTTCACACTGTTTTATAATGTTATCATCAAAAAGGTCGCATCATGGCTACCTTTCGCTTTCATTAAGTATTAACGCTTTATTCCAGACAAAATATCAACGCGTCAAACATCCCGATTTGACATACTAACCCACCTCATTTGATAGCAATTAGTCTAGTATAAAGTTAAATAACCTTTTTTTTTGAACAATTTTAAAATTTCATAAAATCAATAGGTTATAAATGATGCCAAAAAAAGGGTTTTTAACACTAAAATTATTATTTGTCTTTTATTAAACAGGGTTTATAGTATGTTCGATTCTAGTTCACCGCTGCATAAGCGGTTTAGAAAGGCTGCCCCCTCCAGAGTCAGAGCAACCATGTGTTCACCGCTGCATAAGCGGTTTAGAAAAGTAGCACTAAAAAAGGAAAAACCACCGACGCGTTCACCGCTGCATAAGCGGTTTAGAAAAATTAGCCGACAAGTTAATTAAAATAATAGCAGTTCACCGCTGCATAAGCGGTTTAGAAATAACGCGCCGCCCTTTAACATGGATTCCAACCGTTCACCGCTGCATAAGCGGTTTAGAAAGCGCCGTCAAAATATCACGCTGTGCATGCTAAGTTCACCGCTGCATAAGCGGTTTAGAAAGTTCGGTTTAAATGTGGTGATTTTAATAACGAGTTCACCGCTGCATAAGCGGTTTAGAAAGCATTAATACCGCATTTATTGGTTAATATCTGGTTCACCGCTGCATAAGCGGTTTAGAAAGTGGTTTTTATTGGATACAGCGCGCCCATTAAGTTCACCGCTGCATAAGCGGTTTAGAAACAATAAATATGGATTAGGACGCTATAAATCATGTTCACCGCTGCATAAGCGGTTTAGAAAGGTTCGCTCAATTGCTCGTTTAAATGCATTTTGTTCACCGCTGCATAAGCGGTTTAGAAAATGATAAAGGTTGATTTTCATTAGTAGGTTGTGTTCACCGCTGCATAAGCGGTTTAGAAAGCTGGGTACGGTTTATTTTAGGTGTTGAGGGGGTTCACCGCTGCATAAGCGGTTTAAATAAATACTGAGTTCTACTTCAATAATCAAAAGCAGCTTACCGCTGCATAATTAGTTGAATTGAATCCTTTTTTATTTGCTTAAATGCCTTTAAAGTCTTGTTAATTTATCTTTTGTTTTAAGGTTCTTTTAAGGTTAATTCTGTAGATTATGTTGTAGTTATTGTCGATTTAATTGGTTTTAATATTAAATGGTATGAATACTCAACTCTTTCTACTTATTAATGCTTCCGATCAAGCATCCAAACTATTTATTTATTTCGCTATTTTTTGCGCTAATTATTTGATGTATCTGCCAATAGTGGTTATGACGATCTATTGTTTTTTTAAATCATCTTATCGGTTATTAGTCATCAAGATGATATTGAGTTTGGGGCTGGCATTGTTGATCACTTTTATTATTCGTCATTTATTCTATTCACCTCGTCCTTTTGCGGTAAATATTGGTACCAATTATTTGTTACATGATCAAACCAGTTCATTGCCAAGTCAACATGCAGTGTTTGTATGGACAATTTGTTTAACCGTTTGTTTAAATTATGCTCGTTGCTTTAAGAAACTTGTTTTTTTATTAGTCTTGGTGGCAGTGTTAGTAAGTTGGAGCCGTATTTATTTAGGTATCCATTGGCCGTTAGATATAGCTGTTGGCTTTTTGGTGAGTATGGTTTCGGTATATATAATTAAAAAATTTTGGTTTTTAATACACCCGATAATAAAACGATTATTATCTCATAAAAAAAATAGCATAGATTCTTAATTTGATAGGTTAGTTAACTGTAACTCATATTAAATTAATATAATGTTGGTGACAAACAGACTTTTGACCGAATAGTTTGTTTTAAAATAAAGATATAGCTCAATACGTAATAATTCAAAAATATCCTGTAAATTAATTGGGCTTATTGCTTAATAATAAATTATTACCGAGTATTTTGATAGACTCGTTAAAGTGTATAATAAATCAACTGCTATTTCGGGTGTTTTTTAAAATTAATCCATAAACAGGATAATTGATAATGAAAATACTGATTGTCGAGGACGATAGTTTGTTACAAAAGGGACTTTATAATGGCATAACTTCAAATGGTTATGTTTGTGAAGTCGCATCAAATGGTAAGCAGGCAGAACAATACCTACAATTTGGGCAATTTAGTTTAATTATTTTAGATTTAGGTTTACCTGATTGTGATGGATTAGAACTCCTCACTCGCTGGCGGAAAAACCAAATTGAAACACCGGTTTTAATCCTAACTGCGCGCGATACCATAGAAGATAGAGTTGAGGGATTGGATCTTGGCGCGGATGATTATTTAATTAAACCATTTGCCTTATCAGAATTATTAGCCAGAATAAGAGCATTAATTCGTCGTAATCAAGGCACTGCTGATAACGTGATTAGTTGTGGTCCAATTACCATTGATATTAAACAGCAAAAGGTGATTTTAAATAATATAGAAGTAATTGTAACCCCCAAAGAGTTTATTTTATTATCACGTTTGATGTTAAAAGCTGGTGAAAAAGTGCATCGAGATTTACTGCAAAATGATCTTTATGATTGGCAAAGTGATCCGAGTTCCAATGTGCTTGAAGTGTATATTCATGGCTTACGTAATAAACTGGGAAAAGATTTAATTCGCACTGTTCGTGGATATGGTTATCAACTTAATGTAAAGAGTTGATGTAATAAAATTTGAGCAAGATGATTACGTTATGTTGGCAAATTCTATAAGTCAAATTCGACAAAGTATTCGTTGGAATCTTTTTTTTACGTTAGGTTCTATTATGCTAATTTGTCAGATTATTACTGTATTTTGGCTATGGCATGAAAGTAAAGAACAAATTGATGTGTTAGTGAATCTAACTTTAAGTCAAAATAAAATAGATGAAGTTGTTGAGCATGAAGAACTTGAAGCAATTTTTGCATTATTTTGTTCAGCTTTTTCAATGATGCTAGTAACTTTATTTTTAGCTTATAAAGCTATTAAATGGATCACTAAACCGCTTGAAATTCTTGAACAAGATCTGAATAAGCGAACAGAAGATAATCTCAATCCTATCCAACCAATTAGTAATATGCGTGAGATTAAATCAATTACTACTGGACTAAATAACCTATTTGCAAGGTTAAGCAATACCTTATCTCAAGAACGTTTGTTTACTGCCGATGTGGCACATGAAATGAGAACACCTTTAGCGGGTATTCGATTACATCTTGAATTATTAGAAACTAAAAATAATATTGATTGTTGTGAATTAATTGAACGTATCGATCGATTAGTTAATACGGTTGAACAATTACTGATGTTAGCGCGTGCAAGCCAAAAATTTACAGTCGGGCAATACCAACAAATCAATTTTCATAATGACATCATGCTCCCTTTAGTTGATGAATTAACCGAATTAACTGCTCCCAAAAATCAGATCATTAAATGGAATCTTGTTAATAATGAAGTTCTTTTTAATGGTGATAAAACATTGATTCGATTATTGGTACGTAATTTGGTAGAAAATGCTCATCGATATAGTCCAAAACATACAACAATTACCATTAGTTGCTATAAAGATAATAAAGATACGCTGATTGCTATTGAAGATGAAGGTAATGGAATTGATGAAACGAAAAGTGACAAATTGACCCAAGCCTTTTTCCGTATGGATCGTAAACATAATGGAATAGGGCTTGGTTTAAGTATTGTCAATCGCATTGCTAAATTACATCAAGGTATGTTTACCCTTAAAAATAGACAAGATAATGTCAAAGGTGCGATTGCCCAGTTAAGACTTACTGACTCACTTCATTAATTAAACGCGTGATTAATGAGTTATGCTGGTTTTCTCGAATAAGTGAGGTTAAAAAGCGTTGCCAAGTACGTTCAATTTTGGCAGTAGCGAAAAATGAAATGTAATTAGCAATAGGAATAAATGTTGAATTACCAATATTGTCGATAATAATTAGTCGATTTTGTTCGGGTGTTAAATGTTGAAATAGGATATTTTTACTCTTGATTGTCATAGTAATAATGCGATCTTTAAGCAAGGCTGATTTTAACTCTTTTAATGATTTAACTAACGCAACATAATATTGTTCGGTTAGTTGTTCATCAGCAAGATACTTTTCAAGTGAGGATGCGGTTTTACCGTTATAATCACGAATTAGCTCAAAAACTTGACCTTCACCAAAATTAGTTGTTACTGAACCATAATACCTAGCCAGTGCATTCCAGCTAATATTACGCTTAATTAGATGCTTATAATAAGCAATCTCACGATTGGTTTCTTCATCAGCCCCTTCATTATAATTAACTTTGATACATTTATTAGCATCATCTGGGTGATGATAACATTTTCGGTGTAAGCCTTTGCTGATATAATCTTTATCAGTAAGTTGGATTATATTATTCATATAAAATTTATTAGTAATTGAAACTTAGTTTAAGAGTTTATCAGCAAGTGTTTTATCTCGCCATGATTTTTTATTTTAACTTGTAGCACTTTTATTATATTTCTGTATAATATTGCCACCCACGTTACAACAGTGTTTTTTCCCAATGCTGTTTTCGATTGTCTGGATTAATTTAATCATTCGAAGGGGTGAGTTATTTTAATATTAGCAATCAAAAAGTGTAAATAAATCAAATGATTTATTAACGTGAGATTAATTAAATTTTGGATAATTACAAATGAGTACTTTTTCAGCTAAACCAGAAACAGTTAAACGCGACTGGTATGTTGTCGATGCAGCAGGTAAAACGCTAGGTCGTTTAGCTACTGAAATCGCAAGCCGTTTGCGTGGTAAACACAAAGCCGAATATACACCACATGTTGATACCGGTGACTATATTATTGTTATCAATGCAGAAAAAGTTGCGGTAACAGGCAAAAAACGCACTGATAAGATCTACTATCGTCATACTGGTTACATCGGTGGACTTAAAGAAGCGACTTTTAAAGAAATGATTGAACGTCATCCTGAACAAGTCATTGAGATTGCTGTAAAAGGCATGTTACCGAAAGGTCCTCTTGGTCGTGCAATGTACCGTAAACTAAAAGTTTATGCTGGTAGTGAGCACAATCATGCGGCACAACAACCGCAAGTATTAGATATTTAAGGGGATAGAAGATGGCTGATAATCAATATTACGGTACAGGTCGCCGCAAAAGTTCTGCTGCTCGTGTATTTATCAAACCTGGTAGTGGCAATATCGTTATTAATAAACGTTCATTAGAGCAATACTTTGGTCGTGATACTGCTCGTATGGTTGTAATGCAACCATTAGAGTTAGTTGAAATGACTAACAAACTTGATCTTTATATCACAGTTAAAGGTGGTGGAATTTCAGGTCAAGCTGGTGCAATTCGCCATGGTATTACGCGTGCATTAATGGAGTATGATGAAACGTTGCGTTCTTCATTACGTCAAGCAGGCTTTGTTACCCGTGATGCACGTCAAGTTGAACGTAAAAAAGTGGGTCTACGCAAAGCACGTCGTCGTCCACAATTCAGTAAACGTTAATTGCAACATCACGAGAACATTACAAAATTGTTTCAAAACCCAGTCCATACTGGGTTTTTTTGCTTTAATAGCAGGTAGGTGCAAAAAAATTATAAAACATGATTTTTATGCAAAAAACCTCAGAATATTGCTTACATGACGTTAATTTAACAATAAATGAATATAATTTATTCGTTAATATTGTACTAAAACGTAGGTTTATTCTCAAACATCTTGTAAAAATATCATTATTAAAGAAAGATAAGAAGAAAAATCATTTTTTTTAACAAATTTGTTATCCAATTTGTTAGAATATAATACCTGTAAACTTATTTTTTATTTTACGTAATTGGAGTGAACATGGTTGTTGCTGTTAATAAACGTTCTGTAATGACATTATTTTGTGATACAACAGATATTTACGGCCATCAGATTCGTTTGGTGTTGGCAGAGAAAGGGGTAACTGCTGAGATTGAGTTTGTAACGGCAGATAATTTACCTCAAGAATTATTGGATCTCAATCCTTATGGTTCAATTCCAACGTTAATCGATCGCGATCTTACATTATATGAGCCTCACATTGCTCTAGAATACCTTGATGAACGCTTTCCTCATCCGCCATTAATGCCTGTTTATCCAATTGTACGAGCTAACTCCCGTTTAACGATGTATCGTATGAAAAAAGAATGGTACAGCGCCTATGAAACAATTATTGCTGATCCAAGTAGTGAAGCAGCAAAAGAAGCAAGAAAAAATTTGCTCGATGACTTAGTCTCTATTTCAATAATATTTAAAGAAAAAGACTATTTTATGAGTGATGATTTTACATTATGTGACTGTTATTTAGCACCATTACTTTGGCGTTTACCTATACTTGGCATTGAATTGCCAAAAGTAGCGGAAAAAAATTACCTTACATATATGGCACGTATTTTTGAACGTCCGGCTTTTATTAATTCCTTAACCGAAGATGAGAAAAAGCTAAGAGTATAAAATCATTGATTTTATTAAATTTACAATATTGATTAGAAAAGGCAGTGCATTATGAATGCTAACCAAATGACGCCACGTCGCCCTTATCTATTTAGGGCGTTTTATGATTGGATTGTAGATAATGAATTAACCCCATATATTGTCGTTAATGCTTCGGTATATGGTGTATTAGTTCCACAAGAATTTGTGCAAAATAATCAGATCGTATTAAATATTGCACCACATTCGGTCGGTCAATTTTCGGTTTCCAATGAGCAAATTGAATTCAATGCGAGATTTTCTGGGATACCACAACATATTGTTGTGCCAATGGCTGCGATTGAAGCAATTTATGCGCGTGAAAATAATGTTGGAATTGGTTTTGAAGACGAACCGCAATATCATCAAACACAAACTGAAATATCAGCTTCACCTACAGAAAATACTACAACAAAACCAACAAATCCTTTCCATATTGTAAAATAATCAGATCATAGTAAAAAAGTAATTCTTTCCATGGATTGCTTTTTTATAATGGAATCAATCATATTCTTGTTATCAGGTAAAGCCTGAAAAACTAATATTAAAATAAACAATAATAACTATTAAAGCAATAGTTATAACATATCAATTTGGATATAAAAAGCATTGTTATTTTATTTTACTTTATCAATAATGATAATTATTTCTATTTGTGAGTGGTTATCATATGGAATCACGCAATCAAACAGCTGTTTCCCGCCTCTGGGAGTTAGCATTTACTTATAAAATATTAATAATATTCTCCTGTTTTTTTTCTATTTTGAGTACCATCGCGACTTTTTTGCCCTTTATTGCTGTTTATTTTATTGTGTATGAACTAATTGTAAGTATAAGTAATCATACGCCATTGAATGTTGAATTAGTGATTAATTATGGTTGGTTAGCGTTTATCGCTACAGCATCAGCGGTGTTATTTGATTTTATTGCTTTATGTTTTTCCCATATTGCGGCATTTAAAACCCTTTATCGACTTAAATATGATTTTGTGCGTTATATTTCACATTTACCGCTAGGCTTCCATAACAATCATGCGACAGGGGAGTTACGCAAGATTGTCGATGATGATATTGAAAAAATTGAAAAATTTATTGCTCACCAGCTACCCGATATTGTGGGATCGTTTGTAGCACCTGTGGCAATTTTGGTTATTTTGAGTATTTTTGACTGGCGACTGGGCTTGGCAACATTAGTTCCAGTTATTCTGGCTTATGTGGTCTTGATTAGTGGTTATCACCGTAAAGAAATAAAATCCAATATGCAAGAGTATCAAATACGCTTAGTTGCTATGAGTAATGCTTCGGTAGAATATATTCGTGGTATTACTGTTGTAAAAGCCTTCAATCAGACCTTTTTTTCATTTAAACGTTTTTATGATGCCATTAAAGCCTATCAAGTATACTGCCTAAAATTTACCTATTGTTTTAAAAATCATATGGCATGTTTTTTATTGATATTAAACAATATTTATCTATTTATTGTTCCGGTAATTATTTTAATATCAGGAAATGTAGATAATTATGCCAATTTTGTGTTAGCAGCCATTTTTTATCTTATTTTTTCTGTAGCATTACCTGTACCTTTTTTAAAATTGATGTATGTAACCAGAGGCCTTCAACAAACAGCTGAAAGCGTTAAAAATATGGATAAAGTGTTAAATACGCCATGCTTGGTAGAACCGAAAACCGGTTTAATCACTGACAATTATGATATTTGCTTTGATGATGTTAGCTTTTCGTATCAACAAGAGTCAACCACAACCACTTTGCCAATTAACCAGCACAGTCAGACCAATACAGATAGTAATAACCACCAAGCAAAAAATGCCATTAGCCATATCTCATTTACAGCTAAACAAGGCGCTATTACAGCATTAGTAGGTTTATCCGGTAGTGGCAAAAGTACCGTATCATTACTGATCCCACGTTTTTTTGACCCTAACCATGGTCAAATTCGTATTGGTGGTGTGGATATAAGACAAATGAATAGTGATTATTTACTGTCTTTAGTTAGCTTTGTTTTTCAAGACGTATTTATGTTTAAACAAACAATTTTAGATAACATTAAAATTGGCAAAGCCGATGCTACACTTGATGAGGTAATTGCTGCCGCTAAAGCAGCACAATGCCATGATTTTATTCAAGCATTACCTAATGGGTATGATTCAATTATTGGTTCACAAGGTTTACACCTGTCTGGCGGTGAAATGCAGCGTTTAGCCATCGCCCGTGCGATCTTAAAAAATTCGCCAATTTTGGTTCTTGATGAAGCAACTTCATTTGCTGATCCGGAAAATGAATATCAAATTCAATTGGCATTAAAAGCATTAATCAAAAATAAAACTGTCATTATGATCGCCCATCGTTTATCAACCATAAAAGATGCTAACCAAATTATCGTATTAGATAAGGGAACGGTTGTTGAAAAAGGCGTGCATCAACAGCTTATTAACCATAACGGGTATTATTATCGAATGTGGCAATATTATCAGCAAACTTTAGATTGGCAGATGAATCAATCTAATAACGCTTTGACAACTGAGGCCAATGATGTTACTCATTCAAGTGGGGTGTCCCATGTTTAAACGTTTACTTATGCTTTCAGAAACTGGCAGTAACAATCTTAACCAGGCAATTCTTGCCTGCATTATTTCGAATCTTACTTTAATGTTGCCTTTTGTGATTTTAATACAAATTATCGTGATACTTATCACCCCATTAACAAGTGATTTAGCATTAAATCGAGGTTATTTATGGGCAATGGCTGGATTGGGATTGCTGGCCGCTTGGATTTTTTTAATATGCTACAAACGAGAATACAAAAAAACCTATGAAAGTGCTTATAAGGAGGCGGCTAACATTCGTATTGATGTGGCTGAACGTATTCGTAAATTACCTCTTAGTTTTTTTAATCGCAAAGATTTATCAGAGTTAACCGCAAATATTATGGGCGATTGCACCACCATTGAAAACATGATGAGTCATGTAGTACCACAAATAATTGGCTATTCTTGTAGTAGCCTAATCACTTGTGCATTAATGGCGATAATTGATTGGCGAATGGCTGGTGCTATCTTTTGTACATTACCTTTAGCATTGTTAATTGTGATTGTTGGCAAAAAAATTGAGAAACATTGGGCAGAAAAACATGTACAAGCTAAATTAGCCGTTTCGGATCAAGTTCAAGAGTATTTAGATGGTATAAAAATTGTCAAAGCATTTGGGCTTAGTGGTGAAAAATTTAAAGCATTAGATAAATCACTAAAAAACATGATGTGGGCAGCCATTAAGTTTGAAGGTATTGGGGGTATATTTGTTACACTTTCAGTCATGGTATTACAAGTTGGTTTAGGTATTGTTGTGTTAGTTGGCGCAAAGTTAATGATTGCAGAAAGCCTAGATCCAATTGCCTTTTTAGCTTTTGTCATTGTTAGCTCACGAATTTATGGTCCTTTAATTTCGGTATTAACCCTGCTACCTGAATTATTTTATATGCTAGTGTCAATTACGCGAATGAAAAATCTAAAAACAGAACCTATTATGGAAGGGCGTGATGATATTGTTTTTGATGATTTGACCATAAATATTGATCACATCAATTTTGCTTATAATCAAACACCCGTAATAACGGATTTAAGTTGTGTTATTCCACCAGATAAGATGACCGCACTGGTTGGGCCTTCCGGTAGTGGTAAAAGTACCTTATTACAATTGATTGCACGATTTTGGGATGTGAATAGTGGAAAAATTA
Source organism: uncultured Gilliamella sp. (assembly GCA_945271295.1). Lineage (GTDB taxonomy): Bacteria > Pseudomonadota > Gammaproteobacteria > Enterobacterales > Orbaceae > Gilliamella. Next base: position 90,039 of record CALYPG010000003.1, on the reverse strand, counting down.
CTATTGGTAGTAATAACATTAAACAAATTGATCCTGAAGCTTTGATGCGTTCGATGTCCTTTGTCTTTCAAAATGTGGTTTTGTTTGATGATACCATTCTAAATAATATTCGTATTGGTCGTTATGATGCCACAGATGAAGAAGTGAAATTGGCCGCGAAGAAAGCTCGCTGTGATGAATTGATCGCACGCTTACCAGATGGTTGGGATACTTTAATTGGTGAAAATGGCAGTAAATTGTCCGGAGGCGAAAGGCAACGAATTTCCATCGCTCGGGCTTTATTAAAAAATGCGCCAATCGTTCTATTGGATGAAGCGACAGCTTCACTTGATCCGGAAAATGAAGTATATATTCAACAAGCAATAGCTGAATTAGTCAAAGATCGAACTGTTATTGTGATTGCTCACCGACTAAAAACGATTATAGCGGCAGATCAGATTATTGTATTGGATAATGGAACTATTGTTGAACAAGGTAATTATCAGCAATTAATGGCCAATAATGGTTTGTTTGCCAAGCTTTATACGCTACAAAAACAGAGTTTTTCAGTTACTCATTGATTAAGTGTATTTCTGCTATTAATCAGTATATGATATAGCAAAATAACGAATAGAAAACAGATTAATGAGTAACGAAATCGAATTAAAGTTTGAAATCAAGCAACAAGATATCGCTAATTTGCAGCTATTTTTAAATCAATGGACTAGCAGTGATGAAATTGAATTTTCTACGCTATCTACTAAAAAGCGAGTTTGTAGCCAATTAAAACTCACCAACACTTATTATGATACTCCTGACTATTTTCTGCGTAACCATGGTTGTGGTTTACGAGTAAGAGGTAGTGAAGATGATCGGGATATGCATTTTGAGCTTACCTTGAAAAGTGATGGTAAAGCAATCGCTGGTTTACATGAGCGGGCTGAATTTAATATGGCTTTAACTAGTTCTAAGCCTGATTTAACGGTTTTACCCCGTCAGGCATTGCCGGCAAACTGTGATATAGAGCAGTTACAACAAGATCTTAAACCATTATTTACCACTAATTTTAAACGCCAAACTTGGTTAGTTGCGTTTGCTAATAGTGAAATTGAAGTGGCATTAGATCAAGGCGAAATTATATCAAATCATCAATCCAAACCTATTTTAGAAGTTGAGTTAGAAATTAAACAAGGTAATAAACAAGATCTGCTTAATTTTGCTAGTGAATTAAGCCGTTTTCATTTACATCTATTTTCACAAAGTAAAGCCTCAAGAGGTTATCGACTGTTACAAAATTACCCACTATCAAAATGCGCTTTTGATTCTACAATTGAGCATAACTTATGGCTATTATTACAGTTTTGGCAACAAAACGAAGAGTATGCATTAGAAACAGATGACTTAGTTTTTTATCAACAGATATTGAACCAAGTGAATCAAGTTTTATTCGCTAAATATATTGCACTAGAACCCGAACTTTCTCAATGGCAAAAGGTTTTATTATCAATTAATTCAGTAGCAGAGTTTGCTTACAGTGAAATTAATACCAAATTAAAATTATTGCTAATCGAGCAGCTAGCTAATTGATTAATTAGATTACTTTTAATAAAAATAAATGAAGTTGTTATTTTTAAAATCCACTTTTTTGATTGTGCTATGTTATAGTTTATTTGATTTCATTTTACCCAGTAATGCTGATTAATTACTGGATTTTTTTATTATTTATCAAAGTAAATCTGCAACAGAAACAATTTCGTGCTTGAATGTGTAAAATTAATTTTTTCATTTATATTTATTATCAATTACCTAATTTTTGGTAACAAAGAGACACTATCTCATTAACGGCTACAACAAGTTAAGCTCGACAATAGCTGATTAATGATAAATAACCGAATCACTTAGTATTTATTCCGGAAGGGTATGTATCAACGAGATAGGGCGAGGTAGTGGGTAATCGGTGGTTTTTATTGGGGATTGCGTTATATCAATGACTGAAGTAATTTTGCCTGCTGTGTATTGAAATCGGTCATCATAGGCTGTTTCATCATCGTTAAAAATAGTCTTTAGCTCTTTTGGATTAGCGTTAAGTATGATTTGATTTTTATAATAGGCAAATTTGTCATCTATAGCATAAAAATCATTAATAGGTTTAAATGTTACGGGGTTAGCGCCTACTATTTTTTGACCTCGATAATAAACACTATTTTTATCTTTGCTGTAAAGCAGATTAGATCGATCAAGTTCAAACGTCGCATAATCTACCCCTTCGATTAGTTTGCCTTTATAGTAGATATGCATCTTATCTTGAGCATAATCTACCGTAGCAACCATCCGCATAAAAGTGTCAAGATCTACCTCCTCAGCAATTGGTCTACCTTCATAGTAGGCTGCATTTTTATCTTTTGCATAACTATCCCCCAAAAAAGAGAGAGAATTTAAATCAATCTGATCTAATTTTTCATTTTGGTAATAAACGAAGTTGTTACGTATTGTGTATTTTAAGTCATCCCCTTCGTCTTCGAATTCTTCATTACATAATTGAGATTCACTTTCTGACGCTGAAATTTTTATACCATGGCAATATTCAAAATTCTTATCCTCATAAACAAGATAATAGCCATTATTGGTCGCGTACCTATTTCTATTAAACGTGTTGGGATCAGCCCCTTCAATGATTTTGTTACGATAATAAACGTGATATTTATCTTTAGCATATCTCACATCAATTGCGGTAAATGATTGCGGATCAGTGGTTGCTTCAATTTTTTTATGTTGATAATAAAGATTATATTTATCTTTGGAATAGTTATTATTGATAAAGGTAAAGGATTGTGGATCAGCGATTCCTTCGACTTTTTTATGCTGATAATAAAGATTGTATTTATCTTTAGCATAGTGCTTATTAATGGTTGTGAAAGATTGCGGATCAGCGATTCCTTCAATTTTTCTTAAGTGATAATAAAGATAATATTTGTCAAAAGAATAGTGAAAATCAATTAAGGTAAAAGATTGCGGATCGACAATTTCTTTAAGTTTAATTCTGTTGTCAATATAAATCCCATTTTTGTCTCTTATATATAATTGATAACTCTGAGAATCAAGGATTTCAAAACCTTCTGAACTGATTCCATTTAGTTTTTGATTTAGTAAATAAACGCCATTTTTATCTTTACTGTATTGTCTAAGATAGCTATTATCGCCAACTAGTTGAAAGGTTGCCGGATCGAAATCATCAAAACACTTTAATAAAGAACTCCCTAGCCAATAAACATGATTTTTATCTTTAAATATATTAGAAACAATAAACTCGACACTATTAGGATCAACGAGAGGTAATTTGCTTCCTTTATAAAAAACATGATCTTTGTCAATTGCAATACTCCAAGGCCAAGATATATCTTCATTTTCGGAATTAAATTTAATACTGTTTATATCTGCATCAACTTTATAAATATCAAAAAAACTTTGCATTGGAACAAAAATAATTTCATTATTTTCATTGATCTGATAGCCATAATTAGACGTAAAGTTAGATTTTGTTGGCATATTGGCAAAAGTGATGGGTAATGAAAAAAGGATGATTACAAGCGCAAACAGAGAACGTATAACGATCATTAAATAACGATTAAATGTTTGAACAAATTGCATGACTATCCTAAAAAATAAAAATATACGACATAAACTAACTTAAATCAAGCATAGCATTTCTCTATTTTTGTAACAAGATTAATGTGTTAAATAAAAATTAATGCATAAAAACGCTATATGAAAAATAAATGTCATTTATAATAAATAATACTATTTTGATGATTTTTATTTAATGAAAGTGATTTCTAAGTGAGTTTGTGTATGTCAGGATCCAAACAACCCGTTAATCGCCAGCTAGAACAGCAAAAACAAAAAGTGATTGTGCAATTATCTCAATGTGATTCGACCCATGTGCAAACACATCTTGCTATCTTAGTACAAAGTGATTTTTTAGTTGACTCTTTTTACCGTTTCCCTACTTGGCTTTCTGACATAATACAAAATCCGCCACAAGCCGATGAACGGCAATATTATCAAACATGGTTAAATGAAAAGCTTACCTCTGTTACTGATGAAATTACTTTAATGAAAGTGTTAAGGCAATTCCGACGTTGGTTGCTTACTCGTCTTGAATGGTCACAATTAACTCGAACAAGCAATGATGAACAAATATTACTGCAACTCAGTGAATTGGCGGAAGTGATTATTGTCACCACCCGTGATTGGCTGTATAAGTTAAGCTGCCAAGATTGGGGAACACCGTGTAATGCCCATGGCAAAGTGCAACCGTTACTGGTTTTAGGTATGGGGAAATTAGGTGGTGGTGAACTTAATTTTTCCTCGGACATTGATCTAATTTTCACTTATCCTGAACATGGACAAACCAAAGGTGGTAGAAAAGAGCTTGATAATGCCGTTTTTTTTACGCGTTTAGGCCAACGAGTTATTAAAGTTCTCGATCAGATCACTGAAGATGGCTTTGTTTACCGTGTTGATATGCGTCTGCGACCTTTAGGTGACGGTGGACCTTTGGTAATAAGTTTTTTGGCAATGGAAGATTACTACCAAGAGCAAGGGCGCGATTGGGAACGATATGCGATGGTAAAAGCCAAAGTGCTTGGTTGTCAGCAAAATGAGTATACTCAAGAGCTTTATCAATTGTTAAATCCATTTATTTATCGCCGTTATATTGATTTTAGTGTATTGCAATCATTACGAAATATGAAAAGTATGATTGAACGTGAAGTGCGTCGTCGCGGATTAAAAAATAATATAAAACTTGGTGCTGGTGGTATTCGTGAAATTGAATTTATCGTACAGTTTTTTCAGCTCATTCGTGGTGGGCGAGTCGCTGGCTTACAAACACGTTCATTATTAGCTGCATTAAATATCATTGAGCAAGAGGCATTACTTAACTCTAATGAAGTACAATCGTTACGTGATAATTATCTGTTTTTGCGTCGCTGTGAAAATTTACTACAAGCTATTGACGATCAACAAACGCAAACCTTACCCGAAAACGAGTTAGATCAGAGTCGTTTAGCTAAGGGTATGGGATTTGATAGTTGGTTTGATTTCAGCAACGAATTACTAGCTAGAATGCAGGTTAATCGTTTAATATTTAATGAACTTATTGGTGATGATGAATCAGATTCATCAGCAAATCATGGACAATATGATGATAAATTTGCTGATCTTTGGGTACCCGATCTTCAATCTAGTGATGTCAAAACGGTATTAACGGCTTTCTCTGATGATGATGCCAATCAATTATGTCAAATGTTAGTACAATTCCGTAATGATATTAGTAAACGCACAATAGGCGTACGTGGGCGTGAAATCCTTGATCAGTTAATGCCTCGGTTATTGGCTGTTATTGGTGATGAAAAGCAAGTATTAACTATCCTATCACGTATTTTACCTTTGTTAGTTAATATTGTTAGTCGTACTACCTATCTAGAATTGTTACTTGAATACCCAACCGCATTAAAGCAATTGATTCGTTTATGTAGTGCCTCCCCTATGATTAGTAACCAACTTACTCATTATCCAATCTTACTTGATGAGTTAATTGATATTAACTCACTTTATCAAACCACTCCTCCGGATGCCTATAAAAGTGAACTTTATCAATACTTGTTACGTATTCAAATTGATGATGAAGAACAACAACTTGAAGCCTTACGTCAGTTTAAACAAATGCAATTATTACATATAGCGGCAGCTGATGTTGAGCATGTGTTAACCACTATGAAAGTTAGTGATCACCTTACTTTTGTGGCTGAGTCATTATTGGACTTTGTGGTACAAATGGCCTGGAATCAAATGGTTGAGCGTTATGGACGACCAGAACATTTAGCCGATGGACAAAAAGGCATAGTCGTGGTTGCTTATGGTAAATTAGGTGGATGGGAGTTAGGCTATAATTCTGATTTAGATTTAGTATTTTTACATGATTGCCCAGCTACTAGTGTTACTAATGGTAATAAGCAGATAGATAGCCGTCAATTTTACCTACGCTTAGTGCAACGTATCACCCATCTGTTTAATGTGCGGACCAGTTTTGGTGTGCTTTATGAAGTTGATTTAAGATTACGTCCACAAGGGGATGCGGGTTTGCTTGCGTGTAGCCTAGATGCCTTTGATGACTATCAAATGCATGAAGCATGGACTTGGGAACATCAAGCCTTAGTTCGAGCGCGCGCAATCTATGGTGAATCTGAGTTAATCAAACGTTTTAATCAAATTCGTCATAATGTGCTTTGCAAAGAGCGTGATGAGAACACGTTAAAATCAGAAGTACGCGAAATGCGTGAAAAAATGAGAGCGCATTTAGGTACGACTGATACCAATTTGTTTAATTTAAAAATTGATGAGGGAGGTATTGGTGATATTGAATTTTTATCTCAATATTTGGTGCTTAATTATGCCCACAACTACCCAAAACTGACCACTTGGAGCGATAATGTACGAATTTTAGAGCTTGCTGCTAATTATCAAATCATGTCATCTCTGGAAGCAGAACAACTAACTAAAGCCTATATAGATATGCGTAATGAAATCCACCAATTATCGTTACAACTACAACCGAGCACAGTGGATAAAACTCTTTTTAATCAGGAACAACAAATTGTTAATCAAAGTTGGTCTAAATGGTTATGGCATGATTAAATCATCGCCCACGAAAACGGCTTAAGTATAAAACACCTTATGAAGCCTTTTACTGACTGGATTCGCACTTAGATGTTGAATGTAGGTAAATTTTTATACTGAAACGTATAGCACACCTGAAACTTTTTGTCAAAAAAGTTTCAGAAACTGAGCTAGTGAAATAATCAATTATCTATAAATAATCATAATTCGATTAGTTAGTGATTAAATCTTCCGTCGATTAATTCGACGGAAGATTTACAGTTGGTATTTGAATTCAAGTTATGTTGCTTCTTTCCAGAGAATCATATTTTGATCCTCCAGTTCGGATGAATCAAAACTGGCAATCGGAGTAAATTGTTCATAATCAAATGCCGTATCACCACCATCAATAGCCAGATCCCCTTTTTTGATGCCTTTAAAATCATATAGATTGGTATCACAAAGATGAGACAAAGTGATGTTTTGCGTAGCACGAAACATAGTTTCAATACGCCCTGGGAATTTCTTATCCCAACTTGTTAACATCTCTTTAATCACTTGCCGTTGTAAGTTAGGTTGAGAACCACATAAATTACAAGGAATGATAGGGAACTGTTTAAATTTGGCATAGTTAGCTATGTCTTTTTCTTTGCAATATGCAAGTGGACGGATAATGATATGTTCGCCAGAATCGTTCATCAGTTTCGGTGGCATGGCTTTGAGTTTGCCACCATAGAACATATTTAAAAATAAGGTTTCTAAAATATCATCACGGTGATGTCCTAACGCAATTTTGGTGGCGCCAAGTTCAGTTGCGGTGCGGTATAAGATCCCGCGACGCAAGCGAGAACAAAGTGAACAAGTCGTTTTGCCTTCCGGGATCTTTTCTTTAACAATACCGTAGGTATTTTCTTGCACAATTTTATACTCAATGCCAAGCGAATTTAAATACTCAGGTAACACATGTTCAGGGAAGCCCGGTTGTTTTTGATCTAAATTAACGGCAATGAGCTCAAAATTAACGGGTGCACTCATTTTTAAGTTCATCAGTATATCCAGCAGCGTATAGCTGTCTTTACCGCCTGACAAGCACACCATAATCCGATCGCCTTCTTCAATCATATTGAAATCAGCGATTGCTTCGCCAGTAAGGCGACGCAAACGTTTATGTAATTTATTTTGATTATAATTATTCATCAGTAATTAATTGGTTACTCACTACGGCCCATATAGCGGCGTTCAGCAATATGAATTTTAACTTTTTCGTTATTATCGATATATTCAGGAACTTGGATCACCAAGCCAGTTGATAAGGTTGCCGGTTTGGTACGAGCACTGGCCGAGGCACCTTTAATACTTGGTGAGGTTTCCACAATTTCAAGATCAACCGTTTGTGGAAGTTCTAAAGCGATGACTTCACCATCAGCCATTAAAACTTGAATCCCATCCATTCCCCCTTCAGGAATAAACAGGAGTTCGTCGGCGATTTGTTCTTTTTTAAAGATAAATGGGGTGTAATCTTCATTATCCATAAATACATATTCATCACCATCAATGTAAGAAAAGCTGACAGGACGACGGAACAATTCAATGGTTTCAATAATGTCATCACCTTTAAAGCGTTCTTCAACTTTACCGCCAGTTTTAACATCAGTAAAACGCATTTTATAAAGGGTACTTGCGCCACGAGCACTAGGGCTTTGGACGTCAATATCTTTAACTAGCAATAATTTGCCATTATAGGTGACTGCATCACCACGTTTGATTTCATTTGCTTTAGCCATAATATTCTTACTTTTTGATTATTAATACAGAGTTAAAAATTAACTCGCTATTTTAGCGCTAACTTGCTATTGTCACCACTAATTTATCGAAAACTATTCAAATTTAAGGAAAATAGATGACAGAATCGTTTCAATGCCGAGCTAATTGTGGTGCCTGTTGTATTGCTCCTTCAATTTCATCGGCAATTCCTGATATGCCTAATGGCAAACCTGCCGGGATTGCTTGTGTTCATTTAAATTCCAACTTTCAATGTCGACTATTTGGGCATTCATCCAGGCCATTAGTATGTAATCGATTAAAACCCTGCCATGACATGTGTGGCGATACTCGCCAGCAAGCTTTAAATTATTTAACTCAATTAGAACAGCTAACTAGCGCCTAAGTATTGCATATATTTAACAAACGCGCGGTATTATTAGAATTATTTATCTCGCACAGTTTTTTTTTTGATACACTTCAACGCATTTTATTATTCAAATTTTCATTCACTTGTTCTAACAGTTAATGTGGAGTAAGTGACTGATAGGTACTCCATTAAACTTACTCTCTTTCCAAAAGAAGAATATAGCTATGAAAAATAAATTAAAACGCGATTTAAAAGCACGCCATTTAACCATGATTGCTATTGGCGGTTCAATTGGTACTGGCTTATTTGTAGCATCAGGAGCAACGGTTGCTCAAGCAGGTCCTGGTGGTGCATTACTCTCTTATGCCATAATTGGTATTATGGTTTACTTTTTGATGACTAGCCTTGGTGAGCTTGCAGCTTATTTACCTGTTTCAGGAACATTTGCAACTTATGGCGCTCGTTATGTTGATGAAGCGTTTGGTTTTGCTATCGGTTGGAACTATTGGTACAACTGGGCAATTACGGTTGCTGTAGATTTGGTCGCAGCACAATTGGTGATTTCATATTGGTTTGATGCTGGCAACTATAGTTGGTTATGGAGTTTGTTATTCTTAACTATTATTTTCGGCTTAAACTATATTTCTGTTAAAGGTTTTGGCGAAGCAGAATTCTGGTTTTCATTGATAAAAGTGGTGACAGTGGTCATTTTTATTGCGGTTGGATTGTTAATGATTATTGGTATTTTGCGAGGTGGTGAAAGTGCTGGTTGGCAAAACTGGCAAATCGAAGAAGCCCCATTTGTTGGCGGGTTTGCCTCAATGATTGGTGTAGCCATGGTGGTTGGTTTTTCATTTCAAGGTACGGAATTAATTGGTATTGCTGCTGGTGAATCCAGAGATCCTGAAAAGAACATTCCCAAAGCGATGCGACAAGTATTTTGGCGAATTTTATTGTTTTATATTTTTGCTATTTTGGTCATAAGTTTAATTATTCCTTATACTGATCCCAATTTATTACGCAATGAAGAGACCGATATCAGTGTCAGCCCATTTACTTTAGTCTTTCAACATGCCGGACTGTTATCTGCGGCGGCAATTATGAATGCGGTTATTTTGACATCAGTTTTATCGGCTGGTAACTCTGGATTATATGCTTCTACCCGCATGTTATATGCGTTAGCGAGAGAAGGTAAAGCACCCAAAATCTTTGCAAGATTATCGTCATCTGGGGTGCCAAGAGTTGCGCTTATTGCAACGACCTTTGTGGCAATGCTTTGCTTTTTAACCTCTATGTTTAAAGATCAGCAAGTTTACTTGTGGTTACTTAATATGTCAGGTATGACCGGGTTTATTGCTTGGCTCGGTATTGCCATAAGCCATTATCGTTTTAGAAAAGGTTATATAGCACAAGGCCATGATGTCAGTCAATTGCCATATCGTTCAAGTTGCTTTCCATTTGGTCCTATTTTTGCTTTTGTACTATGTTTAACCATCACACTAGGACAAAATTACGAAGCATTTTTACAAGATACCATTGATTGGAATGGTGTCATTGCTACTTATATTGGTCTACCATTATTTTTAACAATTTACTTTGTTTATAAAATAGTGAAAAAGACAAAATGGGTTAAATATGAGCAAATGGATTTTTCAAGAACAAAATAATACAGTTAAGTTCTACTAATATCCAAACTCTCACCGTCGATTTATTTCGACGGTGTTTTATTAAGCAAGAGAGAAATAAACAATCAAGTGTTTAATAATTATAAAAACCAATAAGTTTGATAACGATATTATTAGCGACTACGGAAAATGATACGTGCTTTTGATAGATCATAAGGTGTCATTTCTACAGTGACTTTATCACCAGTTAAAATACGAATATAGTTTTTTCGCATCTTACCAGAAATATGTGCAGTAACAACATGACCATTTTCAAGTTCTACACGAAACATCGTGTTTGGAAGTGTATCAAGTATTGTACCTTGCATTTCAATGTTATCTTCTTTTGCCATTGGCGCCTCTTAATAATAAATACAAATTAATTATACTCAATTGGTTAATTTAATGCTTATGAAGTAAAAATCGATTTTAAAAAGCTATTGTATACAACCATTGTAGTTTTTTCACAAGATTTACTGATATTGAGCATAAACACAGGTTTGCTGAACTTAGAATATTTAACTACAGCGGCGAAATAATGCCGAAAAATGTGCCAGATGTAAAGCCCTTTCTACATTTTCTTTGCACTATAGAGTCCTTGTGTATGAATATACTGCCAAACTTTAGCGGGTAACAAATCCTTACAGCTTTGTTGATTATTAATATTATCCCTAATTTCCGTTGCCGAAATATCTTCTAGAGGAGTATGAGCAAAATAGATATATCCATTAGCTGTTTTGTGTAGATCTTCAATATTAATGGTTTGGTGAGCATCAATCCATGATTGTAGTTCAGCATTATCTGTTTTTTCAGCATAACCAGGTCGACGGCAAATTAACAGGTGACAATAATCTAAAAGTGTTTGCCAATGATTCCATGTTGGTAAACTAAGTAAAGAATCTTGCCCCATAATAAAAGCCAGTCCTTCACTATTGCCATTTTCAATGCGCCATTGTTGTAAAGTATTAATGGTATAAGATGGTTGCATTAATTTGTCTGAGAAAATCTCGCGCGTATCGATGGAAAAAACGGGTGGCATATCTTCAATCGCTAATTTTAACATAGCTAAACGTTGCTCTGTTGATGCTTCTGGTTGCGGCTTATGCGGTGGAATGTTATTCGGTAGTAAACTAATTTGGGATAATCCCACTTCTTTAGTTAATGCCATGGCAGGTAGAAGGTGTCCATAATGAATTGGATCGAATGTCCCACCAAATAACGCTGTTAACATTAATTCAATCCCATAAATTGCATAGTCAAAGATGCAAGATCGTCCCAAATGCGTAGTTGACTATTATTTTTCAAATTGATTTCTATATCCGTTAATTGAGCTAGTGTAATATATAATTTCTCAATTTCAAACCGATTAAGATAATCAGAATAAGATTGTCGCTTATTTTGCCAGATTTTATGTTCATCAAAAACTTGTTTTAGTGATTTGTGTTGTAATCCTTTTTTCAAATTGATGATTAAAATCAGTTCACGTTGGACAATACGTAATAAAATCAATGCTTCAAACTCATTCATTTTTAATTGCTGCAAAATATGTATAGCCCGTTTAGTTTTAAAAGCCACCATAGCATCAATCCAATGATAAGGGGTAAACACAGCTGAATCATGAATATTACTTTCAACTTGGTCATATGAAATCTCGGTATTAGGATAGAGTAATTTTAGCTGTTCAATAATTTGCGTCAGTGCTAACAAGTTACCTTCATAATAATAGCAAAGCAGTTCTATGGCAGACGGTTCAATTACTATTGCTTGATGTTGTAAATAATTTTTGATCCATTGTGGAAATTGCATTGCATCTGGGATAGAACAATTTACGACAACTAATTTATCAGATAATATCTTGTACCAATTAGCATTTTCTTGCGTTTTCGTTATTTTGTTTAAGCTAATGACCAAGGCGATATCTGGCGTTAATCTTTCGCATAAACTATTGAGCTTTGCAGTTATTGCTGTAGTTAAAGAACTATCATTAAAATCTAAAAAAATTAGCGTTTTGGTCGAAAACAGATTCATAGCCTGACAGCTATCATAAATAATTGTCCAATCAGTTTGATTGTCAATATTAAAACTGATCTGCTCATCAAAGCCTGTTTGTTTAAATGACGTTTGTAATTGTGTCAGTGCATAATGATGCAAATAAGGATCGTTGCCTATTAACAAATAATAGGCTGCACCTAATTTATTGGTGATTTGATCGGCACTGATTTTTATCATGACAATTTTAATTTACTGCATTAACCGACTTTAATTTACGAATGATTTGCTTAGCCGCTTCTTTATACATTTCATCTTTAATCAAATTTTGTTCTGCGGTTTTGGCTAAGGCGGCTGATGGATTATTAAAAAAGCTGCGGAATATGCGAACATTGATTGGATAAACTTGTTGTCCTGCAATCACCATTTGTGCACGAACTGCTAATACTAATTGATATTCAGCAGCTTTACCATCTTGAAATAGAGAAATGGTATTGCGCACAAGATTTTCACTCACTACCCTTAATGATGGGTAGTGAGCAGAAGCACTATTATCTACTAATATCACTTCGTTATCTCTTAATATTTCTTTAATATTGCGAGACAAGCGTCCATAAGGATCTGAAGTTATATAAGACATTGTCTTAAATTGTGGTGGCACTTCAGGTTCGTGTTGAAGATGAAAACCACAGCCTGTTAATGATATTGTCAATAACATAAGTAGTGCTAAATATTTTTTCATAAGCATAATCACCTATTTTTAGTTTTTAGTTATCCAACAATATTACCCGACAACCAAATTCAATAATTTACCAGGTACATAAATGACTTTGCGAATGGTTACCTCGCTCAAGTATTTTTGAATATTATTTTCCTGTTTGGCTTGGTTTTCGACAAAATCCTGATCTGCATCAGCCGGCACGGTAAATTTACCACGGACTTTGCCGTTTATTTGTACCACAATCAGTTTTTCATCTTCAACCATTGCTGATTCGTCGGCAATTGGCCAAGTCGTATTGTCAATTGACTCACTATGACCTAAAGCTTGCCACATAATAAAACAAGCATGAGGCATCATTGGATAAAGTAACCGTACAATTGCATTTAGTGCTTCATCCATCAAAGCCCGATCTTGCTCAGTGTTTTGTGGTGCTTTTTGTAAGCGATTCATAAATTCCATCACTGCTGCAATAGCCGTATTAAAGGTTTGGCGACGGCCAATATCATCACTCACTTTAGCAATGGTTTTATGTAACTCCCGGCGAAGTGATTTTTGCTCACTATCTAATTGGGATAGATCTAGAGTCTTAACCTTGCCCTTTTGCGTATGTTCATAGACTAACCGCCAAACACGCTTGATAAAGCGGTTAGCCCCTTCAACGCCTGATTCTTGCCATTCAAGTGTCATATCAGCTGGTGAGGCAAACATCATAAATAATCGAACAGTATCAGCCCCATATTTTTCAACCATTTCTTGCGGGTCAATACCATTATTTTTCGATTTTGACATTTTAGTCATACCGGCGTGTACTAACTCATTGCCTTTACTATCAATGGCTTTAGCAATACGACCTTTTTCATCACGCTCGATAGTAACTTCGGTTGGTGATACCCAAATACGCTCATTGGTTGGGCTGGTATAATAAAATGCATCAGCTAATACCATACCTTGGCACAATAAACGTTTAGCGGGCTCATCTGAACTCACTAAACCAAAATCACGCATCAATTTATGGAAGAATCTAAAGTAAAGTAAATGCATAATCGCATGTTCAATACCCCCAACATACTGATCGACCGGTAGCCAATAATTAGCCGCTTTCTCATCTAACATGCCTTTATCATAGTGTGGACAGGTATAACGAGCATAATACCAAGATGATTCCATAAATGTATCAAAAGTATCGGTCTCACGTAGTGCAGGTTGACCATTAACGGTGGTCTTAGCCCAATTAGGGTCGGCCTTAATTGGACTTGTTATGCCATTCATTTCCACATTTTCCGGTAAAATCACCGGAATTTGATCTTCTGGTGTAGGGATGGTGGTGCCATCATCTAAGGTCACCATTGGAATTGGTGCACCCCAATAACGTTGGCGCGATACTCCCCAATCGCGCAAGCGATAATTCACTTTACGCTGACCAATTCCAAGCGCAATTAATTTATCGGCAATGGCGTTAAAAGCTTGCTCAAAGTTAAGGCCATCAAATTCACCAGAGTTGAACAATTTACCATGCTCAGTATAAGCTTGCTCAGTTAAATCTGGTGCTTCACCTTGTTGAGTTAAGATAACCGGTTTAATTGGTAAATTATATTTGGTTGCAAATTCATAATCACGTTCATCATGACCCGGCACAGCCATTACGGCACCAGTACCATATTCAATTAACACGAAATTAGCGATCCAAACAGGCACTTTATCACCAGTAAGTGGATGAATCGCATAAAAACCAGTAGCGATACCTTTCTTTTCCATGGTTGCCATATCAGCTTCGGCAGTTTTGGTATTCTTACATTCGGCTACAAATTCAGCTATGTTAGGGTTAGTTTTAGCGGCTAATTGTGCTAAAGGATGCTCGGCGGCGACTGACACAAAGCTCACGCCCATTAATGTATCAGGACGAGTGGTGTAAACACGCAATTTGTCTTGATAATTGTCAACGGCAAAATCAAATTCGACGCCTTCTGAACGACCGATCCAATTACGTTGCATGGTTTTAACTTGTTCAGGCCAGCTTTCAAGGGTATCTAAATCATTAAGTAACTCTTCAGCATATTCAGTGATTTTGATAAACCATTGGGGGATCTCTTTACGCTCAACCGGTGTATTACAGCGCCAACAACATCCTTCAACTACTTGCTCATTGGCAAGGACAGTTTGATCATTAGGGCACCAGTTCACCGCAGAAGTTTTTTTATATACCAACCCTTTTTCATACAACTTAGTAAAGAACCACTGTTCCCATTTATAATATTCTGGACGGCAAGTCGTAACTTCACGATCCCAATCATAACCAAAGCCTAAAAGTTGCAATTGCTTTTTCATGTAAGCAATATTTTCATAGGTCCATTTAGCTGGTGCAGTATTATTTTTTACCGCTGCGCCTTCAGCAGGTAATCCAAAAGCATCCCAACCAATTGGTTGCAATACATTTTTACCATTTAAGCGTTGATAACGCGAAATGGTATCGCCGATAGTATAGTTACGAACATGCCCAAGGTGCAAACGCCCGGAAGGGTAAGGTAGCATGGATAAACAGTAATATTTGGGTTTGGCAGGATCTTCGGTAACATGAAATGTTTTATTTTCAAGCCAAATTTTTTGCACTTTGGCTTCGATTTCATCGGGGCGATATTGTTCTTGCATGACGAATTAATGTCCTATCTATTATTGCTAATAAAATTAATCTGCTAATTGTATTGGTTATTGACACGATTTACAAACGATATGTGAATGGAGAGATGTAATTATTCATTTACTATAAATTAAATTCTAAATCAAAAAGTTAATAGATAACATGATGTAAATATAAATAAATCTACGATGGCAAACCAGGGGGGGAATCCCCCGTTATGCAATTTTTAATTGCCATTGAATATACTAGTGAATTTAGACAAGAAAGATCTTTGCTCTTCTTTAGGCATATTTTCAAGATTTGCTTGAATAATTTGATCAACTTTTTGCTTTTCTTCAAATAAACCTAATTCGTTATAAGCATTACGCATTAACACGAGTGCCTGCTTAGTTGAATCAGTATCGGGAAATAAAGAAAGCATTTGTGTAGCTCGATTAATCACTGCAACATAAGCACCACGTTTAGTGTAATACTGAGCAACTTTTAATTGATATCGAGAAATCCTATTTTTTAAAAAAATCAGCCGTTTTTGTGCATCAGTTACATAGCTACTGGTTGGAAAACTGGTAACTAAATAATTAAAATCTTTAAAGGCTGCAATGGCAAAATCAGCATCACGATCTGAACGATCAACATTAAACCAACCTTGTATTGTGTTATCATCTTGTGCCATATTAGACAAGCCACGCATATAAATCACCCAATCAATATTAGGATGCGTAGGATTCAATTTTAAAAAACGGTCAATAGATGCAATAGCAAGTGGTAAATCGCCAGATTTATAATAAGCATAAATTAAATCAAGTTGTACTTGTTGGGAATAAGGTCCAAATGGATAATTTTTATCCATAGCCTCTAAAATGGTGATACTGGATTTTATGTTACCACTTTCAAGCTCTTGTTGAACTTTGGCGTGAAGTTCAAATTCTGATGTCTTTTCTGCATCAGAATTGGTAGAAGTACAGCCAATTATCGTGCCACTTAAAGCAATAGCTAATAAATAGTGTAAACGTAATTTCATTCAGTTCTCAATCCAAAATTTAAATAAACATTAACGGCCATGATTAGTATATAATACTCTAAAACATAACGGCTTAAAATAGATAAATTACACATGATCGAGTTAAAGTTAGCAACAGAAATTGAACAAAACCAATTAGGAATGCGGTTAGATCAAGCATTATCAGAACTTTTCCCTGATTATTCTCGTTCACGAATTAAAGATTGGATTATTAATGATAAGGTATCGGTTAATGATATTATCGTAAATAAACCGAAAGAAAAAGTATTGGGCGGTGAAAAAATAACCATTACAGCTGAAATAGAAGAAGAAACTTATCATCAACCCGAAGATATTAAACTCGATATAGTTTATGAAGATGATGATATTTTAGTGATCAATAAACCTCGTGATTTAGTTGTACACCCGGGAGCTGGTAATCCTAATGGCACCGTATTAAATGCGTTATTACATTATTATCCTGAAATTGCTCACGTGCCCCGTGCTGGAATTGTGCACCGATTAGATAAAGACACCACAGGTTTAATGGTGGTTGCCAAAACTATTACCGCGCAAACTCATTTAGTCGAATCGCTGCAATTAAGAGAGATTACCCGCGAATATGAAGCGGTGGCTATGGGGATTATTACTGCTGGTGGAACGATAGATCAACCCATTACCCGTCATCCAACTAAGCGTACACATATGGCAGTATTTCCAACTGGTAAACCGGCTGTAACGCATTATCGGGTTATGGAAAAATACCGGTTACATACTCGCTTACGATTAAGATTAGAAACAGGACGAACTCATCAAATCCGTGTGCATCTGGCGCATGTAGCGCACCCTTTAGTCGGTGATCCTTTATATGGTGGTCGCCCAAAACCACCTAAAGGAGCTAGCGAAGTTTTCATACAAACTTTGCGTGATTTTGATCGGCAAGCGTTACATGCAACCATGTTACGTTTATTTCACCCTGTAACAGGAGAACAAATGGAATGGCATGCGCCGATTCCTGAAGATATGCAAAAACTGATTCAAGCACTGCAACAAGATACGGAATTGCATAAAGATGATTTAGATTGGTAACCATTATGATTAAACCTATTTACCCTTATTGGTCAGCCCCTAAAAATATTCGAGCTTTTACAACAACAAGAATAGGTGGGGTAAGCATTGCACCATTTGATAGTTTAAATATGGGGAGTAAAACGGGTGATAGTTACCCTAATGTTGTTGAGAATCGCAGACGCATAATTCAATCTGAACAAATTCCAAGTGAGCCATATTGGCTCAATCAAACACACAGTACTATTGTAGTTGATATTTCATCTATTAAATTACAACTTCCAAACAGTATGCTTGACCAAAAAACGATTATTGAGGCTGACGCCTCATATACTCACCAAGCTAAACAAGTTAGTGTGGTATTAACGGCCGATTGTATGCCAGTATTATTTTGCTCAAGTAAAGGGGATGAAGTTGCTGCTGCCCATGCCGGTTGGCGAGGCTTATGTAATGGCATTTTGGAAAATACCGTAAGCAAATTTAGTTGTGCACCATCTGACATTATAGTATGGATGGGGCCTGCAATTAGTGCAAAAAAATTTGAAGTTGGCATTGAAGTGAAAAAGCAATTTGAAAAGGTGGCAAATGAAGCAAGCAATGCATTTAAATTAATCAATGCAACACAACAAAAATATCTAGCAGATTTGTATTTAATTGCTAAACAACGTTTAACTGCACTAGGCATTACTCAAATTTTTGGTGGTGATTATTGTACTTATACCGAACAAGATAAATTTTACTCCTACCGTCGTGAACATAACACTGGAAGAATGGCATCAATGATTTGGTTTGAGTAAATCACAAATTGTTAAATTGCTGGGTGTAGGTGAATTTAAATACTAAAACGTATAGCTAACCTGAAACTTCTTTACAAAAATATATTATCACGGTGATCATAAGCTAAGCCGGTAAATAACACATCATTTAACACATAAAAATCTTGGATAATTTGTAAATGACTTAATTCCACCCGTACCGGTTGATTAAATACTTTTATATTTTTTGTTGTATTCATTTTTCATTATATTGATTCATCTTGATAGCGCTTTTCAAACTCTTGCAAATTTTCGGATATCAGTTTGATATCGCAATGCAGTTTTGACTGCAGGTGGTTTAATAATGTCCATAAGGCATGATTGCGGGCTTCACGTTGTTGGTAAGTAACGTTTTTAATTTGATTATTGGCCGGTTGTTGAGCAGTGCTGAGCCCTTTATTTTCTTTAATTGACAATTTCTTTAAATGACTCAACTGTGCCAGTTTTGCTAACAGCTCAACAGGCAAATTATGTTGCCGTAACTCAAGCTCAGTAATTTGCTCAAGCGGTAACGCATTGAAAAGATAGTTAAAGTCGTTTTGATTGACATCGGCAATTATTTTGCCATCCTGTTTGAAATAGAAAAATACAAGACCTGAATTTGCATAAAATCTAAGGTCACAATTTTGTTGAGCTTGTAGTGCAAATAATAAATCTAACAAAGCATGATTACGTTCATCGCACTGTTGTTGTTTGATTGCTCTCTCTTTTTCTGGCAAGTCTGCAAGTTGATAGTCACTTACCCCATTTTCTTTAAAAAAAATAGTTTTTAAATTGGGTAACGCCATTAATTTGTTCAGTACTGGCAAAGATAAATCTTCAGTGGATAACTCTAATTTTTTAATAGACTGAAAATCACTATGATTCATAAAGTAATTAAAATCATCATCACTAAAAATGAACAGAGAAATCTCCTCCGCTAAGGGATAATAAGCCAGTAATCCACTTAAACTGCTGGCGGGTAAAGGGATATCATCATGCTGAATCAAATTATCTAAACACGCCATATTGTGAGTACTTAAAACACACGATTTAATTTGATTCTGCTCATTGATTTCGAGCGTAAAACGCGTCAGTGAATTCGCATTTTCTTTTCGGCAGTTTATATTCATAAGCTGCTTATAATTCCATTCGAATTTACATTTATCTTCCTTATAATTGGTTTCATAGAAACGAATTAATCCCGAACCATCAGGATACCAGTCGATCGATTCTACCGCATAACCATCATTCCATAATACCTCAGAAAAAACAAATCCATCTTTATATTCATAAGTAACACCATTAAATAGTTTACCATGATAATATAGTGCATCCCCGAATTCATAATCATCTACAATCACATAATAATCGATTTTTACTTGCTGGGCATGTTTAAAAAAACCAAAATCCTGCTCAGCGGTAATTTTGCCCTCAGTGATTTGATAGACTTTAAATAGCTTTTGTTCACGGTGGTCATAAGCCAAGCCGGTAAATAACACATCATTTAACACATAAAAATCTTGGATAATTTGTAAATGACTTAATTCCACCCGTACCGGTTGATTAAATACTTTTATATTTTTTGTTGTATTCATTTTTCATTATATTGATTCATCTTGATAGCGCTTTTCAAACTCTTGCAAATTTTCGGATATCAGTTTGATATCGCAATGCAGTTTTGACTGCAGGTCGTTTAATAATGTCCATAAGGCTTGATTGCGAGCTTCTCGTTGTTGGTAAGCAACGTTTTTATTTTGATTATCATTAACTTTATTACTGATATCTTCTTCAATACATAATCTTTTTAAATGTGAAAATTGGGCAAGATTTTCGAGTAAGGGAATCGGAAATTTACATTGACGTAAAGTTAGCTCAGTAATTTGCTCAAGCGGTAAGACATTTAAAAGATAATTAAAATCGCTTTGATTGACATCGGCAACTATTTCGCCATCCTGTTTGGAATAGAAAAACAGCAGCCCTGAATTTGTATCAAGCCTAATGTCACAATTTTGTTGAGCTTGTAGTGCAAATAATAAATCTAACAAGGCATGATTACGTTCATCGCACTGTTGTTGTTTAATTGCTCTCTCTTTTTCTGGCAAGTCTGCAAGTTGATAGTCACTTATCCCACCTTCATCCAAAAAAATCGTATTTAAATTGGGTAACGCCATTAATTTGTTCAGTACTGGCAAAGATAAATTTTCAGTGGATAACTTTAATTTTTTAATCGACCGAAAGTCGGTATGGTTAATAAAGTAATTAAAATCATTATCACTAAAAATGTTCAAAAAAATATCATCTGCTAAAGGATAATAAGCTAATAATCCACTTAAACTGTTGGCGGGCAATGGGACATCATCACGCGGAATCAAATTATCTAAACACGCCATATTGTGAGTACTTAAAACACACGACTTAATTTGATTTTGCTCATTGAGGGTTAAAGTAAAACTTGTTTCTTTATTGATATTTCCTTTTCTGCAATCAATGCTAATAAGTTGTTTATAATTCCATTCGCATTTACATTTATCTTCATTATAATCGGTTTTGTAATAAAGTATTAATCCCGAACCATCAGGATACCAGCCTATTATCTCTACAACATAACCATCATTCCATAACATCTCCGAAAAAACAAACCCATCTTTATAGTCATAAGTAACCCCATTAAACAATTTACCGTGATAATATAATGCATCCCCGTTTTCATAATCATCTATAACTACATTATAATCAATTTTCACTTGCTGGGCATGTTTGAAAAAACCAAAATCCTGCTCAGCGGTAATTTTGCCCTCAGTGATTTGGTAGACTTTAAATAGCTTTTGTTCACGGTGGTCATAAGCTAAGCCGGTAAATAACACATCATTCAAAACATAAAAATTTTGGATAATTTGTAAATGACTTAATTCCACCCGTACCGGTTGATTAAATACTTTTATATTGTTTGTTGTATTCATTATATCGATTCATCTTGATAGCGCTTTTCAAACTCTTGCAAATTTTCAGATATCAGTTTGATATCGCAATGCAGTTTTGACTGCAGGTGGTTTAATAACGTCCATAAAGCTTGATTGCGGGCTTCACGTCGTTGGTAGGCAATGTTTTGAGTTTGATTATCTGCCGGTTGTTGGGCAGTACTGATCCCTTTTTTTTCTTTGATCGATAATTTTTTTAAATGACTCAATTGTGCCAATTTTGCTAACAACTCAACAGGCAAATTATGTTGCCGTAACTCAAGCTCAGTAATTTGCTCAAGCGGTAACGCATTGAAAAGATAATTAAAATCGCTTTGATTGACATCGGCAACTATTTCGCCATCCTGTTTGGAATAGAAAAACAGCAGACCTGAACGTGCATTAAGCTGAATGTCACAATTTTGTTGAGCTTGTAGAACAAATAATAAATCTAACAAAACATGATTACGTTCATCGCACTGTTGTTGTTTGATTGCTCTCTCTTTTTCTGGTAAGTCTGCAAGTTGATAGCGACTTATCCCACCTTCTTTAAAAAAAATAGTTTTTAAATTGGGTAACGTCGTTAATTTGTTCAGTACTGGCAAAGATAAATTTTCAGTGGATAACTCTAATTTTTTAATGGGCCGAAAATCACTATGATGCATAAAATAATTAAATCCATTATCACTTAAACCGTACAGAGAAATCTCCTCCGCTAAGGGATAATAAGCTAGCAATCCACTTAAACTGTTGGCGGGTAAAGGGATATCATCACGCGGAATCAAATTATCTAAACACGCCATATCGTTAGCATTTAAAACACACGATTTAATTTGATTTTGGTCGTTGATTTCGAGCGTAAAACGCGTCAGTGAATTCGCATTTTCTTTTCGGCAGTTTATATTCATAAGCTGCTTATAATTCCATTCGAATTTACATTTATCTTCCTTATAATTGGTTTCATAGAAACGAATTAATCCCGAACCATCAGGATACCAGTCGATCGATTCTACCGCATAACCATCATTCCATAATACCTCAGAAAAAACAAATCCATCTTTATATTCATAAGTAACACCATTAAATAGTTTACCATGATAATATAGTGCATCCCCGAATTCATAATCATCTACAATCACATAATAATCGATTTTTACTTGCTGGGCATGTTTAAAAAAACCAAAATCCTGCTCAGCGGTAATTTTGCCCTCAGTGATTTGGTAGACTTTAAATAGCTTTTCTTCCCGGTGGTCATAAGCCAAGCCGGTAAATAACACATCATTTAAAACATAAAAATCTTGGATAATTTGTAAATGACTTAATTCCACCCGTACGGGTTGATTAAATACTTTTATATTGTTTGTTGTATTCATTTTATTCTCCTGTTCGTCCTGTATGAATGTTAATTCGTGGATCTAATATACCACTACAATTAGCACAGGCTGGAAATTCTTTTAAAAATTCATCTTGTTTGTTCGGTCGATTGGTTTTAAGGGTGTAGACATCAATATCTTTTAAATATTCTTCTGGATCTAATTTTTGTGCGCGCAGTTGTTTTAATACATCATCAACCGCTAATACTTCAGCATGTGCGCCTGGCATACCATTAAGGTTTTGTAAATGGTCATTATGTTTAACTATATAGATTCTTATCCACCCTTCAGTTAACTCATCCATTTCACTAGGGTAATATTTATTTAGTGTTGCAATATACCTGTCTATATCAGTTACTTTAATTGGCGCAGAACCATTTTCAAATTTCCCTGTGTCAATCACAACTCCTTTTTCTTTCGCGGCTTTTAAATCAAACGGTAAGTTACTGAACTCCCTTGTATTATACAAGGTGATCCCCTTAATTTCACAGGTTGCACGAGATATCGCTACTTTTTCTTTCCATTTGTTAATAGACATATTCCTTGCCTTAGCCATTGCTTGAAACGCAGCAATATCATTAAGAAATTTTTCTTCTCTGACAATAATATTAGCAGTTGTTTTATGTATTTGCGCATTACTAGTTCTGGCTATAATTTGTGGTTCTGAGTTAAAAAGTAATCGTTTTGTTGCTTCATTACCATTATCAAAATTGACATGCTGATAAAGTACATATTTTAAAAAAGTTTCAGGTTCATATTTACTATTTAAAAAGCGTAAATAAATTGGATGAGGGACTAAAATATTATTAATAATAGTCGTTGATGAATGGGTGTAATCACTTGAAGCAGGTGTTAAGTTTAACTCTTGCAATTGCCGAATAGCAACACTTGATTCGGGATATGTAGCGGATTCGCTTTGTGTTGGATGCGTTGTTCCCTCAGTTGGTATTTTAGTTATTACTTCGCCATTTTCAATCAGGACGGTTTTGGGGTCGTTTAAGAAATCATCGATTTCTTGTCTGGTCATTTTGCGAATTACAGAAGGGTCTTCCTTTATGAAATCAAAATTAGCCTTAGTAGCTTTAATATTAACATAAGTTAAAGCGCCGACAGTGACACCTGCCGCTAATAAACGAAGAATTCGAGATAGTTTTTCATCTGCTGGAATGGTTTTATCGTCTATTGTAGAATAAATGGCGGAAGCAACATCGACAGAAATCATGATAGCTTGCGTACTATCAGCTGCAACTTGACCAATTAACATGGTTTTAACGGCATTAGCTTTAGCAGCATTACCTGCTTGCTGAGATAAAAATGATAGTGGTCCCCATTTTCTTAAGGCTACTGTTGAACCAAGCCCCAACAAGTATGCAACTATGCATAGGGAATCTAAGCCATCTTCTTTCCAGTTATTGAAACCAGTATTATAACGTTGAGCTATATTAATGGTTGAAGCAGTAACACCAGCTAATACAGTAGCTAATGATGAAGCTGCAAGTCCGATTAATGCAGCAGTTCCTACTTGCCCACCTGGCACAAAAAATAATATTGTTCCAGCAACGATTGAGCCACAAATTGCCACCCAATTCAGTGCATTGGAAATGCTATCTTGCAGAGTTTTGCCATCGGTAGTAAATTGATATTCTTCAGAATAATAGTGATCTTCTATACTCCATTGGAGTAGCCCCTCAGCATCATATTTAGGAATTTCTAGAGTAGGGTGATTAAAACGAAGATAACGACATTTTAAGGTCCCTTCTGGATAACGGTTATTCCTTTGCCACTTTTTTAATGCATCAAGTACAGCTGCCTGTTCATTATCCCCTTTACCAATAAATACTCCGCACCATCCTTGTTGTACAGGACTAGTCCAATCTAATAGATAAGTACTATTATTGTTATAAAAATAACAGACTTGTAACAGGATTGAGTTACTATCAGGGTATTCATATGAGTAGTGTCTGGCAGTAATTCTATTAAAATTATCTTTATGGCTATCTGGTATTTTTTTTAGCAAATATTCTAATTTTTCACGATAAGTTTCCATATTGTCCATACGTTCTTGATATTTGCTGTTTTCTTCTTCACTTAGCTGGCTTTGTGATTCAAGGGATCGAATTAATTCAATTTGTCTGCTTAAGTTATGTAATACAGTAAATGGATTATCTGTTTCATCAAATGAACCACTGTCATAACTTAAGCATTCCTCATCACTTATCACATTTTGCACGTAAAGATAAGTTTTTGGGTTTTTATCACCTAGACTTTTCTTCACGGTACATGTCACAGTATGTGTACCTCTGTATATCCATTTAGTTCCTAGCCATTCTGAGGTTTTAGGTCCATAAATTATTTTCTGTTTTTCTTTTTCTTCATCACTATGATTTACACAATACCAACTAACAATTAAATGTTCTACATCTGTAGCGTCTGGATTAACCTTCTTTAAAAAAAAGGATATTCTTCTATTTGGTGTCACAAACCTTAAGGCTGGTTTGGCAACAATGATATAATCTTCAGTATCCATTGTTTTAAATCCTAATATTTTTTTTATTGTTTTGATTCGCTTTTCTTATAAGAAAATTAATTAAATCTTTATGATTGTTATAAGGTCCAATTGATTTTTTAATATTTTCTACCAGATTTTCGTGATAAATCTGTTGATAAACTTCAATCGTTTTTGCGACGATTTCCTCGGCATAGCTTAAGTAATTAATCATTTCACCCGCATTTCCAATTTCGATTGCTTTATGTAATCGCTGGGCATTGGCTTTGGCTAATATATCGTCTATATCAGGATACGAATAAGCATATTCCATACCAATAGGGACGTTTTTTAAAACTACTTTCCCTTCGCGATCTAATTTTCCTTGTCGTAATTCACCATTTTTAAACCGTACCACATATTTGGTCATGGGAATTGGGTAACCATCTTCAGTTTCAAGCATCAGTGTGATGCCTTCTTGCATATCTTGTGCAGTAAATAAAGCAGGAACATCTATTGGATCATAATTTAATGTTGCTGTTCTCATTTTTTGTAAGGCATTTGATTTAAAATAGACATTAGCCGAAGTCCCTAGCTCGATACCACTCTCGTTTATTTTGATATATGAACCACCACAAATTAACGTGATGTTTTCACTGGCGGTTATACTTACTTTACCCTCTACACTATCTATTTTAATGTCTTGTTTGGCCGCCATGGCTAAATTGGCATTTTGCGCTTGCACTTCTATATCGCCTTGATTGGTAAATACTTTCATACCTGATTTATGGGCAAACAGACCTATTGCTTCGGCCGATGATGCGGTGATATTTTTTAAAGCACTGATATCCGTTTGGTTTTCAGCAGTGACAGTTACGTTATTGCTGGTTGATAGCTGAATATCTTCCGGACTGGTTAAGGCAATACCTTCTTGTGCATAAGCTAATATTCCGCTTTCAGCTAGTTGAGTTAATGATGTTTTAAGTTGCGCCTGGCTATCCGTCTCAGCGGTGTGTGCTTGTGAGCTGTTTGCTGCATTTTGCAGTGCTTTAGCGATTGATAGCGCATTTTCAAGTTGCGTTATCGCACCTTGCATATCAAGTTGTTTGCCTTGTGCTTTTGGCTCGGTCTGGCTGGTTAGGTATAAACCTTTTTCAGCAGCGATAGCTCCCCATTCATCAGTTCGTAGCTCAAACCCTTCACCACGTTGTTCTTTGTTTTGATCCACTAAATGACCAATATTTAGTTGCGTTTTGCCGTATTCGGTAGCAAGCTTGATATGCTCTTTACCTCGTTTATCGTCCATGCGTAACTTATTGTTAGTTGGCGTACGGATGACATTGCGATGTTTATTTACCGTTGTTACATGATCAGGGTGAGCACTGTCATGCATGGCATGCGCAATATAGGGGCGATCTGGATTATTATCCATAAAGCCAATGGCTACTTCAGTGTTATTAATAAGTGGGAAGTGAAATCCATAGGTATGACCGGCATACGGCTTAGCCAGTCTGACCCACAGACTTTCTTGACCATTTTTCCAGTTTTTTAAGTCAACATTAAACTTAACCCGGTAACGCCCTTGGGTATCGATATAACCGTAAATATCGTTATCCGGACTGGTCACTCGAGCAGGTAATGTACCTACGGCTTTGGGCCACGCTATTGGAGCCGGGCGATAGGGTTTTAAAACCTGGTAAGCAATGGCGGTAAAGCTCAGTTCAAAGGCATCAGTACGATTTCCTTGCCCATTTATAGTTAATATTATTACGCCTTCTTGCAGTGCAGGTAATGGATTGCCGGTAATGCGTATATGCTGACCGGGCGCTAAGGTGTAGCTATTGCTTTTTCCGGTTATAAGAATTTGTCGGCTAATTGCATGTTCATGACGAATTCGGGCATACCATTGACCGCTTTCAATATTACCACTATTGTCATGATTGTTATCTTGGGTATTACTGTTTTGTTTGTCACCACCGGTACTTTTATAATGCTCCGCGTAACGGTAGTTTGTACCATATGTTGTGATATCTGTCGGTTGAGTATTCATTTCGCACAATAGATTTTCATCGGCTTTACGATAGTTATAATCTTGCACTTTTACCGATGATTCCACTATTTGACTATGTAATGCCATCTCCCAAACACTTTCTACTTCACTGTCGAGCGTTCCTGTTTCAAGTTTGTAATCAATGTCAGTCGCTTGATGATAACCTTGCTCATAATCACTTAATACCATTACGTCGCAATCATGTTGGGTATGACTTTCAAAACGAAACCATATCCCCACATCTGCCAGTAAACGCTGAATAAATTCCAAATCACTTTCGTTCCATTGGGTAATAAATTCGCGTATCGGATAGCTATCTTTTAATGCTAAGCGATAATCAATACCAGTAAATCCGTGACTACGTAGTACTTCTTCAACTACGCTTACTACACTCATATTTTGAAATATTGCATTATTACGGTTTAAGGCAAGTCTTGCTAGTCTCGATGATAATACTACCTGATAAAGTGCTTCGTCTTTATTAACCGATAATTGACTAAACTCGGTTATCACACCATACATCCGGCGTGGATTATTGATGGATGGTAAATCGCTGAGTGAATGTATCGCTGTGTTTAATAATGTGTCAGTAACAGGATTAAATGAAAACGTGGCTTGTTGGTTGAGCACAGAATTAATTGATAACATTTTATCTGAACTGGTAAAAGCAATGGTGTAACGCCATGGTTGATTTAACTGTTCTTGAGTTTCAAGCCGTAAAATCGAAATTGGTGAACTAAGTTTATCAATGGTTAAAGTGTAACGATTATGGCTAACCTTACCGATTAATCCATTGATTAAACCTTCACTAAATTGATTAATGAGGTTTGTTAATTCTTTCACCATATGGTTTCTCCCTGATATTTCTGTCCATTTGACTTAATGGGTATTGGTTATGTGATTTAATAGGTTGTTATCGATGATTGTTGGGTTTGAAATTATTTGTTTAATCGGTGAGTTACTAACAGTTAGATGATAGTTATGGCATCGGTTAAATGGTGATTTTGCATCGATATATAAGTCAGTACTATCGTGTATGAAAGCACGATAAATAGGTAATGTAATGTTAAATTGTGTCGAAAAGCGAATAACGAACCGTACTGTAATATCCATATCTATAATAATTAAATTCAGTTTGTAGTTACTTATTCTATGTTATCAATTAAGATAATCTTATTTGTGTATGTAAATTACGTTGATTTGTTATTTTTTGCAATCTTTTTTTCAAAATAAGTTATTATGATAATTTATTGAAATAAGTGATATCCGGTGAATTAAATCGATAATAGTTGTAAATATATGGTAGTTTATTGTTATCTATTTAATATAAGTTTAAGTGAAAAAAATAAACAATAGTTCAAAGTGGCAGTTCGTGTTTTATTTATATTTATATGGCTTATTCCTAAGCGAATCCCCTTTATTATAACCAATTGTTTATTAATCAAAATAGTAAGAGGTGAATTGCTATCGTTTTTTTATTAATTTTGGGGATGGGTTGATTGCACACATTTTAGACTTTTATGAAACAAAAGTTATTTTGTGTTATATTCCTTTTTACTCAAACCGTTTTATCGAATTGATTTAAAACTCATAATTCATCATGGGCGAAACTGCACCAGATTATTAATATTTTGTAAAAAAGTTTCAGGTTAACTATACGTTTTAGTATAAACTACCCGCTGAATTCACCTTTCCTATATATGTTAAATATGCCTTTTAAATAAGTTAGTTATCTAAATTTAATCAATTGAATTTAGTTATTAATAATCTCAATTATCTTATCTAGTTTTTTAAGATGTTCATTGCTTATTTTTTTATTGTAAAAATAGCAAATCAATAAAATTGATAATGATTATCATTTTAATTAATTCACTTTTACGTTACTATGCCAATATCTGGTTATCAAATTGATGTAATAATCTGATGAAACTTAAAAATGGCGCCGGTTATCTTGGTATAGTTAGTATATTGTTACTAACGCTGATTCCGTTTGTCTCTAGAATAACTGCACCAACAATTCATCAGCAGTCATCTACATCACATTGTCACCAAACCAATACGGTTACTGCAAAAGATCCACATTTAACTTACCAGGCAACACACCATGTAAAACATACCACCAATCCAGATAGCTGGACTAGTATGTGTGATTACTGCGAACTGTTTATGCATGTACCAGTATTAATTTATGTTAATGCACCAATGGTAAAAGTGTTTATGTCAATCTCGGTGATAAAAAATTACACACCCGAGTTTGTAAAAGTTTACCATTACAATAGTCACCTCATTCGTGCCCCTCCTTTAATTTGAATTTTTCAATAATTTACCAGTAATTACTCAATAAGTAGGCTAATGCTTAAGTTGTGAAATTACGGTTTTCAATCTTAATAACAGTAAATAAATGCCAATAAAACAAGTTGGTTGTAATGCTATGCGCAATTTTTTACCAGCGAGTTTATGCAATGGTCATTTACTGTTAGTAAATTCAGACTAATTGTATGTAAAAACAATAGGAGTCGGTATGACTACTGACAATAAAAATAACAAATTAATTTATTTGAGTGGGCTAATTGCGTTAATTTTAAGTGATTTAGCCTATGCTGATACTGAAGTAAATCCCAAAATTGATAAAACTTCACAAGACACGATGATTGTTACCATGGTGGAACAATCTGCACCACTTATGGTAATAACAGATCCTAAAAAACCAAGGCAACCCGTACCGGCGAGTGATGGAGCTGATTATTTAAAGACGATTTCAGGATTTTCACTGGTGCGCAAAGGCGGTTCTAATGGCGATCCGGTGTTCCGAGGTATGTTTGGCTCAAGGCTGAATATCTTGACTAATGGTGGCACAATTTTAGGTGGCTGTGGCGGTAGAATGGATACGCCAACCTCATATATTTCACCTGAAACTTACGATCGAATTACCATGATAAAAGGCCCTGAAACAGTCATCTGGGGGCCAATGGGATCGGCTGCCACTATCTTATTTGAACGGGATATTTTGCGCTTTTCAAAAACTGATAGTTTTATGCGTGGTGATTTGTTAGCAGGTACTAATAGTCGCTTCGATCAAAGTTTTGATGGTGCATTTGGTAATGAAGATGGCTACATTAGGTTGATTGGCAATCATGCTAAAGCCAACGATTATCATGATGGTAACAATGATCGGGTGCATTCAAAATGGAGTCGTTGGAATAGTGATATTGCATTAGGTTTTACTCCCAATAAAGACACCGCGTTAGAAGTGACCGCTGGTAAAGGTAATGGTAAAGCCAGTTACGCAGATCGGGGTATGGATGGTTCGCGCTTTTTGCGTGAATCTTTAGGTATGCGCTTTGAACAAGCAAATATTGCTGAACTGTTAGCCAAGCTTGAAGGTCAGCTTTACTATAATTATATCAATCATATGATGGATAATTACCATTTGCGCCCTGTTAGAATGCGTAAAATGGAATCGAATCCTTCTAGAAAAACCGTTGGCGGAAGGATTAATACTACTTGGCAATCAAGTGATATCTTCAAATTACAATTAGGGATAGATGGCCGCCAAGACACGCACAAAAGCAAAACTCGGCGAAATATGTTAACCACCCATAATTGGCAGAAAGATTCTAAAATTACTAATTATGGGTTATTTAGTGAGTTAAACCTTTATTTGACTGATGTGGACACGATTATTTCTGGTATGCGAGTTGATCGTTATAGTGCCGATGCTACGCAATTAAATCAGAGTCGACATAAAGTGTTACCGGGTGGTTTTATGCGTTATGAACATGATCTTACTGATTATGTGGCAACGGTATATACTGGGCTTGGTTATACTAGTCGCTTCCCGGATTATTGGGAATTATTTAGTGCCAGTAATAAAGTGCAGATGTTTAAAAAACTTAATCCCGAAAAAACAACGCAACTCGATGCCGGAATAATTTATAAAACTGACACATTAAATGTGCAGTTGTCGAGTTATGTCGGTTGGGTGAATGACTATATTCTTTATACTACTCTCGGCAAATCCAACAATGTAAATAATGTTGATGCCAGAACTTTAGGTAGTGAATTGAATGTTAATTACCACATCACCACCAATATTATTACTGATATGGCACTTAATTATTCTTGGGCTAAAAATCGTGATAATCATAAACCATTACCACAAATTCCTCCGTTAGAATTGAAATTGGGTTTACATTATCACGCTGATAATTGGTCTATTGGTAGCTTGTGGCGATTAGTTAACTCCCAACATCGTATTGCTAAAGATCAAGGTAATGTTATTGGTAAAGATTTTGCTAGTAGTAAGGGATTCGGTATTTTTTCACTTAATGGCGAATACAGCATTACCAAGCAATTTTGGTTATCAGCGGGAGTTGATAACTTATTCAATAAATACTATGTTGAACACCTGAATCGTGGTGGTGTAGCAACTTTTGGTTATACCGCAAATCAGCAAATTGCGGAGCCAGGACGAGTAGTTTGGGCAAAGTTACATTATGATTTTTAACTGAAAACTAGCTTGAATCCGTTGGCATTGCCAACGGACTTTTAAGCCTCAAAAAAATTTTGTTGACAAGCTCTTGAAATTTATTCTTCCATACTTATTTAGTAATCAAGCAGATGGTTTAAGTGCTCTAATACATTTAAGCCAAATTTATTGCTAAGGAGATATTAATATGCGGTTAGACCGACTTACAAATAAATTTCAACAAGCATTGGCTGATGCTCAGTCAATGGCACTTGGCAAAGATAATCAATATATTGAACCTGAACATGTACTTGCAGCTATGTTAGCGCAAGAAGCGAGTAGTATTAAACCTTTACTTACTAGTTCTGGGGCTAATCTGCCTTTATTACAACAAGAATTAACACAAGCAATTAATAAATTACCGCAAGTACAAGGAATCGGTGGGGACATTATTCCTTCACAACAATTTGTTCGTATTATGAATTTGTGCGACAAATTAGCCCAAAAAAATAATGATAGTTATATTTCGTCTGAGTTATTTATTTTAGCAGCACTTGAAGAAAAAGGTGCGCTAAGTGAACTTTTGAAAAAAGCAGGGGTAACCACAGCGCGTTTTACCCAAGCTGTTAATCAAGTGAGAGGGAGTGATAACGTGAATGATGCCAATGCAGAAGATCAACGTGATGCATTAAAAAAATATACCATTGATTTAACCGAACGTGCCGAACAAGGTAAGTTAGATCCTGTTATTGGGCGTGATGAAGAAATCCGCCGTACTGTACAAGTGTTACAACGCCGTACTAAAAATAATCCAGTACTTATTGGTGAACCGGGTGTTGGTAAAACAGCTATAGTTGAAGGGTTAGCCCAACGAATAGTTAATGGCGAAGTACCGGAAGGATTACGCAATAAACGTGTTTTATCATTAGATATGGGAGCCTTAATTGCGGGGGCAAAATATCGTGGTGAATTTGAAGAACGTTTAAAAGCGGTTTTGAAAGATTTGGCTAAAGAAGAAGGTCGAGTCATTCTATTTATTGATGAAATTCACACCATGGTTGGTGCAGGTAAAAGTGATGGGGCTATGGATGCCGGTAATATGTTAAAACCAGCATTAGCTCGAGGTGAATTACATTGCGTTGGGGCAACTACCCTTGATGAATACCGTCAATATATTGAAAAAGACGCGGCATTAGAACGTCGATTCCAAAAAGTTTATGTTGCTGAACCAACAGTTGAAGACACTATTGCGATTTTACGTGGACTTAAAGAACGTTATGAAATCCATCATCATGTACAAATTACTGACCCAGCAATAGTTGCCGCTGCAACGTTATCACATCGTTACATTTCTGATCGTATGCTACCGGATAAAGCGATCGATTTAATTGATGAAGCTGCGTCAAGTATTCGTATGCAAATGGATTCCAAACCAGAATCTCTAGATCGCTTAGAACGACGTATCATCCAATTAAAATTGGAACAACAGGCATTAAAGAAAGAATCTGATGATGCCAGTAAAAAACGTTTAGAAATGTTAAATAATGAGTTGGATGAAAAAGAGAAAGAATTTGCGTCTCTTAATGAAGAGTGGAAATCTGAAAAAGCGGCGGTATCTGGTACTCAGCATATTAAAGCGGATTTAGATAAAGCACGCATTGAAATTGAACAAGCTCGCCGTGCGGGTGATTTGAACAAGATGTCTGAATTGCAATATGGTCGTATTCCAGAGCTCGAAAAACAGTTAGCGCAAGCTACTCAGTTGGAAGGTAAAACCATGAAGTTACTACGTAATAAAGTAACTGATGAAGAGATCGCCGAAGTCCTTTCTAAAGCAACTGGTATCCCTGTTTCGAAAATGCTAGAAGGGGAAAAAGACAAGTTATTGCATATGGAAGAATCATTACATCAACGCGTTATTGGGCAAGATGAAGCGGTGGTTGCGGTAGCCAATGCTATTCGTCGTAGTCGTGCGGGACTTTCAGATCCGAACAAACCAATCGGTTCGTTCTTATTCTTAGGTCCAACTGGGGTGGGTAAAACTGAACTATGTAAATCACTAGCTAATTTTATGTTTGATAGTGAAGATGCCATGATTCGTATCGATATGTCAGAATTTATGGAAAAACATTCAGTGGCTCGTTTAATTGGTGCACCTCCAGGATATGTTGGTTATGAAGAAGGTGGTTATTTAACTGAAGCAGTAAGACGTCGTCCATATTCTGTAGTATTACTTGATGAAGTTGAAAAAGCACATCCGGATGTGTTTAATATTTTGCTACAAGTGCTCGATGATGGACGTTTAACTGATGGTCAAGGTCGCACTGTTGATTTCAGAAATACAGTTATTATCATGACTTCAAACTTGGGTTCAGACTTAATTCAAGGCAAAGTTGATTTAACTTATAGTGAAATGAAATCATTAGTAATGACCGTTGTTACCCAACACTTTAGACCTGAATTTATCAACCGAATTGATGAAACAGTGGTGTTCCATCCATTAGGTCGAGACAATATTAAAGCAATTGCGAAAATTCAGTTACAACGTGTGGAAAAACGACTTGCGGAACATGGTTATACTGTATCGGTTTCTGATGCTGCACTTGGGCATCTTGCTGAAGTTGGTTTTGATCCAATTTATGGTGCAAGACCACTAAAAAGAGCAATACAACACGAAATCGAAAACCCATTAGCACAACAAATTTTATCTGGTGCATTAATACCGGGTAAACCAATTGAGCTAGAATTAGATGGTGACCAAATAGTTGCTAAACAATAAGATTAATATTGGTTACAACTAATCAAGTTTAGTAAACAAAAAAGCCTGAAAATATACGTTTTCAGGCTTTTTTATAGTTATAAAAATGACTTTATAATCTTATTTATAAAGGCGTAACTTGAGAAAATCTAAAGATATACTCTGGTTCTTTAAGTTTACCGTCTAAACTTAAACTTCCTTCAGATATGCATGTATCATCATCTTTGAAGAATTTACCAGAAAATTTCACTTTTTGACCTTTCTTTAAATTTGAAACTGTTTCAAATAGTGTTGTAGATGGTTTAATCAAAGTATGGTCAAATGTATCAGAAAGTGAATTATTCCATGTTTGAACATAAATATTTTTAGCGAGTTCAATTTTTAATACACCATAACCATCAGAATTAGAGTCTATTTTTGAAATAGTACCAACCCAGTCAGTAACGGTAAAGGAACCAATACTTGAACAAATAGTATTATTTCTTTCATTTAATGCACTACCTTTTTGCATATCATTTTCTGCTTTTTTGGCTTTATTCATTGCTTTTTTAGATGCTTCAATTAAGGCAGTTTCATTTTCTGGATATTCAATTGCTGGTTCAGGTGCTTTTTCAGATTGTTTTTTGCTTTCACCATTTCTGCCAGCAAACGCAGCAATAACAACTAAAACCGCAAACGCAATTAGTACTTTTTTTGTAAGGGACATTTTGGGTTTATCAGACATATATAGAATTCTCCTTAATTTCATAAATGTTTTAATTAATATGGCTAATCAATAGTTTAATTTAATATTATTTTTGATACAAACTTTGTTTTATTATTTAGAGTAGAAAATAATTGTACTTCCTTGATATTGTCGCAACAGATCATAAATGAGCATAATGAAATATTTCGATTCATAAAGGAATAATTTGAGAAAATCTAAAGATATTGAAAGCATTCTATGAATGTTGACCCGTTTATTTTTGTTAAAATAATCAACTATATGTTAATAATAATGATCAAATAGCATCGTTAGTGAAACTTTTTTCTACTATCTTAGTTGAATTTAATGATTTATTTAGAATAATACTAACTTCAACTATTACTAACATTTATGATTTAATAAACGAGTTTATCTGTTTATCTGTTTATCTTTTTTAATAATTAATATTACTTTTTGATATTAAATAACTATTTACTTCACTCATTGAACATTCTTCAGATGAAGCATCATTTTTTGTTATTATTTGATATGTATTACCCTGTTTATCATGAAAAATAAAATGATAAACTTGTGTATATAAGTCCTTTTCCTTTTTCTCTGACGCTAATAATTTTATTTCTGTCTTCGATTCATCTAAATTAACAATATCAACTATTCCTGCATTTTTCATCCACACTTCGGCCATGCTCATCGGCCAACTATGGCAGTCAAGTGGTTTTGCCATTAATGAGTAGGGGAAAAAAATCATTGATATTGTTGTTATTAGTATTTTTTTCATCTCACTACCTCGCTTCCTTCTTTATCTATACTAATTTATATGTTTCGCCTAGTGGTATGTGGCATGAATAATACATTCAGAAATAATCGAAAGCAACTTTTAATAATAATAAGTAGAATTTGACATATTAATGCACCTATTAGAGGCGCTTCTTGGATACGCTTGACAGTCACCAACGATCAAAAAAATATCTTCCATACCCATTATTATCAGGATGTGGTTGTAATCTTATTGGATAAGCTTCTAGTACACGGACTCTGAGATGGCATAGCTATTATTGTATGCATCCTTTAATCAAAGTTCGTCCATACACCGATTTTCCTTTTTTGCTTCATTCATTGTTGTGTTAGATGCTTCAATTAAGGCAGTTTTATTTTTTGGATATTCAATTGCTCAATCAGATGCTGTTTCAGATTACTTTATTATTAAGACCAAAAGCTAACTGCACTTTTAATATTGCACAATAAATCATAATCGAGCATAATAGTGCATGCTGATTTTATATTTTATTTATCAAGGAGCAATATAATGATTAAATTAATTATTACGGATTTAGACGGCTCATTTTTAAACAGCCAAGGTGATTATGACCGACGATTATTCAATCAGGTTTATGAACTCATGGCTGCACAAGGCGTGCATTTTGCAGCTTGCACGGGTAAACAATGTGACCGGGTTGAAGAACTATTTGGAAAATATAGCGAAAAAATCTGGATCGTCGGTGATAGTGCAACAACTATTAAATATAATGGTGAATTTATTTATCGATCATTTATCAATAATGAATTAGGTAGACGTATTATAAAAACATTGGAACAAGCAAGTACTGACCATGTCATTATTGCCTGTACCGAAAAAGGGGCAGTAATTAAATCTAATTTACCAACTCATTTAAAACAAAAAGTACGTGGATCTTATACAACAATTATTGAGGTTAATGATCTTAATTCAGTTAGCGATGATTTTATAAAAATCACTGTTTATGATGAAACTGGCCAGTGCCCTAAAACGCGGTCTTGCTTAACTGATTATGAAAAAGATGTTTATATGGTCGTTTCTGAAGATGCATGGATAGATATCACCGATTATGATGTTCACAAAGGTAATACCATCAAAAAATTACAACAACTACTTAAGGTCACACCTCATGAAACTATGGCATTTGGTGATGGTTATAATGATATTGAATTGCTCGAACAAGCAGAATATAGCTTTGCAATGCGAAATGCCTTTGACCAAACCAAAGCTGTAGCTAATTTTATTACCGGTTATAATGATGATAATGCGGTATCTAATACCATTCGACAAATACTGGCATTACAGGCAAAATAGATAATAATAATTAATTTAGCTAGCCAAATATTGAGGGTATCAAACAACCTCAATATGCATATTGAGATTTTCAAAGCCTTGAATATTTGTTTCACGGCTGACAACTACAATATCAATATCTTCACAAGTTGCTACTTTATAGCGTGCAACTTGTGACATTTTATCGGCAATAACGGCAGCTATCACCTCATTGCTTTGGGTAATAACCTCTTTTTTAAAACACGCATCTTCATAGTATACGGCACTTAAACCAGCTTGCGGATCAAGCCCGCAAACACCAATAAAGGTTTGATCAAACACCATATTACGTATTTGATTCACCGTATCACTGCCCATTGTGCTACCTGTTTGTGGATTAACTTTTCCACCTAATAAAATTAGCTCGCCATGCGTACGACTACTAAGTAAAGAAGCAATTTGTGGAGAATTGGTAACGATGGTTAATTCCATTTCATGAGGTATATAGCTTGCCATTGCCAGATAAGTGGAACCGGCATCTATAAAGATACAAGAATTTGTTTTTATTAATTGAGCACACTTTTTGGCAACCGTTGATTTTTCAGCTACGCACTGTGTCATTCTTGTTTCAAAGGTTGCAGATTGTTTTAATTGGCTAACGGCTCCACCATAAACTCGCTTGCAAATTCCTTGACGAGCTAGTTTTTGTAAATCACGGCGAATAGTATGTTCAGAAACACTTAATAAACTTACTAAATCGGCACTCACCACTCTGCCTTTTTCAATAAGTATTTGCTCAATATAAGCCTGCCGTTGTTCGGGGAATGCATCATAATCAATCATCATAAACCTTTTAATTGGTATGGAATTTTGTTATTAGTGATAATACCGTTATCAAGGTTAAATATCAAAGAAGAATAAATTTAAGCGATTGGCTAAGTCATAAATAATATTTTTGGCATCAACAATGATTAAAAAATTAATTATTGGTTTTATTTTTGTTGTAGATGTAAATTAAATCATAGTAAGTCACTTTGTGATTAAAGTATAAGTAACAGGTAATAGACATAGCATTTATATAGTATTTTTGCCATTTATAATTTTTTTTTATTATTAACTTAATCAAGAACAAGGTATAGTATGCAACTGATAAAATATGAAAGGAATTAATCATGAAAAAATTTTTGATAACTTTATCTATCGTTAGCTTGTTAAGTGTTCCATTAGTAGGACAAGCTCAATTACCTGAATCAATTAAGATTGGATCAGATACATCTTATGCACCATTTGATTATATTGATGCTAATGGTGAAATTACCGGATTTAATATTGAATTAACCAAAGCACTTTGTGAAAAAGTAAATATTAAGTGTAATTTTGCCACAACTGATTTTAATGCTTTAGTTCCATCACTTTTATCTCGTAAAATTGATATGATTTCATCATCATTTAGTATCACCGAGAAACGTGAAAAACAAATTGCATTTTCAGATCCTACTTTTGCTGTAAACTCTCGATTAGTTGCTAAAAGTAATTCAAATTTATTACCAACCGTTGAATCCTTAAAAGGGAAACGAGTTGGTGTTGAACAAGGTACAACACAAGAGTATTTTGTCAATGAAGTTTGGCGACCAAATGGCGTTATCATCGTACCTTACCAAAATCAACTACAAGTATTTTCTGACTTAATAGCGGGTCGTTTAGATGCTGTTTTACAAGATGAAGTTACTGCGAGTGAGTCTTTTCTAAAACAACCACAAGGTAAAGATTTTGCTTTTGCTGGAGCGGCTTTATCTGACAAAAAATATTTTGGTGTTGGTACAGGGCTTGGATTTCGAAAGGGTGATAATGAACTTCGTGAAGCCTTTAATAAGGCATTGGCTGAAATTTTAGCTGATGGTACTTATAAAAAAATCAATGACAAATATTTTGAATTCAATATTTATAGTAGTAATGAATAATTAATGCAAGGTTATATCCCATTAATTTACCAAGGTGCAATAATAACGATTAGCTTAGCAATTGCCTCATTAATGTTGGCGATTGTTTTGGGTATATTCTGTGCTATAGGTAAATTGTCTCGATTTAAAGTTATTTCTTTGCTTTGTCAGGCATATACGTCATTTATTCGTGGTGTACCTGACTTAGTATTGATGCTATTAATTTTTTATGGTTTACAGTTATTACTAAATAGTATTACTGATTTTTTTAGTATTGGTTTTATCGAAATTAATCCATTAGTAGCGGGTATTATTACCTTAGGGTTTATTTATGGCGCTTATTTTACCGAAACTTTTCGTGGCGCCTATTTAGCTGTACCCAAAACGACATTAGAAGCTGCTTTTGCTCTTGGTTTAAGTAAAGGTCAAGTCTTTCGTTATGTGATGTTCCCTTTGATGATGCGGTTTGCTCTACCTGGTATTACTAACAATTGGTTAGTAGTGTTAAAGGCAACGGCGTTAGTTTCACTATTAGGCTTGTCAGATCTAGTTAGAGCAACAAAAATAGTCGGTGAGGCAACTTATTCTCCACTTTTATTAGCATTAATTGCTGGTGCATTTTATTTATTTTTTACCTCGATTTCGAATATTGTTTTATGGTGGCTTGAAAAGCATTATTCGATCGGAATTACCAAAGTAAAATTATAAAAAAGATTATTATAATGATAGAGATTCTTCAAGATTATTGGAAAGCCTTATTGTGGAGTGATGGTTATAATATAACCGGGCTTGCTATTACACTTTGGATCTTAGTGTTATGTGTTACTTTGGGCGGAGTGTTATCTCTTGTTTTAGCGGTTGGGCGTAACTCGCAAAATAAACTAATCAAATTCCCAATTTGGCTTTATACTTATATTTTTCGTGGCACACCACTTTATGTACAGCTATTAATTATCTATACCGGTATTTATACCTTAAGTATAGTAAAAGATAGTTATTTTCTTAATGAATTTTTTCGTAATGGTTTAAATTGCACAATATTAGCATTTACCCTAAATACTTGTGCTTATACAACAGAGTTTTTTGCGGGAGCTATTCGAAATGTTCCAAATGGCGAAATTGAGGCAGCAACTGCATTAGGTTTTAATCGTGTGCAATTATATCGGTATATTATTTTACCAAGAGCATTTCGTATAGCTTTACCTGCATACAGTAATGAAGTTATTTTTATGTTACACTCGACAGCATTAGCATTTACGGCCACAGTACCTGACTTAATGAAAATTGCTCAAGATATTTATGCCGAAACTTACCAACCATTCCATGCTTTTGGTATTGCAGCTGTGATTTATTTATGTGTAAGCTTTACGCTTATTTTAGGTTTCAGAAAGTTAGAAAATCATTTACTAGCTTATATCCAAACTTCAAATAAAAAGAACCAATAATAAAAATCATTTTGGACTTTAAAATATGGATCAGGCAATTTAAAAATACTTATTACCTGATCTAATTTATAAGTTCAATTATTCTGGCAGATCTTCATTATTTTCATACTCATTACCATTATCATTATCAGAATCATGGTCTCTGGAACCTGGTAATGCTCTAGCTCTATCAATTGGCACATAACTCCCACTTCGTGTTTCAACCTGACATTCACTTAGATAGATGGAATATTTGGTATTAGCATGCATACTTACTCCACGAAAATAGCAATGAGTAGCACTAAATAGATGATGTCGACAAAGTATAGCAATTAATAGCCATACAATAACAATAACTAATGCAACCCATTTCAAATATTTCCAAATAAAAGACCAAAATCCTCGTTTACTAAAATGACAATAAGTAACAATGAGTAAAAGAACCGCGATAAAACCTAAAAATTCAAATAACCAAAATAACCACATATTACTTTCTCCTAGGTAACAATATGTGGTTATTCTATACCAACTTTTTAGTTACATCCATGATCCATTACGGATAATACCGACAGCAATTCCTTCGATGGCAAAATTTTGTTGTTCTAAATCAACTTTAATTGGCGAAAATTCTTCATTTTCAGCTAATAAATGCACATGCTTACCTTTTTGGGATAATCGTTTAACAGTCACTTCATCATCAATACGAGCCACCACAACTTGTCCATTTTTAACATCTTGAGTTTTATGTACCGCCAGCAAATCACCATCTAATATACCAATATTTTTCATTGACATCCCTTGAACTCTTAGTAGAAAGTCTGCATGAGGTTTGAACATTGACGGATCCACTTGGTAATAATTTTCTATATGTTCTTGAGCCAAAATAGGTGAACCAGCAGCAACTTGTCCAATTAGTGGAATGCCATTAAATTCATTTTGTTCAATTTGATTCTCTAGCAGTAAACGGATCCCCCGAGAAGAACCAGCAATCATTTCAATAGCTCCTTTTTTAGCTAAGGCTTTTAGATGCTCTTCTGCTGCATTGGCTGAACGAAACCCAAGTTTTTTAGCTATTTCAGCCCGAGTAGGTGGCATACCAGTTGTTTGGATATTATCTTTTATTAAATCATAGATTTGTTGCTGGCGTTGAGTTAAAGGTCGCATAATGGTTACCCTGTTTATATATACAGATACATGTAATTATATACAGCCAATACTATAAAACCAACTGTTTTATTGATTTATTTTCAAATATGAACCACTCAATAGCTTGATTGAGTGTAATTTGTCTAATAATCGTCAAATAATTAAACATCATAAAATATAAAAAAGATTATTTTAAAAGTATCTTTGATTGTTCTTTGAAAAAACATCCTTATTTTTGACATATTTTTTACGAGTTAATTTGTTAATTTTGAGGCTATTGAGTTCGTTAAATAATTTTTTCACACTAAATAAAGAACCTTTTAAGGTTTGATTAACACAATATTGCAATCTATAATCATAATTAATTGTGTGATATAATTTTTAAGAAATTGAGTTTAATTGGAAATTGTCTCATGCCTTATGTTGTCGCACTTAGCGGTGGAATAGCCTCTGGTAAAAGTACTATTGCGAACCTATTTGCAAAGTTAGGTGTTCCCGTTATTGACGCAGACATTATTGCTCGCCAAATTGTTCAATCAGGTACAGATGCGTTTAATTTAATCGTCAAACATTTTAGTCAAGAAATATTATTACCAAATGGTGAGCTTGATCGTTCACAATTACGCGAAATTATTTTTAATAATGATCATGAAAGGTTATGGTTAAATAGCTTATTACATCCAATCATTCAACAAGAGACTGAGCGTCAAATAGCAATGCAACAAACGTGCTATGTTCTTTGGGTTGTGCCATTATTAATCGAAAATAATTTACATTATCTTGCCGATCGTGTGTTAATGATTGATTCTCCTATGGAATTACAATTAAAGCGCCTAATTCAAAGGGACGGTATTGATGAACATTTAGCAAAAAAGATGATACGGTCACAAGTATCTTCTTCTAAGCGACTCTCATATGCTGACGATATTATAAATAATAATGGTGATTTGGTATCATTAACATCACAAGTAAATAAACTACATTACCAGTATATTAATAACACCAAACATAAGAATGGATTAGTATGAATAAAATTGTTTTTGAACATCCTCTAAATGAAAAAATTCGAGCTTGGTTACGTATTGAATTTTTATTAAAACAACTGAATATGCATTGTCGTTTTGATCAAAATAATGCTTTACTTTTCTTTCATGCGCTATCCGAATTATTAGAGATTATTGAACGTAATGATGTTAAAAGTGACTTAATCAAAGAAATTGAATCTCAAAAGCAAAAGCTATTGTCATGGATAAATATTGATGGTGTGGATAAAGAGTTATTAAATAATATACTAATCAAACTTGACTCATTTTTGACTAAATTTAGTGAAACGCCTCGTTTAGGACAATTCTTAAAAGATGATCGTTTTATTACGGCTATTCGTCAGCGTTTAATGATCCCTGGTGGTTGTTGTAGTTTTGATTTACCTTTTTTTCATTTATGGTTAAAGCAACCACAAGCAATAAGAAATCAACAGGTGCATAGTTGGTTACAACATTTATCTTTACTTGATGAATCATTGACGACTTGTTTACAACTGATTAGGCAATTAGGTGAATTTAAAAGATTTATTTATAATAATAACTTTTCTCAGGATACCACTGGTGATGTAAATTTGATTCGTATTAGAATACCTTTAGATAAAAATGTTTATCCGCAAGTTTCGGGGCATATGTCCCGTTATAATATTCGGTTTTTACCCCTTGATACCAATGAAGGAATTAATCTTGACTCCATTGAATTTGAATTAGCATGTTGTTAATAAATAGAGAAACAGGAGATAGAAAAGCGTAAACATGAATAAATCTACCGTTACATTGGTTA
The DNA here is from genome assembly GCA_945271295.1 of uncultured Gilliamella sp. Classification (GTDB taxonomy): domain Bacteria; phylum Pseudomonadota; class Gammaproteobacteria; order Enterobacterales; family Orbaceae; genus Gilliamella. The sequence goes on along the minus strand of CALYPG010000003.1, from coordinate 46,196 downwards.
AATGCCCAACTTGTCAAATCGAAGTTGAATGGTCTGAAAAAAGCCCATATCGTCCGTTCTGTAGTAAACGCTGTCAGCTTATAGATTTAGGTGATTGGGCAACAGAAGAACACCGTATACCAGATAAAGACTTAAGTGAACAAGATCTTTGGAGTGAACAAGATTTAGCAGAGTATACAGGTAAGCATTAATGAAAGTTCTCGGCATTGAAACATCTTGTGATGAAACTGGGGTTGCTATATATGATGACCAAAATGGCTTAATCGCTAACCAACTATATTCCCAAATTAAATTACATGCTGATTATGGTGGCGTTGTTCCTGAATTAGCTTCGCGCGATCATATACGTAAAACGGTACCTTTAATACAAGCAGCATTAAAAGAAGCTAAATTGACATCAACGGATATTGATGGGGTGGCTTATACCGCTGGTCCTGGATTAATTGGTGCTTTGATGGTCGGTGCTTCAATTGGGCGTTCTCTGGCTTATGCTTGGAATGTACCGGCAATCGGCGTGCATCATATGGAAGGGCACTTACTTGCGCCAATGCTTGAGGATAATCCTCCTGAATTTCCTTTTGTTGCTTTACTTGTTTCTGGTGGGCATACACAATTAATCAGCGTGACTGGGATTGGTCAATATCAATTAATTGGTGAATCAATTGATGATGCTGCTGGGGAAGCCTTTGATAAAACAGCCAAATTGCTTGGACTTGATTACCCAGGCGGGGCAAAATTAGCTAAATTAGCTCAGCAAGGTGATACCTCTCGCTTCCATTTCCCTCGACCTATGACCGATCGTCCTGGTCTTGATTTTAGTTTTTCTGGGCTTAAAACCGCAGCAGCTAACATAATCCATCAAAATACATTAAATGACGGCATCGATACACAAACTAAAGCCGATATAGCAAGAGCTTTTGAAGATGCTCTGGTTGATACCTTAATGATTAAATCACGTAGAGCACTTGATCAAACAGGATTTAATCGATTAGTTATTGCTGGTGGAGTAAGTGCCAATAAAACCCTGCGTAATCGATTAGCTCAATTAATGAAGCAGCGTAAAGGGCAAATCTATTATCCAAGATTAAAGTTTTGTACCGATAATGGGGCAATGATTGCTTATGCTGGAATGATACACTTAAAGGAACATTCTTCAACTGAATTGGCGATCAATGTTAGGCCAAGATGGTCGTTAAATGAATTAGTTTATTGTTAAAGTAAAACAGAAAATGCTGAATGAGTTTAAAAGTGGGAGTCAATTCCCACTTGATTATTTTAGCTATCAATATTAATTAACAAATAATGCTTTATTATTGATTATCAGTGTTATTATTGATTGCTTCTTTTGTAGCTGTTGATTCTGATGCTAATTTTTCAATATTACGATTGATATTAAATAAGATGCAAATGAGTTCAAATACAATACGGGTTGAGACTAGTCCACCAATGATGGTTAAGATTCCTCCAAATAAAACAATCATACCCGCAGAAAAGCTATAATTGAATAATGCAAAGCTACCTAAGATAATGGATAATCCACTAATTATAACTATAGCTATAGCAACCCAAAAAACAATAGTGATAAATACGGGTGTTAATAATTTGTTAAAAAAGAAAAAATCCTTAAATGAAAGATCTTTTAAATTAATATTGTTTTTCATTTTACATTCCTATTAATAAATTTTAAGGTTATTTAATTAGTTTTAAAACATGAGTGAATTCATTCAGACATGCATAACTCTACGAGTTAAAGGCGCTATATAATATACAATTTTTTTGAGATTTGATATGAAAACTTATATCCTCGGCAAAGATGCCGCCCTTGAAGATTCAATTGATTACTTTCAAACACAATTAACCAAATATAATTTAGAAGTGAAAGAAGCATCATGGTTAAATCCTGTACCTAATATCTGGTCGGTGCATATTCAAAATACAACCTGTCCACTCTGTTTTGCTAACGGTAAAGGGGCTAGTAAAAAAGCCGCTTTAGCATCTGCATTAGGTGAATATTTTGAACGACTATCTACTAATTACTTTTTTGCCGATTTTTATTTAGGGAAAGATGTTGCTAATGGTGATTTTGTTCATTACCCAACTGAACAATGGTTTCCAGTACCGCAAGACGATTCATTACCCAAAGGTTTACTCTCTAAAAAATTACTAAAATTTTATGATCCAAATAAAGAGCTATGTGCAACCGATTTAATTGATCTACAATCAAGTAATATTGAACGGGGAATTTGTGCTTTACCCTTCGAACAACAATCTGATCAAAAAATCGTTTATATTCCGGTTAATTTAATCGCTAATCTTTATGCCTCCAATGGTATGTCGGCTGGCAATACTCGTAATGAGGCTCGCGTACAAGCGTTGTCTGAAATTTTCGAACGTTATGCTAAGAACAAAATTATTGCCGAAGCAATAAGCTTACCAATCATTCCTACCAATGTGCTTAATCGTTATCCGGCGGTATTAACCGCCATTCAAACACTTGAAAGCGAAGGATTCCCAATCTATTGTTTTGATGCTTCATTGGGCGGGCAATTTCCTGTTATTTGTGTGGTTTTATTTAATCCACAAAATGGCACTAGCTATGCATCATTTGGTGCACACCCTAATTTTGGAGTGGCTCTTGAGCGAACAGTTACCGAATTATTACAAGGTCGCAGTTTAAAAGATCTTGATGTATTTTCACCCCCAAGTTTTGCTAATGATGATGTGGCGGATCTGAGTAATTTAGAAACACATTTTATTGATTCGAGTGGTTTAATTTCATGGGATCTATTTAGTGAAAAGAACGATTATGATTTTGTTGATTGGGATTTTTCGGGTACAACTGAACAAGAATTTGCCAACTTAATGGCGATATTCGCCCACAACAAAACTGAAGTATTAATTATGGATTATGAACACTTAGGTGTTTATGCTTGCCGAATTTTAGCAGTAGGTATGTCTGAAATTTATCCGCCAGAAGATCTACTAATTGCCAATAACAACATGGCAATACATTTACGTGAACTTATATTATCGCTGCCATATAAAAAACGTTCAGCCAAACAGTATTTGAGCATAATTGAACAGTTAGATGATGATGGTTTGGATGATTTTGCCCGAGTGCGTGAATTACTAGGCATCGCAACTGGCAATGATAATGCATGGCTAACTTTACGTATTGGTGAATTAAAAGCGATGTTAGCACTTGCTGGTAAAGATTTAAAACAAGCAAAATTATGGATTGATTGGACCATTGAAATGAATGAGTCCATTTTTACATCAGAACGTAATCATGCCTACCGCTGTTTACAAACTTTAGTCAATTTTATTATTGAACGTGGCAGTAAACAGTTTGCTAATTACCAAAATGCCTTTAACAAAATGTATGGAACCGCTTGTGTTGACGAAATGTGGCAATATGCAATAGCACAAAAACAGTTTTTTGGGCTAGCTGATAAAGCTGCTAATGGTAATATCAACAATCACAATCTTGAACAATTCACTATGCATCAAAAATTGTTGTCTGTATATAACAAATTACATAAGGTAATGCAGTAAAAAGAAAGCCTGCTTATTATCATTTAGCAGGCATAGTTATTCTTTACTTACAATAATCAAAATAGAACAAAAATTGCAGCGTTAATTATGTTATGAAATTTTGTCTATTTATTCGCTTTTGCTTACTTTAGAAATAGTGTCACACTCTACGGCTTTATTTGATCATTTTTTGATCTTTTTACGATGTTTTTTGCGAAGTTCATCACAGAAAAAACGTAGTTTTTATAATTTCTTCTTATCAGTTCCCTTTAAGTATTGATTTACTTATTTTTATTTTAACAATAAATCAATAGGTTGAATTTTCTTCTTCTTTTTTAATTTAAAAAAATCAGTCAATAATATTGATAATTTGTGATTTAAATCACTTGGTATTTTATTTCTTGTGAAATGTATCACATAACTTAGACCTTCTGTTATTCAAAATAAAATTACCTCCAATAGTTTTGTAAAGAGTGATTGTTATGAATATGATTTTTAATTCTTCATTAATAACATTGAATGCCAATTGCCGCACAGCAGAGCAAGCCATTGTAGAGGCCGGTAAATTGTTAGTTAAAGCTCAATTGTGTTCAGTTGATTATATTTCTGCTATGAAACAGGTCTATCAAAATTTTGGTGCTTATATTGTTTTAGATAATGCGATTGCTATGCCCCATGCTAGACCAGAACATGGGGCAAAGGGGACAGGTTTTTCTATTGTAACCCTAAACAATCCAATTGAATTTGGTAATGAAGATTTTGATCCAGTAACGGTTGTAGTAGCAATTGTTGCAAATGAGTTAGACACACATATCGATCTTATTCAGTTAATTGCAACATTAATTGAAAACGATTTAGTTTCAGTCGCTAAGCAAGCTGCGACCCCACAATCTTTAGTTAATTTTATTGAACCTTTTATTATTAAAAATAGTTAAGGAGATTAATGATGTTAAAAATTCGTACAGTATGTGGTAATGGTATAGGCAGTTCATTAATGGCAGCTAATCACGTTAAAAATTTATGTAATGCATTAGGTATCAAAGCGGATGTGGCCTCGATTGATTTTGCTAATGCAGTAGGGGAAAAAGCGGATTTGTACGTCACAATTAAAGATCTAGCTAAACAATTTCCAGATCAAGCTAAAGTTGCCATTATTCGCAGTTATGTTAATAAAAAAATTATAGAGGAAGATATTACAGAAAAATTGAAGCAATTGGTTGAAATTTAGAAAATATTTTAAAGGAGATATTTATTATGCAATCATTACTTTCATTTTTAACCGATATTTTTAGCCAACCTGCTTTCCTAATGGGGATCATTGCTTTTGTCGGATTAGTTTCGCTACGCGTTCCATTAAATAAACTTTTAACCGGCACTTTAAAACCTATTTTAGGTTACCTAATGTTAAGTGCTGGTGCAGGTGTAATTATCACTAATCTCAATCCGTTAGGTAATATTATTGAAGCAGGTTTTAGTATTCGCGGGGTAATTCCTAATAATGAAGCTATAGTTTCTGTGGCTCAACAAATGCTTGGTGTTGAAACAATGAGTATTTTGTTATTTGGTTTTATTATGAATTTAGTTATAGCCCGTTTTACCAAATATAAGTATATCTTTTTAACTGGTCACCATTCCTTCTTCCTTGCTTGCCTATTTTCTGCTGTTCTACAAGCGGCCCAATTTAATGGTTGGTTATTAATTGTTATTGGCGGTTTTTTATTAGGCGCATGGTCTGCAATTTCACCGGCTATTGGTCAATGCTATACCAAACAAGTTACCGATGATAGTGGTATTGCTATGGGACATTTTGGTTCTTTAGGATATTATTTATCAGCATTCATAGCACAAAAAGTTGGTAATAAAGAAAGTTCATTTGCAGATATTGAAATTTCTGAAAAATGGGGGTTTTTACGCGACACTACAGTAACAACGGGTATTATTATGGTAATCATTTACCTAATTTGTAGTCTCGTTGCAGGTAGTGAATATATGAAAACTATCACGGAATTAAATCCAATTATTTTCTCTATATTAAGTGGTTTACAATTTGCAGTTGGCGTTGCCATTGTATATAGCGGGGTACGTTTAATTTTAGGGGATCTCGTTCCTGCTTTCCAAGGCATTAGCCAAAAAATCATTCCAAATTCAATTCCCGCAGTAGATTGTGCCGTCTTTTTTACTTTTAGTCCTACCGCGGTCGTTGTTGGCTTTATCTGTTCATTTATTGGTGGCTTAATTGGCATGTTTATTCTTGGTGGATTAGGTATGGCATTAATCATCCCAGGTATGGTTCCGCATTTCTTCTGTGGTGGTACGTCTGGTGTGTTTGCTGATAAATTAGGTGGAAAACGTGGTTGTATTATAGCTTCGTTTATTGGCGGTATTTTGCTTGCCTTTTTACCCGCTCTTTTACTTCCTACACTTGGTAATTTAGGTTTCCAAAATTCAACATTTGCTGACTTTGATTTTGCTGTTTGGGGAATAATTATTGGAAATTTATTTACCTATTTTGGACACACAGCCATTTATTGTATTTGTTTGATTCTCATTATTGCTCTTTGTATACCATTTTGCTTTAAATCAATAAAAGTGGTTGGTGATTCAAAAAATTATGACGAATTAACAGGTAATAAGTGAATATTTCAGATTGAGCTGAATCAAGCTCAATCAACAAAACGTATTAAGTTAATTACCTTATGTTGGCAATGGAATCCTTTTGTTTAAAAAATGAATGATGAATTGAGGATTAATTATGACAATACTGACAATTGGTTTTGCTTGTTATGATCAATTTTACTTCACAACAAGTTTTCCAAAAGAAAATAGCAAATTGTTTGCTTATGATTTTATTGAAAGTGGTGGCGGTCCTTGTGCCAACGCAGCGTATTTACTCGGCTTATGGGGCGAGGATGTCTATCATCTCGGACATTTACATGATGATATATACGGTAATAAGATTGTTTTTGAATTTGAACAAGTAGGTGTAAATACACAACAAATTATTTTTTCTGACGAAATGATAACTCCATTAGCGGCTATAACCGTGAATAAAGAAAATGGTTCACGCACTATCATCACCCGTAAATTAAATACTCCTCCATTATTAACTAGCATAGAGAAAAACAAATTAAATCAGTTTATTCAATATCTCAATGAAAATAAACGTGATTTAGTTATTTTAATTGACGGGCATGAACCAGAATTAAGTGAATATGTCATTAAAAAATTACCAAATGTAAAAGTTGTCATGGATGCAGGTTCATTACGTGAAAGTAATGTCTATCTTGCCAAATATACAGACTATTTGGTCGCTAGTGAAAATTTTGCTTTAGCTTATACAAAACTCGATGAATTCACGACTAAAAAATCGTTAGAAGAAGCCCTCAAAAAATTAGAATCAATCTCTAAAGGTTCTGCTTTTATCACGCTGGGTGAAAAGGGCTGTGCTTATCTTTGTAATAAGAAAGTCAACATTATCCCAAGTCTTCTTTGTCAATCAGTGGATACAACAGGAGCAGGGGATATCTTTCATGGCGCGTTTTCTTATGGTGTGAGTTATGGGTGGGAGATCGAAAAAATTATTTCATTTGCCAGTTTATCTGCGGCTATTGCCATTGAACGAAAAGGCGTACGCAAAGCGATGCCTAATCTATCAGAGGTAAATAAGGCTATACATAGATTTGAAAAAAATTTAACTGAATATTTTAAGTAATAATAAAAAATAATATAAAGGCATAAAAGGGGTAAATTATGTTAGTTTCAATGAAAGAGATGCTTAATGAGGCTTATAAACAACATTATGCAGTAGGGCAATTTAATATCAATAATCTTGAATGGGTTGCAACAGTATTAAAAACAGCAAAGGAGAATCGTTCCCCAGCGATTTTAGGTGTGTCGGGTGGCACAATTAAACATATGTTAGGATTTAACACTATTTATGCAATAGTCAAAAATGCTATGGATTATTTGGATATTGATGTACCGATTGCATTGCAATTAGATCATGGACAAAGTTATGAGTCTTGTTTTGAGGCAATTAAAGCTGGTTTTAGTTCGGTTATGTTTGATGGTTCTCATTTACCTTTTGAAGAAAATTTGGAAATAACTAAACGTATTGTTGATTACGCGCATAAACGTGGCGTATCTGTTGAAGCTGAATTAGGTACTATCGCTGGCAGCGAAGACGGCATTGTTAACTCGCAGGTAATTTATGCTGATCCAAACCATTGCTTAAAATTAGTCAAAGAGACAGATGTTGATTGTTTAGCCGCAGCTTTAGGTTCAACTCATGGTTTATATAAAGGTAAAGCGAAATTAGGTTTTAACGAAATGCAACATATTTCAAATTTAATCAATATTCCTTTAGTACTCCATGGTGGAACAGGTATCTGTGATGAAGATATGTTACATGCAATTCGCCTTGGTACAGCTAAAATTAATGTTAATACTGAAAATATGTATACCTGGTGTGTAACTGTGGGCCACTTATTTGCACAACAAAAAGAACATGATATCAATGATCCACGAAAAGTGATTAATCAAGGATTAAAACCAGTTGCCGAAAAAATTTCAGAACGAATGAGACTATTTGGATCGATAAACCGTTATTGATAATTATAATTATTAATGTGATAAGCTCAGTGAAAAGTAGCTTTTAAATAAAATAACTTATGAAATTGAGGATGATCTATAAAAGATCATCCCTTAATAAAAAAATATCTTAAATATTTTGTCTAGCAAAATTAGCAGCTTGTTTTATCAATTCATCATCTGGTCTTATGCCGGTATATAACACAAATTGTTCAACAGCTTGCAGTACCGCAACATCAGCACCGGAAATGATTTTTTTATTTAAATTTCTAGCATACTGAATCATTGGCGTCTCAATTGGCATTGCTACGACATCAAAAACAATATCGGCTTGATTTATTATCGATTCAGAGAAAGCTAACTCTTTTGCTTCAATTCCTCCAAGCATGCCAATGGGGGTAACATTAATAATTAATTGCGCTTGATTTAGCTCAATATCTTTTTCATCTTTTACCCATTTATAGTTATAACGTTTAGCTAGAGCTTCTCCTTTTGGTTGATTACGGGCTGCTATAATACCATTTTTAAATCCGGCATCATAAAAAGCACCGATAACCGCGTTTGCCATACCACCACTACCTTTTAATACAAAAGGTGTGGTATTAATAATTTGATTTGATTTTATTAGGTTTGCTACAGCCATATAATCGGTGTTATAGGCCTTTAGAAAATGATCTGTATTGACAATAGTGTTAACCGATTGAATTGATGTCACTGAATGATCCAATTCATCGATAAATTCAATACAGGCTTCTTTATATGGCATCGAAATTGCGCAACCTCGAATGGCTAATGCTTTAATCCCATAAATAGCATCTTTTAAGTTATTTGTTGTAAACGCCTTATAAATATAATTAAGATTCAGTTTTTCATACAAATAGTTATGAAAACGTGTACCAAAATTACTCGGTCTGGCCGACAAAGACATACAAACAGTGGTATCCTTATTAATAATTCTTGCCATTATAATTGATCCTTGTGATGATAATTATAATTAGTATTTTATCACTTTCTAAGTTAGTGTGAATGTCATTATGGTTGCAAATAATACGGGACCGAAAATAACACAAGAAAAAGCTACCGTTCGGGTCATGATCAACCTATATTGCTATAAAAAGCATCATATGCCACATAACCAATTGTGTGAAGATTGTAATGATCTATTACTATATGCAATGCAACGACTTACATTATGTCGATTTGGTGAGGAAAAAGCAACCTGCGAACGTTGTAGTAAACATTGTTATCGTAAGGATTATAAACAGAAAATTAAACAAGTGATGCGATTTTCAGGACCAAGAATGATGATTTATCATCCTATTATGGCTTTAAGACATCTATATAAAAATCTTATAAAAAAATAGTTTTTTATTCCATCAAAAAAGGATTTGCATGATATTTACGCCAATTTTAAATGATTGGCATAAGCTAATTCTAAATAAAATAATCATAATAAAAAGTAACCTTTTAATATTTACCCCTTTGTGTTTTTCAATTTTTATAATAAAAATTTAGCATGAAAAAACAAGTAACAATTGAGTGATGTTTAGCATTATATATTCTTAATACCAATCATCGTTCTAATTCTTACTCTGGAGAATAGACTGTTATTAATTTTGTCTTATTACCTTGATAAATAAAAATATAAGTGGTCACTCATTTTTTTATATAGGCATACTTTTTGTTTTCTGGCGAGTCGGTCGGATATTGTCTGTCTAATATAGATAACGTTGTCTTTAAAGTTAGTTGGTATTTATCTAATGACGGATTATCTTTATTTCGCTTTTCAGATAATTCCACATCCTTATAAAACTTAACTAAGCTGGCATTTTCAGTTAATTGGGAAAAATCAAACCAATCCCAAACACTCACCTTTTTTACTCCCTCATCTTTGCTTGACACCCAACCGACAATTGGGCGGTTTCTCGCGTCAAGTGCTGCAACTTTCCACCATAAAGTGTCTTGTTCATCTTTTGCTCGTTTATCTCGTGAGGTGAGTGTTTTATCGTTTAGCGATAACAGTAATGGTAAATCTGTTATTTGAGTGCTTTTTGCCAACTCACTAGCTTGTAGAGGATGTTGACTTCAGGCCACCTAGAGATTTTTAGATGAATATTTATTTTGGTTTTTAATTTTATTTAAGCAATACAGATTAAAACAGGATAGGGCAATACAAGTAAAATTAATATCGCAATGATCAATCAAACCAAATTTGATCTCGAAATAATTCCATGAATTGTTGCTATAATAAATAATATCAATATGTTATAGATATTAATTTAGCTTGATTTAATAGGATTTTATGTTGTTTCGAGATAGAAACTAAAAAAATTGGTCATTTTTTAATTGTGATTATAATAAACAATCTTTACAATAACCTATTGATATAAAAGTTAGGTTGTATTAGATGTCTATTGCTGTAGTAGAAATTGATCGTAAAGCTATTCTCCATAATATTGATTATTTTAGAAAAAATTTCCCCGATAAGGAGATTGTTGCTATTGTTAAGGCCAATGCTTATTCGCATGGCATGTTAGGAATAGCTGAGTTACTATGTGATAAGGTTGATGGTTTTGGTGTAGCGCGAGTTTCTGAGGCATTGGCTTTGCGGAAAATCGGTATTATTACGCCTATTTTATTATTAGAGGGGTTTTTCCCACACGATGATATTGGTATTTTGATTGATTTTAATTTACAAACTGTTATTCATAGTCAATGGCAAATTGATGCTTTAAATGATATTGCCATGGAAAAGCAAATTACAGCATGGTTTAAACTTGATACGGGTATGCATCGTTTAGGTTTTAATATCGATGAAGCGCTTTCGGCATTCAATCGCTTAGCATGTTGCCCTGTTGTGCGTAAACCCATTCATCTTATAAGTCATTTTAGTTCAGCAGACGAACTCACTTTAGAACAAACAGCAAAACAAATACAACTGTTTGAACAGTTTATTGCATCAATTGAAGAAAAAACCTTAATCGGTAACTGTTCCATTGCAGCCTCAGGTGGAATATTAGCTTGGCCTTTGTCTCATTATGATGCTATTCGTCCCGGAATAGCGTTATATGGTGTTTCTCCTTTTAAACAACCTATTAGCGAATTAAAGCCGGCAATGACGTTTAAATCTGAATTGATTACCGTTCGGCAGCATAAAAAAGGCGAAGCTGTTGGTTATGGGCAAATTTGGTCAAGCCCTAAGGATACTAAATTAGGTGTGGTGGCAATGGGGTATGGTGATGGTTATCCACGTAGTATTGCTGAAAATACACCGGTTTTAATCAATGGGCGACGAGTTCCGATTGTCGGGCGAGTTTCAATGGATATGATTGTGGTTGATTTAGGTAATGACGGTCAAGACCAACCCGGTGATGAAGTTATTTTTTGGGGTAAAGGTTTACCCGTCGAAGAAATTGCAACCCATACAGGTATTAGTGCCTATGAATTATTAACGCGCTTAACGACACGAGCAAAAATACACTATATAAATTAAATCGTTATGATTAAAAAGATTTTTCTATTTACTTTACTTACTTTTTTACTAATCGGTGGTTGTGCTGTAAGTATCAGTTATTATTTTTTACATCAATTTGCTAAGCAATCAATTCATGTGACGGATGATAATAAGATGTTTATCCTAAAAAAAGGAACATCACTTCATCAATTAGTTTCGCAAATTAAAGAAAGTAAGTTAATAGATAAGGCTTATTTGCTTCCTTATTTGTATAAATTGGATCCTGCTTATAGTTCCATTAAAGCAGGAACTTATCTATTACAACCACATATGACAGTTGAAGAATTTTTAAAATTATTGGTTTCAGGCAAGGAAAATAGTTTTTCAATTCAATTTGTCGAAGGTAAACGTGCTAAAGATTGGTTAGAAGTACTTAAAAATACGCCTTATGTTCAGCAAACGTTAGCTGGAAAGACAAATCAAGAGCTCGCTCAATTGTTAGGAATTGAAGGTTCTATTGAAGGTTGGTTATCCCCAAATACTTATCTTTATAGTGCTGATACGTCAGATATTGATATATTAAAGCGTGCACATAAAACCATGAAAAGTAATTTACAAAAAATCTGGAATAAACGTGATAGTGATCTTCCATACCAATCTCCTTATGAATTATTAATTCTTGCCTCTATTATTGAAAAAGAAACTGGATTAAGCTCAGAAAGAGCTAATGTAGCTTCGGTATTTATTAATCGTTTACGTTTAAATATGAAGTTACAAACTGATCCAACGATTATTTATGGTCTAGGGGATAATTTCAGTGGAACTATCAAACGTGCCCATTTAACTGATACTAATAATCCTTATAACACTTATGTTATTTATGGTTTACCTCCGACGCCAATTGCAATGCCAAGTCTAGCTTCACTAGAAGCTGCTGCGCATCCTGCTAAAACTAATTATTTATATTTTGTCGCCACTGGTTTCGGCGGTCATACCTTTTCAGACACCTATGCTAAGCACCAACAAGCGGTTAATGAGTATCGTAAGCGAAAGGGTAAAAATTAAATTTTAATTGATTACTGCATTAAGATAATGCAGTAATCAATTTATATTAAGCTACTTCAGCTAGTGATCTTAATCGATTTTTTAGTTCACTATAAAGATTTTTCACATATTGTTCAGCCCATTTTTGATCTTCAATATGACTGACTTTAACTGCTGAATATTTATATTCAGGTGTTCTAGATACCGGATCAAGATGATCTAATGTCAATTCATTACAGGCACCAATCCACCATTGATACGTCATATAAACAGCACCTTTGTTGACTCTTGGATTGATATTAGCACGTGTAATAATTTTGCCGCGGCGTGATTCAACATAGACTAATTCTTGGTCAGTAATATCCAAGCTATGTGCATCATCAGGGTGAATTTGTACAAAACCCGGTTCATCGGCTAATGCTTGTAGTGGACGACAATTCCCTGTCATTGAACGGCAAGAATAGTGCCCCACTTCTCGTACTGTACATAGTATCATTGGATAATCTTCATTGACTTTATCTTTTGGCGGGATCCATTCTGCAGTAGTAAGTAAACCTTTACCATTTGGTCGGTCAAATTTATTGTCTTTATAAAGATAAGGTGAACCAGGGTGATCTTCAGTCGGGCATGGCCATTGAACATAGCCTAATCCCGCTAGTTTTTCATAAGTTGCACCTTTATACTGATCGCAAAGCATGCGAAGTTCATCCCAAATTTCTTTGGTGTTGTTATAATGCATTGGGTAGCCCAATTTGGTTGCAATTAAACTGATAATCTCCCAATCGACTTTAACATCACCAGTAGGTTCAATTGCTTTTTCGAAATGTTGAAAACCACGGTCGGCACTGGAATAAACACCTTCATGCTCTCCCCATGATGTGGCTGGAAGAATAACATCTGCTTCGGCCGCTGTTTTTGTCATGAAAATATCTTGTACAACTAAAAAATCAACTTGTTTAAATGCTTTGCGTAATTCAGACAAATCTGGATCAGTTTGTAACGGATCTTCACCTAAAATATAATAACCCTTTATTTTTCCTTCTAAAATACGATGAGGCACTTCTGTAATAGTGCAACCGGGATTTTCTGGTAACGATTCAACATTCCAAGCCTTGGCAAACTTATTTCGAACATTAATATCATTTACTTTCTGATAACCTGGATAATCTTTAGGTGTTGCACCCATGTCACAAGCACCTTGGACATTGTTTTGCCCACGTACGGGACCTACACCAACATTTGGACGACCTAAATTACCTGTGATTAATGCCATACTGGATAAACCTTTGATAACGTCAGTACATTGTCCCCATTGTGTGACGCCCATTCCCCAAAGAATTGTCGCGGCAGATGATTTGCCATACATATGTGCGGCTTCACGAATTTGTGCAGCGCTTAATCCAGTAATCCCTTCAACATATTCAGGCGTGTATTTATCAACGATAGCTTTGAGTTGATCAAATCCTTCGGTATATTTATCAACGTAATCTTGCTTATAAAGATTTTCGTTGATCAGTACATTTAAGAAGGCATTGACCAATGCCATGTTACTGCCATTTTTGAGTGGTAGCCAAAGATCTGCAATGCGTGCGGTTTCAATATAACGCGGATCGCAAACAATAATTTTTGCACCTTTCTGTTTCGCTTTTATAATTCGACGTGCAACAATTGGGTGAGAATCGGCAGCATTATAACCAAAGACTAATATACATTTGGTATCTTCAATTTCGACGATTGAATTACTCATTGCACCATTACCCAACGTCACTTGCAATGCAGCAACAGATGGCCCGTGACAAACACGCGCGCAATTATCAATATTATTGGTACCAATTACTGCGCGCGCAAATTTTTGCATTACATAATTGGTTTCATTACCGGTTCCACGGGATGAACCGGTTAGCATGATTGAATCAGGACCATATTTAGATTTAATGTCAGCTAAACGATTGGCAACATAATTTATTGCTTCATCCCAACTTACTGCTTCAAAATCGCCACCTTTTTGTCGGCGAATCATTGGGGTTTTAAGGCGTGGTGTTAAAATTTTGGTATCATTTAAAAAATCCCAACCATAATAACCTTTTAAACAAAGTTCACCTTGGTTAGTTATGCCATTTGCACCTTCTGCGGCAATGATTTTATTATTTTCAACGACTAAATTAATTTTACATCCTGATGCGCAATATGGGCAAACAGTTAATGCTTTTTTAGTATTATGCTCCATTGTCTATATCCTCCAAGAATATTGATGATATAAAGTTTTTTATTATTTTAGTTTTACTATAAACCTGTTATAAAAAACTCGCAATTACGTCTAAAGTTGTATAAATAAATTTATTTCTTCTAATGCTGTACGTTTTTGTTTATCTTGGATTAATTTATCAATATTACGTGGTTCTACTATTGATAAAGTATCGGTTGGACAAACATTAACGCAAGCAGGGCCAGTTGGATTATCGATACATAAGTCGCACTTAATTGCTTGTGTTTGATAACCTTCATTACCAGTTGATTGGTTATTTATTTTTTCGGATGTAACAACATTCATAGCACCAAAAGGACACGCAATCACACACGTTTTACAACCTATGCAACGTTCTTGGATAATTTGGATGCTATTTGCCTTACGAATAATGGCATTAGTTGGGCACGCATTGGCACACGGTGCATTATCACATTGACGGCACATAACGGGTACGGTGACGGTCATTCCTGTGATAACTTTTAAACGCGGTTGAAAATTGTTGAGAATAATATCCTTGCCATCTGAATGTGACATGACGCAAGCTAATTCACAGGTTTTACAGCCAATACATTTGTTAGCATCAGCAATAATAAAACGATTAGTCATGATGCTTTCACCTCTATTTGTGATTCGTTAGTATCATCCATAGTACTATTGTCGATATTAAGATATTGCATCATACTTTTTGCTGCCATTCGCCCATCTGCAATAGCGGTAACGACTAAGTCAGCTCCTCGCACAATATCACCACCAGCAAAAATTTTCGGATTATCAGTTTGGCAAGCTAGTTTTTGACTGGGTATTGGAATGGCGGCAATGGTGCCTCGGCGATTTATTTGCACACCTTCTGCTTGTAACCACGAGATATCATGAGGAGCAAATCCAAAAGCTATAATGACCATATCTGCTTCCAGCACAAATTCAGAACCTGCAATTGGTTGAGGACTGCGACGTCCTTTCGCATCAGGATCGCCAAGTTCAGTTTTAACCATGCGAATGCCAATGACTTGCCCTGATTCATTAACTTCAATTTTAATTGGTTGCATCATAAACATGAATTGCGCACCTTCTTCACGGGCATTTTTGACTTCTTTTTTGGAACCGGGCATATTGTTCTCATCTCGCCGATAAGCGCAAGTTACACTAGTTGCACCTTGTCGAATGGCTGTACGCAGACAATCCATCGCAGTATCACCACCGCCAAGCACGACTATACGTTTATCTTTAGTGTTGATATAGGGTTGAGATGCAAGTTCAGGTAATCCCATTATATGTTTAGTATTAGCGGTTAAAAAATCCAATGCTTGATACACACCTTGTGCATCTTCATTTTCTAATCGAGCTTTTAATGATGCATAAGTTCCAATACCAGTAAAAATTGCATCATAGTTATTCAGCAATTCGGTCATGGCAATGTCTTTGCCAATTTCGGTATTGAGCTGAAATTCAACTCCCATAGCAGAAAAAATCTCGCGGCGACGTATCATAATCTCTTTTTCAAGTTTAAAATTGGGGATACCAAAAGTTAGCATGCCACCGATTTCTGGATGACGATCGAATACTATCGGTTTAATTCCCTTTCTCACTAATACATCAGCACAAGCTAACCCAGCAGGTCCGGCACCGATTATTGCCACTTTTTTATCGGTCATCTTGGCACAAGTCGTTTCTGGACGCCAACCTAAATTAAATGCAGTTTCGGTAACATATCGTTCGATATTACCAATTGTCACGGCATCATTTTCATTTTTTAGCGTACATGAACCCTCACATAAACGATCTTGTGGACAAACTCGACCAGTAATTTCAGGTAGGCTATTAGTACTATTTGATAATTCTGCTGCTTCTATTATACGACCTTCTTTAGCTAATTTGATCCAATGTGGAATGCGATTATGAAGCGGGCATGTCCATTCGCAAATTGAATTGGGTCCACAACTTAGACAGCGTGAAGATTGAAGTTGTGCCTGTTGCTTAGTAAAACCATAATAAATTTCATTGTAAGTATGTTTGCGTTCATCAAGCGGTTTTTTGTCAGGATCTTCACGAGGAATATTAACTAACTTTGTAAAGGGTGTTTCTTCACTGGTAAAAGGTGAGAATTGTTTATTAATAATCAGGCGATCTGGAGTAGTTCCAAAAGCTGCTTGCTGTAGTTTTTGTTGTCGTTGTTGTTTGATTTTATCCAAGCTAGCTAATTTAATTGATCCAGTAGGACAGGCATCTATACAAGCTGGACTATGTCGACGCTCATCACAAAGATCGCATTTATGCGCAATAATTTTATTCAATACACCTTCAGTATTACCAACACCAAGAATCCCTTCTATTGATTCATCAACCATACGGATAGCACCGAAAGGGCAAGCAAGAACACAGGCTTTACAGCCTATACATTGTGATTTGTTAAGATGAACTTTTTCATTACTTTGCATTAATGCCTTAGTAGGGCATGATTTAACACAAGGTGCATTTTCACATTGCCGACATGCTAATGCGGTATATGCTTTTTTTCTACCCTGAGTGATTTTATGGACTTTTATTCTAGGTTGAAATTGCTCTTTTATATCAGGGTGCTTACCTTGGTGATAGGTTAATACACAGGCAACTTCGCAGGCATGGCAGCCGATACAAGTTTGAGGATTGGTAATAATAAATTGTGTCATTTTTACTCCGATTATAAAAAAACAAGCACAACAAATAGTAGGTAAGCCAATTAATTTATTAGAATTTGCTTTCCCACTTAAATTGCTGTTCTTGTACTATTACTGCTTCTTGTAATTATTATTTTTTATAATCAAAGCTCAAACTAAGTGCTATTATAAATAGATTTAGTAATATTTAAATAATCAAAAAATAATAATAGTTATTTTTCAGTATTAATTTTATGTTTCATTATTTTTTTCGTGCTGATTTTTATGCAATAAAAAAGTTAAATTTTGATTTACATCAAACGTTTTTTATTGATTTGTTTGCCTAATAAATAGACTTATGATTAACTTAAAGATTGATCATTAATTATATGGATGCATTTTTGCGGATGATATAAAAAAGAGTAATGAGTAATTAAAGTCTGTCAGGTTAAATTTGAACAGCAATAACAAATATTGGTAAAAAGTTAGCAATACAATAAATTAAATACAATATTATACATCTGGATTATAACCATTAAATAACCATTTATCCCATTTTTCGTGGGGAGGATTTTTTACCAGATATTCTTTTTTTTCATCATAACTTAATGATTCCCAAAAACGTTCCCAATCTTGACGCCATGGACCATGCCGATGACCAAAAGTAATATCAGAAAAAATTAACCAAGGTGGCGTCATGGTAAATTTATGCAGACTAATGGTTTTTAATAATAATAGATCATTGGTGATTAAATGAATAAAGACATCCGTCATATTTGAATCGGTATTAAAAGGATCGGTAACGTCAGACACCTCGCTATGCATTATGATGGTTTTATTTTTTAACTGATAAATATCGTATCCATGTCTGTGTAATGCAGGATATATATAACCATGAGTTTTAATTAAACTGAATAAATCTTTCAATTCATAATCTCTTATTACTGATGAAAATTGCATGGCATTAAGTGCAGGTGTGAAATCAAAAAATTTCAATTGCGCGCTATTTTTTATTATTTTTTTTTCAGATTCATCGAGTAAAAAAGTAAAAAACTGCTTAAGTTTACGTCGGGAATACTTTAAATTATTTAAATAAATCTGAATATACATTTTTGTATAATCAATTTTTCTATTTTTAAATAACGTTAATAGATTAATTTTCATATATCCTATCTGCAACAAAATAAGGCGAAACGTTATACCATTTTATTAACACATTGATCCTCTACAAAATATTAAACCGCCTAACCCAATAATTTTGTTATTTCGGTAAAATAATTGATCATATGCTTATGGCAATATCCATCATTAGTAAATTGACGATGGATTCGATTATAATAGAGTTGAATGGATGTAAAAAGTCACTTTTTTGTTTACTCTCATGTTTTGTCATAACAATGATTAATAATGTTAATTTTAAGGTATCAAAATACTTTCAGCCAACGTATTATCTGAGCAATTGCCTAATTGGCTTATACTTTATTGTTATCCATTTACCCTAATAATTGTTTAAGACCAGCACAGTAATATTGGCCTTTTTGATCGCTAAGTATCAAAATTATTTGAGGAAATTGGCTCCTAAATTACGCTTTTTGTTACGTATTACATACTAAGTAATAGTCATGAGTGTAGTTAATTTGCTTTCCAATCATTTTATGCCATATAAATCAATAATGACACACAAATAAATGACTAATCTTTTTTAGTGTCACTATTATTTTAGTTAAGCTTTGTGCTTAATCTTTCAATTCAAGTCAGTTTGTAAATTTAGCTAACGTTTGATTGTTAAAGTGAAATAATTCGATCAAACAATGGATTATTGGTTAAACGGTGAGTAGCCATAATCAGTGTTTTTCCCTGACAAGATTGCTTAATTAAGGCAATGATCTGTTGTTCCGTTTGTTGATCGAGGCTTTCGGTTGGTTCATCCATTACGATTAATGGCGAGTTATGCAGTAATGCTCTGGCAATACCGATACGGCGAATTTCACCGCCTGAAAGTTGCCGTCCACCTTGCCCAAGCAGTAAATCTAAGCCTATTTGGGTGGTTAGTAATTTGTCTAATCCTACTTGATGTAGCACTTCAATTAATTGTTGGTCAGTTGCTTGCTGATTACCAATAAGTAAATTCTGCCTTAGGCTATCACTAAATATTGTGATAATTTGCGGTACCACGGCGATAGCTTGTCGCAACGTTCTTTCGTCAAGTTGCTTAATTGAAACATCATTAAAATAAATATTACCGGAATTAGGTTCCCAAGTACGATTAATTAGACTTAATAATGTTGATTTGCCACAACCAGTTTTACCAATTAAACCAATATGTTCACCATTTTGTACGGTTAACGAAAAGTTACTTAATACACTAAATGGTTGCTTGGGGTAGCTAAAATTAATTTGCTTAAATTGTAACTTGGCCGAAGCTAAATCAATCATTTGCCCTTGTGTGACAAATTTAATATCTGGTGTTTGATTAAACACCTCGGTGGTACGAGTAGCTGAAGTTAAAACCTGTCCTAAAAAGATAAATGCCCCCGGAATCGGAGTTAAAATTTCGGCATTAGCTAGACAGACAAACACAAATAAAGCCACTATTGGTGATAAAGTATATTGAGTAATTAACCATAAAACGAGCAACGTCAAAAATCCTACAATTAGTAATATGACAGCGCTAGATAATGCCATTAATGTAGATTGACGTTGTTGATTGTGAAGCCAATTTGCTTCTAATTCATCCAATTTAATTCGGTAACGGTGTTGAGCATTAAAAAGGGTTAGCTCAGCTTGCCCTTGTAGATAGTTAATTAATTGCAAACGATATTCATTTTGTTGTTGAGCTAGTGTTACACCTAACTGCTTGCCAGCCTGATAGAAGATAATAGGTATGGCCAGTAAAGTAACCGTAAGTATGATAGTAATGATTAGTGCAATAGGTAGATTAATGGTGCTTAATCCAGCAAATAACATCACAATTATGATTAATGCTGTTACTATTGGTGAAAATAGCTTTAAGTAAAGATGATCTAATGCATCAATATCCACAATAAAACGATTTAGCAGATCAGCCCGTTGATATTGAGCGAGTTGATAGGAGCTGAGTGGTAAAATCTTTCGAAAAGCTAAAGTTCTGAGATAAGCAAGAATTTTAAACGTTGTATCATGATCTACTAATCGTTCTAAATAACGAGCAGTGGTGCGCATGATGGCTGCACCACGCACGCCAGCGGCGGGTAACATATAATTAAATGTATATAACCCAGCTACACCAACAACGGCGGTAGAAGCTAAAAACCAGCCTGATAATGATAATAAAAAAATGCTAGCAAAAAGTGTAAGAATTGACAGTAATAAGCCAAGTAAAATCTGCCAAAAATAGTGTTTATAAAGCGCTATATAAGGTCGTAAAATGGCTAGCATAAATGTTCCTTAATATCACAATGTAATTTCCCGTTTACCAATTGCCATATTTGGTCAAACTTCTGTATATCGTCAGTTTGATGAGTGATGGTAATACTATTAGATGCGATGTGATGCTGATCTATGTTTTGCACAGTTTGCTTATCTAAGCTTGCGGTAGGTTCATCGAGAATCAGTAATTGACAAGGTTTTAACATCGCCCTTGCTAAAGCGATACGTTGTGCTTGTCCAACTGATAATCGCACCGCATCTTCACCCACAAACGTATCAAGACCTTTGGGTAACTTAGTTATTACTTCAGTTAATTGTGTTTTAGTAATCACCGACCAAAGTTCTTCATTAGTAGCATTTGGTTTGCCAAGTAAAATATTTTCACGTACGGAACTGTTGATTAGGTAAGGAATTTGTCCAATCCAACTAATCTGACGTTGCCATTCGGTTAGATCCAATTGGTTAAATTCAATACCATTTACCTTCAATGAACCTTGATAAGGCAGAAAACCAAGTAAGACATGCATTAATGAGGTTTTACCTTCACCACTGGTCCCTATTAATGCTAATTTAAACGGAGTTTGCAGTGTAAACGATAAGGGGCCAACAATAGGTTGGCTATCAATTGACAAGACAATAAGATTGTTTACTTCGATAGTATGTAATGGTTCATCTAACCTTAATTTGGTGGCATTTGTAGTGGCAAATTGTTGCGGTGTTTTTTTATTTAAAAAAGCTTCTATATTATCGGCAGCGGCGATCGCTTCGGCTTTGGCATGATAATAAGTGCCTAAGTCACGTAAAGGTTGGAAAAACTCAGGTGCTAAAATTAAAGCAAAAAATCCAGCAAACAAAGTTACAATACTGTTATATGCACCAAAGTGAAACTCACCCAAATAAGAAAAACCAAAGTAAACCGCAACAATGGCAATTGAAATTGAGGTAAAAAATTCTAAAACGGCTGAAGATAAAAATGCTATTTTTAATACTTGCATCGTTTTAACCCGGAAATTCTCAGCAGCGCGCTGGATCTCTTGTGCCTGTTTTTCCCCTTGATTAAACAATCGGATAGTATTAATACCTTTCAAACGATCGAGAAAGTGACCACTTAAATAAGCCAGTGCTTTAAAGTGACGTCGATTAATATCAGCTGCTCCCATACCAACTAAAATCATAAAAATAGGAATTAAGGGGGCAGTACAAAGTAAAATTAATGCGGCCGCCCAGTTGAAAGGTAAGATTGCGATACAAATTAAAATTGGCGCCATACTTGCCAATCGCATCTGTGGTAAATAATGGGCATAAAAATTCTGGAGATTATCTACTTGTTCGATTAATAAAGTACTCCAGGCTCCAATAGTGCTTTGATTTAAAGATGCAGGACCAAGTAATTCAATGTGATTAATTAACGTGTGCCGGATTAGTTTGCGAACTTTACATCCCATAGTGAAATTAATTTTTTCACGTAAGTAAATTAACCCAACTCTACATATTAATATGATAATTAAAGAAAAAAAGTAAGTTAGAATTTTGGAAAAACCGAGTTGTTCAATGATTAATTTTTGTAAAATGATTGCTAATAATGCGGCTTGCAGAATTATTAAAATTGTTATTATAAAGCCAGTTAAAGCAGAAAGATGCAAATCTGATTTATAGATCTTGGCATGTTGCTTCAACCAACCAAGTAAATAGGTTTGACGGTTTTTATCTAATGACATAGATATTATTACTTTTTATTTTAGGTTATCCAAATAGTATTCTGCATCTAATGCAGCCATGCAACCCGTGCCCGCCGAAGTGATCGCTTGTCGATAAATATGGTCCATCACATCTCCTGCGGCAAAAATACCCTCTATACTAGTTTGCGTTGCATTACCTTGCGTGCCAGATTGCACTTTAATATATCCGTCATTTAATTCCAATTGACCTTCAAAAATAGCGGTATTGGGTTTATGACCGATGGCAATAAATAACCCTAATATTGCAAGCTCTTCACTAATATTGGGATCTTGTGTACTTAGTAACCTAACACCGGTTACCCCCATATTATCACCAAGCACTTCATCAATAATCCGGTGAGTATGCAGAATTACTTTGCCTTGCGCTATTTTTTCCGCTAAACGATTCATTAATATTTTTTCAGCACGGAACACATCACGACGATGAATTAGATGAACTTCACTCGCGATGTTAGCCAAATAGAGCGTTTCTTCAATAGCTGTATTACCACCACCCACTACAGCAACTTTTTGGTTGCGATAAAAAAAACCATCACAAGTTGCGCAAGCTGAAACTCCTTTGCTTTTAAATGCTTGTTCAGAAGGTAGACCTAGATATTGGGCTGAAGCACCCGTGGCAATAATTAACGCATCACAACTATATTGAGTTTCACTGCCATAGAGCTTAAAAGGTTTATGACTAAAATCAACTCGCTCGATCTGATCTAAAATAATTTCGGTATTAAACCTTTCTGCATGTTCTTTCATTTTATTCATTAGTTCAGGACCAGTTAAATCTGGTGCACCAGCAGGCCAATTTTCGATATTTGTAGTAGTAATAAGTTGTCCTCCTTCTTGTATTCCTGTGATGAGGACTGGCGAAAGGTTTGCTCTGGCTGCATAAACTGCAGCCGTATATCCAGCCGGACCAGAGCCTAGTATTAATAAACGTGCATGTTTAATTTTCATATTAAATCCTTACAAACTGTATATATGCAATGTAACAATACTAACTTATTGCTAATGAACAAGATTTTAATCAAAATTTAGTTATTATTATCAAGTCTAACATTATCAAACTTATTCGTGCAAAAAAATTGATTATTACAGTAATAGGTATTTACGATAAGGCTTTTTTATTTAGTTTTAGTTTGGTTATCTTTTCGTTTTCAATTATTTTAAGTCATTTTGTGCTTTTTTAATTTAAATTATGTTTTAATTTTACTTTTTAATGTATAAAATACACTTTTTTGAATAGCTAACGAATTATTTTCTTTAGCAATAATGTTGTTTAAATTATCGATTATGTGACATCCTAACGAAAAAAAAGATAAAATGAACAATCTTTCAAAAGAAAAATAGAGACAATACTTCGAAAAATTAATTGAGCACAGGAAATCTTGAATTCAGTACAACACAATGTCAGTGATCCACAATTAAGCAATGTTTTGGCTGGTATTGCTTTTACAATGGATTGTGCTTCATCAGATGCAAAAGTGCTATATCGGTTGATTAAGTAAAAGGATGTTCTTTTATATCAAAATATTCCGTCGTCATTGTTGTCGACGGAATATTATTGATGAATTTAATTAGATTCTGTTAAATAAGTGGTAATATCTGCTATGCGCCAACGGATATGTGAATTAGGTTCATTGACTCGATAGCCAAAAGCCAAGCAAAGTCCAACACCAAAGCTCTCACGACTAAATTTTGGCATATATTTTTCCAAAATCTGAACAACGCCGTCATGTTTAAACCCTCCAATTATGCAAGAATCAATCTCACGATATGCCGCAGCGGTAAGCATATTAGTGCATGCTATATAATCTTGCATTTCAGATGAGTGATCAATGGTTAAGCCATTAGCTAATCCTTGATGATAAAAATTTATAATTGATTGGCAAGCATTATCGATAGCAGTTTGATCATTTGCATCAGGTAATGTTCGAGCAATAGTTTGGCGTAGATACTCACTTTGTAGTGTAAAGTTGTTGGCTTTTCGATAAAGCACAATAATAAAATGAGAACAACTTGTGACTTGTTCTTGATTATAACAAACTGCACGCAGTTCACTCTTAATGTTATCATTATCGACTATAACAAAATGCCAAGGTTCAAGTCCAAATGCGGAAGGCGATTGTCTGCCTGCCTCCAAAATATATTTAATATCGGTATCACTAATTTTTTTGGTAATATCAAATCTTTTACATCCATGTCGAAAATTGAATGCTTGTTCTAATTTATCCATACTTTCTCCTAAGATTTTTCGTTTAGAGGGGCAACTTTAAATAATAATAACATACCAGGAATAGCTAAAAGCGTACATAAACCAAAAAAGGTTGTCCATCCTAAATATTCAACCATAATCCCAGTAGTGGCATTAATTAAAGTTCTTGGTACTGATGCAATACTAGTAAATAAAGCAAATTGAGTTGCGGTGTAAAGTGGATTAGTTGTTTTAGCAATAAACGCCACAAAAGCAGCTGAACCAAGACCAACGCCTAGCGCTTCAAATCCTATCACTATTGCTAATAAAATTTGCTGATATACACCAATTTTCGTGAAAGGTCCTTCAATAGAAAGCCAGGCAAAGCCTAAAATAGAGATAACTTGGACAAAACCAAAAGACCAAAGTGCACGATTAATACCGATTTTGATCATTAAAATTCCACCAAGCAAAGCACCAACAATACTAGGCCACAAAGAAGCATTTTTAGCAATCCAACCAATATCTAAGCGGCTATAGCCCATTTGTAAATAAAAAGGGGTAGCCAATGAAGTCGCCATACTATCACCCAATTTATATAAAAAGATAAAAGCTAAAATGATCATGGCTGTTTTAATATCATTACGAGTAATAAATTCACGAAAAGGGGCAATGATAATATCTTCAATATGGTGCGTTTTGGGAGCCTGATTCATCGGTTCTTTAACAAACATTGTCATGATAATTGCTGGTATCATAAATAATGCGGTAATGATAAAAACACTGTCCCAAGGCAAATAATTGGATAATATTAATGATAATGATCCCGGTACCAAACCAGCTAAACGGTAAGCATTGGTATGAATACTATTACCTAGCCCTAACTCTTTATCCAATAATAATTCTCGCCTAAAGGCATCAAGTGCGATATCTTGAGTGGCGGAAAAAAAAGCGATGATAAAGCAAATTGCAGCAATGAGCCAAATGCTCAATGAAGGTGAGAAAAATCCTAATATAGAGATAAACGAAAGCAATAATATTTGTGAAATAAGCATCCAGCCACGTCGTCGACCAAGCTTAGAAAATGAGATATTGTCCATAAACGGAGCCCAAACAAATTTCAAGATGTATGGAATTTGGGTTAAAGAAAATGCGCCAATAGTTTTAATATTGATACTTTCGCTTTCTAACCAAGCAGGCAGTAGTTGTAATAAAAGGTAAAAAGGTAATCCAGAAGCAAAACCAGTAAAAATACAAATAAGCATTTTAGTAGTAAAGATAGTTTTAATTATGGTATTTTGCGTAAGATTCATCATGCAACATTATTAGTTAGATTTTTAGCAAAGTGCTATCATAACATACTTATAATAAAATTAATTATTCAAGCCAATATAACTATTCTAACCAAATTTTTTTATTTACCAGTAACTAAAACAAGGTTGCTTGGTAAAGTGTTGTTGATTGTTAAAAAATGTCCTATTGGAATTTTTGTTAAAAAGTTTCAGGAATACTATATGTTTCAGTAATTACCATTGAATAAATAATTTATAAATATATTAATTAATCACCCTAAAAGAGGTATTTTGGAATGAAAGGATCAATTAAAGTTGCTGTTTTTAGTAGTAAGCATTATGACAAAGAACATCTAGAAATTGCTAATAAAAAATTTGGTTTTGATCTCGAATATTATGAACATAAACTCAGTTGTAAAACTGTTGTTACAGCTCAAGATTTTGATGCAGTTTGTGTGTTTGTTAATGATGAAGTCGATAAAAAAGTGCTGCAAAAATTAGCCCATTTTGGCATTAAAATTTTAGCATTGCGTTGTGCTGGTTTTGATAATGTAGATTTAACTGAAGCCAAAAAATTAGGTATAAAAGTTGTACGTGTTCCCGCATACTCTCCAGAAGCAGTGGCTGAGCATGCTGTGGCATTAATGATGACTTTAAATCGTCGTACACATAAAGCCTATCAACGTACCCGTGATGCTAATTTTTCGTTGGATGGTTTAACCGGCTTTAATATGCATAATCGTACTGCTGGTGTAATTGGAACAGGCAAAATAGGTCAAGCAGTTATGCGTATTTTAAAAGGTTTTGGTATGCATATTTTAGCTTACGATCCCTACCCAAATGATACAGTTGTTGAATTAGGAGCCCAATATGTTGAGTTGGATGAGCTTTATGCTAAATCAGACGTTATTACTTTGCATTGTCCAATGACATCAGAAAATTATCATTTACTTAATAAAAATTCATTTAATAAAATGAAAGATGGTGTGATGATTATTAATACCAGTCGTGGTGCTTTACTCGATGCTACAGCCGCAATTGAGGCACTAAAACAAAGTAAAATTGGTTCACTTGGTATGGATGTTTATGAAAATGAACGTGATCTGTTTTTTGAGGATAAATCAAATGATGTCATTTTAGATGATGTTTTCCGTCGTTTGTCATCTTGTCATAATGTTATTTTTACAGGTCATAAAGCTTTTTTAACTCAAGAAGCGTTATTGAATATCTCTGAAACCACATTAAGTAATATTAAACAAATACAAGAAGGGAAAGAGTGTCATAATATTGTTGAATAACAGCAAATACTTTATGATATTGTCCATTTTTTAATTAATTATAATATGTAATATGGATTATTTATGCAGCGTATTATTATTTTATTCAGTATGATGTTATTGCTTGCAGCTTGTAGTAGCAAGCAATCTTCATTATCACCAACAGAAAAACACCATGGGCATCCAAATGTCAAAGGTGGTGTTTATCTTGAAAAGCAACATCGTCAACCTACAATCAATAAACCATTGGCAGTAGATAAAGAAAAGTTTATTGATAAAATGGTTAAAAAGCACGGATTTAATCGCCAGCAACTTATCAATATTTTTGAACAAACCAATAACCTTGATTGGGTCATTAACTTAATGAATAAACAAGCACCAACGTCAGCGTCACCAACTGAACCGAATGGAGCTTGGATTCGTTATAAAAATAAATTTATTACTGCAAATAATATTCCAAAAGGTGTAGATTTTTGGAATAAATA
Organism: uncultured Gilliamella sp.; assembly: GCA_945271295.1. Classification (GTDB taxonomy): domain Bacteria; phylum Pseudomonadota; class Gammaproteobacteria; order Enterobacterales; family Orbaceae; genus Gilliamella. The sequence goes on along the minus strand of CALYPG010000003.1, from coordinate 18,307 downwards.
TCAAAAAGAGTTACAACGTGCTTATAAACAGTATGGTGTTCCACCTGAGATTATTGTCGGTATTATTGGCGTTGAGACTGGCTGGGGTAAAGTTATGGGCAAAACTAAGATCATTGATGCCTTATCGACATTGGCCTTTAATTATCCTAGGCGAGCACAATACTTCTCAATTGAACTAGAAAATTTTTTGATAATGTCTCGTGATGAGGGGATTGATCCGTTCAGTTTGACTGGCTCTTTCGCTGGTGCAATGGGATATGGTCAATTTATGCCATCTGCTTTCAGAAATTATGCTGTTGATTTCAATAATGATGGTCATGTCGATTTATGGGATCCGGTTGATGCTATTGGTAGCGTGGCTAACTATTTTAAATCCCATGGCTGGCAACAAAACCAAAAAGTGGCAGTTATGGCTGATGGTCAAGCACCTTTATTAGATAATGGTTTTAGTGCTAAATATCCAATTGAAACGTTAGCAAAGGCAGGGTTAAAACCGAAAAGTTCCTTAGAAGGCCATAAAGAAGTTAGTTTATTACGGCTGGATATGGGCGATTGCTATCAATATTGGTATGGATTACCGAATTTTTATGTAATAACGCGTTATAACCACAGTACTTATTATGCAATGGCTGTTTGGCAATTAGGACTGGCAGTAAAAAATGCAAGATAGTTTAAATTAAACAACAGCCTATCTAAGGGTCGCAGTTGATAGCGATCCTTTTTGGATGTTAATTATAAATATCATCAAAATTGTATATTAATTTGCGTGATAATATTCAACTATGCAATTATTAATTTTAATGCAATTAATAATAAGAATCCGCCAAAAAATTTGACTAATATATTAAGTGGTAATTTTTGTCCAATTAGCACGCCCACTTTAGCCATTGGGATACTGGCAATCATAATGGCAAATACCGCAGGCAAATAAACAAACCCGAGACAATATGGCGGTAGTTCTTTAATCTGCCATCCGGAAATCATATAACCGATTGTACCACCAATAGCTACGGGTAAAGTGAAAGCAGCAGATGTGCCAATAGCTTTGCGCATATCTATGCCACACTTTTTTAAAAATGGCACCACTAAAATGCCGCCACCGACACCAACCAATGCAGCAAATAAACCAATTACTGAACCAACAAGTATATAAATGCTACTTGGTAAAGATGTTGTGATAGTTGTTGGTTTTTTCGTTACATTATTGGTTTTAAATATAAATTTACTTCCTGTATAGATAAGGAAAAGAGTAAAAAACCATTTTAACCACACACCTGAAATATAAGGGGTGATGTAGGAACCACCAATGGTACCAATAAGGCATCCTAGCACCATTCGTTTTAATATACTCCATTCTACATTATGGTTTTTGTTATGATTCCAGCTCGAAGAAAAACTAGTACCAATAATGGTTGCAAGTGAGGTAGCAATTGCGATGTGGGTTATCCACGGTCCATTAATATTAAAGTGACCTAAAGTAAAAATTAATGCTGGTACAATTAATGCTCCACCTCCAACACCAAACATTCCGGCTAATAACCCCACAATAGCACCAATACCAATCAAAGTGGTATATTCCAGAATCATAGTAAATCCTTTTAATAATCAATATTAAATTATAACTTCTATTTTTATTCAGTCATCTCAACATTAAATAAGTATATTTAAAGAAGTTATCGTTAGATTTCATTAGTTTATTTCAATTATGACAAGTCATTTAAATGTATTGGATAAATGACGATGAACACTTTTATTGAACTGACAATCTCAACATTACTCTAATATAAACATCACCAAAAAAGAAGTGATATATTAAATACTATAACTTATAATTTTTATAATTTAATTGATATAAAAAGGGGCTAGTAATGAAAGATCGTTTAAAATGGATCGATGAATTTGGTTTTATTGGTGAAACAGCAAGTGGTCATACTTTAATGATGGATGGCGGTATCGAGCACGGCGGTCGTAATCGTGGTGCGCGACCTATGGAATTGTTACTTCATGGGGCAGCTGGTTGTATGGCTTATGATATTATGGCTATTTTAAAAAATGCCAAAAAAGAAGTTACCGATCTTTGGATAGATATTGAAAAAAATCAAGCTACATCTTCTCCTAAAGTTTATACTGATATACATTTTCATATCGTTATTACGGGTAAAAATATTGATAATGAAGTAGTAGAAAAAGCGATAAAATTATCATCAGAAAAATACTGTAGTGCTTCTATTATGTTAAGTAAAACAGCGAAAATGGTTTATAGCTATGAACTAAGAGAATAATATCGACCAATGTTATAGATTAAATAGTTATATTTTAATAACTATTTAATATTAGTAAGTTTGTTAGTAATTATTTAATATTTTAATCTAGCTATTAGATTTTAATGTGAGAATGATTATGCAGCAGTTAAACAAAAATATGCGATTTAGAGATCTGGTGATCTTAGGTTTGCTTTTTATCGGACCTGCGGCTCCAGTTGGTTTATTTGGTGTGTTAGATGTAATGACGGATGGTGCAGTAGCATCTGTCTATTTTGTAGCAACATTAATGATGACTTTTACTGCGTATTCCTATGCCAGAATGGCAAATGTGATACCACACGCAGGTTCTGTATATGCATATTGTTCTGCTGGCATTCATCCACATGCCGGTTTTTTAGTCGGTTGGCTCTTATTACTTGATTATATGTTTATTCCTGCTGTAGCTTACTTGTTTACTGGCATCTTTCTTAATGCCTTAATATCGAGTGTACCCGTATGGGCATGGACTTTTATTGCTGTGGTTATAACCACAACTTTAAATTTTATTGGTTTTAAAAAATCTGCAAAAATTACTTTTCTGTTTTTAGCATTTGAAATCATCGTGCTAGTTATAATTTTATTTGTTGGCATTTGGATATTAGTTACTAATGGTATTAAACGTGATTGGTTACAGCCTTTTATCGGTGGTGAATTATTCACATGGGGAAATCTTTTTTCAGCAGTATCTATTGCGGTTTTATCATTTTTAGGGTTTGACGCAATTGCAACTTTTGCTGAAGAAAATGGAGGTAAACCCAGTTTAGTCAGTAAAGCAATTCTTGGTTGTTTAATTTTAGCTGGTTGTCTATTTATCATTCAAGTTTACATTGGTGCACTACTTAATCCTTACTCTCCAGAATATTTACGTGATCATAATGAACTACAGGGAAAAGCTTTTTATAATATAGTAAATCAGGAAATGAATCCTTGGTTGGGTTGGGCGTTAGGATTAATGAAAGCTATTGGCGCTTCTTTTTCTGCTATGGTAGGGCAAGCTGCGGCGAGCCGTTTATTATTTAGCATGGGTAGGGATAAACGTTTACCCTCAATTTTAGCCAAAGTTGGTAAAGAAAGTGGTGTACCTATTATGGCGATTTTATTTTCTGCGACTTTTAATTTATGCCTAGCTGCTTTTGCTGCAAATAGAGCACAAGGATTAGCAACTTTAGTTTCATTTGTTGATGTTGGTGCCCTAGCAACATTTATTATGTTACATGTATCGGTTATTGGTTATTTTAAGCTCAAAAAGAGAAATAATATTGGTGCTTCTTCGATTTTAGATATTGTTATACCTGTTTTTGGTATTGTTGGCTTATTACCTGTATTATTGCATATCGATAATGATGCCAAAATTGTTGGTTTGGTTTGGCTAATTATAGGTAGTATCATTCTATTTTTTAACAAAAATAAACCACCGCTGTTTTGGCTAGAGAAAAAATAAATTATTATATCGATCCGACATTATGAGTTTATTTCTTCTTTCTGGTATCTTAATTATATGATAAAATTTTCAATTTAATTACGGTGTTGTAGTAAGATGTTTTCAGAAATAATCAGTGGCGCAATGATTTCTGGTAGTTTAATTATTGCTATAGGTGCGCAAAATCTTTTTGTACTCAAACAAGGATTACTAAAAAATCATATCTTTTTTGTATCAGCAATCTGTTTTGTTTGTGATTTCATTCTGATGACAATAGGGGTATTAGGAATTGGTTCATTTATCAGTAGTAATCCTTTGATTACCAGTATTCTTGCAATATTAGGGGCGCTTTTTCTAATTTGGTATGGATTTTGTGCTTTTAGGAGTGCTCTTCAAGGTACTAGTAGTATGCAAGTTGCATCCGAAGATTCACAAAATAATGATTTAATTAAAGTGGTTTTATCAACATTAGCAGTTACATTGCTCAATCCGCATGTGTATTTAGATACAGTTGTTATTGTGGGTGGTATTGCTGGTACATTAACCAATGAGCAAAAGTTATCTTTTTTAATTGGTGCGGTTTGTGTTTCGTTTATCTGGTTTTTTGGCATTGGTTACGGAGCCAGATTACTCACGCCATTATTTAAGCAAAAAAGGATGTGGATAATATTAGATGGTTTGGTTGGATTAGTAATGTTTTATATTGCTTACCGATTAGTTTTGTATGTTATTATTTAGAATGATTAAAGGGCAAGTAATGTTATTAACTAGTTAATCAAGTGATATTTTTTCATAAGCTCTGCAAGCAAATTCGAAATGATTATCGCAGGCTAATTTAAAATACTCTCGTGCTTTAACTATATCTTTTTTTACGCCAAGCCCCTGGTAATACATATTGCCAAGATTAGTTTGTGCATTCACATTACCTTGATTTGCTGCTTTTTCAAACCATTGTATTGCTTTAGTATAATCTTGAATAACTCCATGACCTTGATAATACATATCGCCTAAGTTATTTTGGGCAATAACATGCCCATTGTTGGCAGCTTTTTCATACCATTTCTTGCTTTCAACATAATCGAGCTCATTGTGATAAATAAAACCTAAATTGAATTCAGCCTCATTTGATCCTTGTAAAGCAGCCTTTTCAAAATATTTCTTAGCTAATGTATAATCTTGCTTCACCCCATATCCATTGGTGTACATAAATCCTAAATTAAGCTGAGCACCAATATCACCTTGTAATGCTGCCTTTTCAAACCATTGAGCTGCTAGATAATAATTTTGAGTAAAATATACTCCCTCATAATACATTAATCCCAGATCAAATTGAGCATTAGCATCATTATTTTCAGTAGCTTTTTTATAAATTTCTTCAATGGTAAGTTTCATTTTCATTTATTAACTTGGTTAACTAGCTATTACAATATTAAAAAATATGATGGATAAATCTCGATGTAAATGTAATACATTTAAAACCACTTTATACTGTTTATAAGCTTTTTGTAACTTATTGTTATAAACTAACTTGAATTATCCGTTGGTATAGAAAACGTTATCTTAATTAGCTGCTTATTGTTACACTAAAAAGCACCTAGGTTATACTGCGCATTAACACTCTCTTACTAATTATTTTTATGCCATTGTAGAGCTTTAATATAATTTTGAATAATTCGACGTTTTTGAGCATATAGATGTTCTTTGAAAACATGTCCAAAATCTGCAGCTTTTTTCATATTATGCAGAGCTTTATTATTATCTTGAGCAATTACCTTGCCTTTTCATACATAGAGACAAGAATTTAAAATCTAGAAAATATCAAGTTAGCTTGGTGATTAAAGCTAACTTGATAGAAGTTAAATATTGCAAGATTAGAACAAATAATTTATGCCGATTTGTAAACCTACACTATGATAATCATTTTTACCAAAACGAGCATCAAATTCAGCAAAACTGTTCCAATTAGTCGTGATTTTTCCATTTATCCCAGCTTTAATTTCCCCAAGATTTTTTGCCATATCTGAATCAATTCTTTGTCCGCCAGTTTTCATTGATCCTTCATTGCTATTGTAAATCCAATTAGCTTCAACATAAGGATATGCTCCTAAATTAGCCTCTGTTTTAGCGCCATAGAAACGAGCACCTAACTTGATTTGTGCGCCATCACCATCTACATCAGAATAACGAATTTTGCTAGAATCAGTAAAATCATCGGTACTTAACCAAGTATAGCTTAATTGTGCTTGCGGTTTTAGTATCCAATTAGCAAAATCATTACCACCTAATACAAAACCATAACCGGTACCAAAATTAAGTTTAAATGCTGAACTGTCATAACGTGATTTATGGCTTTCTCGTTTATCTTTTACGTTATTTTTAAACCAACTATATTGTGCCCAAGATTCAACAGATAAACCGCCGTCCATTACACTCTGTTGCCAATCGGCATAAACACCGACACCATAACCAGTAACTCCACCGGTTGTTTTAGAGTTAGTCTTATGTGATTTATTATTTACTGATGCATGACCATAGCTACCGTAAATACCTGAATTGAATAAATTAGTACTATACAAATCAGTACCTAACACAATTTCCGAAGATTTTATCGTTGTTCCCATTTGACCGTTTAAAGTATCATAATTTAACTTATCAAAGTGGTAATAACCCCATACTGATTTATCATTCGCCGAGCGAATAGCGCTACCGCGAGCGGCATGGCTTCCACTATCACTAAACATACTTAATGCTGCTTGTTGATTACTAAAAACCCCGCCAGTTGTAATATTAATTAAAGCTTTTCCAGAGTTACCACCACTAAAACCAGTTGCATCAGTACCTTTACCATCTAAATTAGTTAAATACCAATTACCATCCGCATGTTTGTATAAACGGTATTCATAAGCACCTGATTTTAAATTTGAGGCTAAAGCGAATGAACCTGAACTAGCTCCTTCAACATCAACAACTTTAATCCCTTTTGTTAAATTAGATGTTGAAATTCCTTTACCGCCTGTATTATGGATAGACAAATAGCTTGAACCAATTGAATCTCCTATAATAGAAAGTAAATCACTTATTTGTTTCTGCAAATTTGTACCCATCACGATAGTACCACCATCTCCAGCATAGTTACCATTGATAGTAAGTGAAGTTTTTGCTGAATCAGTGCCCAAATCAATAATACCTCGATTAGATACATTTGCGTAATCAATAATAGCGTCTGTCATAGCTGAATTAACTGATATTACACCAGTGTTATTTACTGTTGCATAATTTGTACTAGAACCTAATGTAGTGATTATTTCACCAATCGTACCTGAACTAACACCGTAAGTATCTTCCAAGTTCCAAAAACCAGAGTTATTAATTGTTAATTTTTCTAGTGCCGTGTTTGATTTAACATAACCATTTAATATTCCACTATTATTTATATCAACAGTAGTACCAACAGAGTCAGCTATGTCAATTTCAATAGCTTTACCGTTAGTTGTGGTAATCGTACCGTTATTATTGATGGTAAATGAAGCTTTTGAATTTGTGTCAGTTTTTTGTAAAACAATAGCTGATGAAGCAGAACCTATATCAGTTGAAGTATTTAATCTTAAATTACCATTATTAGTAATTGTTCCATTAGCACTTTCACCATACGACGCCATTCTAATACCATATGTTAGAGCATCTTTACTTGAAATATCTATGTCTCCATTATTGACAATTTTCATGGTTTGTTTTTGAGATAATGTTGAATTAGATGGATTACCTTCATACACTCTGATACCACGTGCAGAGTTATTAGCGCTTTTAATAATGATTTTTCCATTATTAACAACTTCTACATTTTTTTCACTAGATGGGTTTGATGAGCTCGCTATATATGTCATTATAGCTGTTGGGGCAGTATTATGTCCCATGGTTGTTACTGAATTGTCATTAATAACAATGCTTGCATTAGAATTTAAATGGGTAGAAGCATTACCAAGTGCTGAATAGTTAATAATGCCCATTATTGGATTTGAATCATTTCGTATATATTGATGGTTTGCATTAATAGCTATTGTTCCATTACTGTAAGATAAATAACTATCATAATTTCTATGATCCAAATAAATTCCACGTAAATATTTAGTCATAACCGTATCATTAGTTGTATTTAATGAGATATTACCAATCACATTTGTCTTTGCTTCATAATTGGTTAACATTATTTCCATTGGCTCAAGTGCATAAATCCCAAATATACTTTCATAAGTTCCATTACCCGCATTAATGGTTATACCTGAACCAGAAGAACCGTCATAATTAATATTGTAATTACTTGTTGGTGTATTTGGATATCCAGTATACTGGCTATAGATTCCATATAATGAACCAGATCTGTTATCTGCATTAATGTTAATTGAAGAGTTACTATTTATATTAAAACCTGCTGAACTTTTAAGATAAATTCCTGAGATCGATGAAGATAAACTGCTATGATTAGTATCATTTACCGATACAGCGCCTTGCCCAATAGCATAAATGGCATTTGAACGGTTTCCAGTTGTATTAATGTCTCCTGTGTTAGTTATCGATACACTACCCTGAGTAGATGCATGTATCCCGTCTGAATCATCTCCTGAAGTATTTAAAACGCCGGAATTAGTAATGTTTATATTATCAGTTGTAGCTGACGTTTCCTTTATTGCCGATGTAGCGTTAGCTGTTGTAGTAATATCAGAGGAATTATCAACCACAATATCATTCGCTATGGTAGAACTGGATAAAGCCATAATTGCAGTAAATAGAACAGTATTTCCTGTTTTTCTATTTTTAAGATGTTTATAGATTTTTTTCATTCCATTTCCCTTATTTTTTGATAACTAGCAAAAGTTTATATGTTTTTTTATTTCAGTGAAAAAATCCAGCTATTTTCGGTGCTAAGAATAAACGATTAATAATTGCAAGTAAAATAGGAGGTAGCTATTAAAATTTTGTTAATTATCAATTTTAACGATTAATTTTTACTTTGTTTAATATTTTCAATATATTTAATAAGTTATAGGTCATATTCATTACAATTTTGTTTAATTATTATTAAACAAACAAGTATATATTTCTTTAATTAAAGACGGATACAAAAAAGGAGAATGGTGAGCGATTATTTGCACAGCATGTGCTACTCATATGAAATAAACCTTAGGGAGACGTCTATAAAATTGTTCCAAACAAATTCATCGAATAAAGGCTTTTTCAATACGCTATTTTTAGATGGAATATAGAAATTTAATGAAGAAAAGTGGTGGGTCGTGAGCGATTCGAACGCTCGACAAACGGATTAAAAGTCCGCTGCTCTACCGACTGAGCTAACAACCCATATATAAGACAATTAAAATTGGTGGGTGATACCGGGTTCGAACCAGTGACCCCCTCCTTGTAAGGGAGGTGCTCTCCCAACTGAGCTAATCACCCCAAGTGTTTCAATATAGAAACGTCACGGTAAAGATTGGTGGGTGATACCGGGTTCGAACCAGTGACCCCCTCCTTGTAAGGGAGGTGCTCTCCCAACTGAGCTAATCACCCTTACCGTGTGGATGTGCATTATAAGGCACGTCTTATTTCAGTCAACCTTTTTTTTCATATTTCTATAAAATTGGACTTGTTAGGTGTAAATTTAAACATTTTTTGGGTAATGTTTCTCAAAACGTCGCTTTGCCGATTTTTATTTTTAGATTTGTGGCTATGATTAAGTCATGTTTACAAGATAAATAAAAAATTAATTTACAATGATTCTGATAAAAAAATATCGTGTTGTGATTTGTATTGAACCCAAAATGTTACGTTACCAAGTACTAAAATCAGTAAAGCAACCTAATGTGATTGACAATGAAAGCATGATTGAATACCACTATCAAGATATGACAGATATCGAGATGTTTATTAGTGATTTAAAAAAAAATATTCCCCAACATTCTGAGTTTGAGTTAAATCTTGATAAAACCTATATTCAAGTTCAAATGTTAACTTTACCAGATGCAAAGTTAACATTGACCGAAATAGAGCTATTTATTGAGGCTTCGATCTATAAATTGTTTCAATTACCTACAAAAAATGTTTTCTATGATTTTGTTTATCCACCTGAACAACCTAAGCAAATTATGGTGTCAATATGTGAACGACATATTATTGATACATGGAATGACTTATGTAAAAAGTATGATTTATCGTTGATATTTATTGGTAGTGTTATTGAAAACAATAAAGTCAATTTTTTACCTTGGCGACAAATAAAACAAAAACAACACCTGCGGCAATTGATTATCATAGTTACCTGTTTAATGGGCATTATGGGGTGTTTGTTTTGTTATTTATGGATACAAACCCATAATAAGTTAGCATATTATTCTTTACAATTAAGCGTTAAACAAGAGATCCAACAAGAATTAGCTAGGGAGTTATCCTTCTACTTACCCAATCCCTCAATAAGTCAAAAACAAATTCAACAATCATTATTATTGATTTCTCAACAGTTACCAACTGTAATTTGGCTTGAATCATTTGTATATGTACCACAGAAAATTACGCTACAAGGACATAGTTTAAGCTATGTTGAAATTATCAATTTTAATGAAGCTTTACAACAACAAAAAAACATAACCAAAAGTCAAGTTAAGTCAATTTCTTCAAGCAAGAATGATCTATTATTTGAAATGGATATTGAACTAAATGAACAGTGATTTTTTAAATCGTCCTATCTGGCAACAATATTTACTTTGCTCTCTGGTGTTGTCCTTAATGTTTGGAATTGGTTATTTGCTGGTCATTGACGATATTAAACAACAAGCAGATCAGCAAATACAACAATATGATGAAAATCTGAATAAAATTGACCAATTACAAACAAAAATAAATCGCTATAAGTCTAGTAAAAACCATTTATTAAGTACGATTTCTGAAAAAGAGTTAGCGCAAGCTTTAGCACAACACCACTTGATTTTACGTACTTTTAAACATAATGACATTGATAATACCGTAAATTGGGACATTGAGCTTAATGGCGAGTTTGCCGATCTTATGGCTTTGATGACATCGTTTAATGATGATTATTATTATCTCGATTTCCAGCATTTAGTGATCACTAAACATGAGTCAAAATTACAAATAGCTTTTACTTTGCTGTTTAAAAATGGAGGTTAAGTGAAACCACAATTGGTGATGGTAGTACTGTTAATTTTTAGTGGGTTGTACATGAATACTGGGATGGCTTTAGTTAGAGACCCATTTACACCATCTTATCAGATGCCATGTGATGAACAAGCAACTAACCTATTGAAACAAATACAAGTTTGGCAGTTCAAAGGATTGATAAAAAATAGTGATACGAGTTATGAGCAGCTATGGTTAAGTTCAGATAATCAGTGGTTAGCAATAACTGCTGGAGTTATTCCCAATGTTTTATTTCCCTGGCAAATCCAAACTTTAGTTGCCGACAAAATTGTATGGCAAGCCAATTTGGCAGATTATTGTCATGATGTGGTGCTATGGACTATGCAATTAAATAAGTAATATAGGACCTAACATGCGAAATAGATTGCAAAAACTTAACACAACTATGGTTACTAAATATTTAGTCATACTGCTTTTGGGAAGTCTCTTTGCTAATAACAGTATTGGTTTAGCAAACCAAGAAAAAATAAGTGATACCACTGAAACTAATCAGTTGATCTCAATGGCATTCTATCAAACGGATATAGCTATTATTTTACAAGCTTTAGCGGATAGTAAGCAGATGAATTTAATCATGACTGATGATTTATCCATTAAACAGACGATTAAACTACAACAAGTTGAGTGGCATAAAGCTCTCAATATCATTTTGAATTCGGCTAATTTACAAGCTAAAATTGAAGATAATATCTTATTCGTTTCTAAAGCTATCGATCCAGAGATAGCTTATCAAAAACAGCTGTTGGCAAAAAAAGAACAGGAACTGAAACAGTCACTAGATTCTTTATCATTAACAATTAGTCATGTTGATTTAACAACCTTACAGGAAGCAATACAGCAACAGGGATTGTTGTCAGAATGCGGTAAGGCAGTTATAGATAAACGGACTAATTCACTTATTATTACTGATTTAACTCAACAATTTGATGGCATTAAAAAATTAGTTAAAATAATGGATAAACCAATGCCACAAGTACATATATCCGCTCATATTGTGACTATGAGTGATGAAAGCATGTCTGAACTAGGAATTAAATGGGGATATTCAGGTCATTCCTCTCAACTTTTGGATAAATTTGATGTAGGATTAGCGGTTACTAATTCCACAGCAACTGCTGGATTTAATTTGGCGAAGCTTTCTGGTAGTTTACTTAATTTAGAGTTATCAGCATTAGAATCAGAAAATAAACTTCAAATTATCGCAAGTCCTAACTTACTAACCGCTAATCAAAATATGGCTTCTATAAAACAAGGTAGTGAAATACCTTATGAAGTTTCAAATGGTAATAACGGCGCTACTTCAATTGAATTCAAGCAAGCGGTTTTGGGATTGGAAGTGACCCCCAAAATATTGGCAGATAATCAGATGATTTTAGATCTATATATCACGCAAAACACTGCGGGACGTTCAATTAAGCGAGGTGATGGTGGTGAAGCATTAGCTATTGACACTCAAGAAATTAAAACACAAGTAAAAGTTAAAAGTGGCGAAACCATTGTTTTAGGGGGGATTTTTCAACAAGTAAATAGTAAAAATAACAATAAAGTGTCTGGAGTGAGTGAGGTCCCTGTTATTGGTAATTTCTTTAAAAATACAGGTAAAAAACAACAAAAACGAGAATTAGTGATTTTTATTACGCCACAACTAGTTGAGTAAATAACAAGTGAGTTGTATTATGTTATAATTTAGTGGTTTACTCATATACTAAAACTTGATGTTAAGTATTATTTTAAATCATTTTTAAATCATTGTTATTATAACTAATTATAGAATAGAGAAAATTATGTTTCGTGTTGTGGCTTCCGATTTAGATGGTACTTTATTAAATTCAGACCATAAATTATCATCTTATACCAAACAAATTTTACAGGCATTACGACAAAAAGATATTCAATTTGTTTTTGCAACTGGACGTCATCATATTGATGTTGCCCAAATGCGCGAAAATATGGAAATTGATGCTTATATGATAACTTCAAATGGTGCGAGAGTGCATGATAGTACGGGCAAATTGATTTTTAGCCAAAGTATCGATCCAACACTTGTTAGTCAAATCGCTCAAACATGCATCAATGATCCAAAGGTTTATACTCATATTTATCGGGGTGATGGTTGGTTTGTCAACAAAGAAGATTCATTTTCACTTGAATTTCACAAACATACTCTTTTTTCTTATCAGCTATTTAATCCTCTCAAGTTTGAAACAGATAATATAGCTAAGATTTTTTTCACCACAACAGATAATACTCTTTATCCACATTTAGTTAAGTTAAAAAATAGTCTTGAACAACAATTTGGTAATAAAATTAGTGTTGCGTTTTCTACATTAAATTGTCTAGAAGTGATGGCTGAAAATGTTTCTAAAGGTAGTGCATTAAAAAAAATCGTCGACAAATTGGATCTTAATTTACAAGATTGCATTGCATTTGGTGATGGTATGAATGATTTTGAGATGCTAAGTATGGCTGGTAAGGGCTGTTTAATGCAAAATGCAAGTTTGGAATTACGTGAACGACTTCCAGAGCTTGAAGTAATTGGATCAAATGCGGATGACGCTGTGACACATTATTTAAGTAATCTTTTATTATAAATTATACCAGTAATAATAAAATGAATATGATTGCAGATAAAGAACTTAACACACTTGGATTGCGTTGTCCTGAACCCATTATGCTAGTCCGAAAAACGATAAGAGAACTTGCTATCGGACAAATTCTTTATGTCATAGCCGATGATTTAGCGACCGTTCGTGATATACCAAGCTTCTGTCGACATATGGATCATAAGTTAGTTGCATCACAAATTGAATCCAAGCCTTTTCAATATTGGATAGAGAAATCACATTAATTGAATTCTCAATTTTACAAGAAGTTTCAGGACTAATATATGTTTCAGTCAAATTAATTCGATTTGTTGTAAATAATAGTTTAATGTTCGCCAGTCGTGAGGTTGAATATTATCAATCATTAAAAAAAGTGTGCATCTTTTACCATTACGGCGTGATTTTAAGTTTAAAATGATAATATAACGAAGCTGTAATGGTTTACGTATTAAATACCAACGTTGTTTACGCCAATAAATCTGATTTATATGATGAAATAGTGCAAATTCACTTTTTATAGATTTAAAATAACGAAAACTTCGCCACCATTCAATTACTAATAACAGTACAATCAAGGTTGTATAAGAATTTAAAGAAGTGTCAATTAATAATACCCAACTAACAATGATTAATAATAAATAAAAAATACTTGTAACAAATAATTGCCGATAAGAAACAGTGAGTTTTGTGCTCCACATAATGATAAATTTGGTAAGCTAAAAATTAATTATCTCATAATTGTGTTAAAAATTACTTAAAATAATGATAAAGATGGGAGATAATACACACAATTAAATAATGCAGATTTTTTAGATATCTGAACAGAATTTATATTAAGTATGCTCTATGTAATAATTAGTATATTTTCTGCAATCTAAGAATAATGTTAAAAACTTTGAAGGAAAGAGAACAGGAAAAACCTATTTCTTTTTCTTTTTGTCTTTAAGAAATTATATAGGAATAATTTGTGATATTTATTAAGGCGTTAAAAAAAATTCTCAAATTTTTAATTAGTTGCATACGTTATGTGCTAACTAATAGTTTAAAATTTTTTATTGGTTGCTTGCTTTCTGGGTTATTCATTGGTGTTGCAGGTTATGCTTATTACTCAAAAGATTTACCTGATGTAGCTTCATTGAAGGATGTGCGATTACAAATCCCATTACAAGTATTAAGTAAAGAAGGCGAGTTAATTGCTATTTTTGGTGAACGTCGTCGTACCCCCCTTAAATATGATGAAATTCCACCAATTGTTGTAAATGCAGTTATAGCAACTGAAGATTCACGTTTTCATGAGCATTTTGGTATAGATCCTATCGGAATTGTTCGAGCAATGTGGGTTGGCTTTAAACAGAAAGGTTTCTCTCAAGGTGGAAGTACGATTACTCAGCAAGTAGCTAAAAATGTCTTTCTAACTCCTGAAAAAAGCATCGCTCGTAAGGTGAGAGAAATAATTTTGGCCATTCGCATGGAAAAAGAGTTATCCAAAGATGAAATTATAACTCTTTATCTTAATATGATAAATTTCGGCTCTAGAGCATATGGTGTAGCAGCTGCTGCTTATACTTTTTTTGGTAAAACACCAGATCAATTAACTATTGACGAAGCAGCACTATTAGCCGGCTTACCTAATGCACCTTCTGCATTTAATCCAATTGCTCATCCTGATCGTGCCTTAACGCGACGTAATTGGGTTTTAGGGCGTATGTTAGATCAATCTTATATTACTCAAGAACAATATGATGAAGCCATCACTAAGCCTTTAAATGTGAGTTATCATGCACCAAAAGTTGAATTTTCGGCACCATATGTAGCTGAAATGGCACGTCAAGTTATGTACAACAAATTTGGGGAAAATGCATATACTGATGGTTATAAAGTCTATACAACTATTTCGAAAGTAAATCAAGTTGCTGCAACTGAAGCTGTGCAAAAACATATTATTGATTATGATATGCGTCATGGTTATCGTGGTGCGGAAAAAATATTATGGAAAAATAATCAATCACCGTGGAATGCCCAAAAAATTCAGCAAACTTTAGAAAAGTATATTTGCTATAGTGGTATGTGCCCAGCGGTGGTAATTAAAGCCACTGATAAAGAAGCAATAGCGGTATTGCAGGACAATAGTAACATTGTTATTTCATTTCAAGGAATGAAATGGGCTCGTCCATTTATTAGTGATACTCAGCAAGGTGCGTTTCCCAAAAAAGTATCTGATACATTAAAAGCAGGACAACTTATTCGGGTTAAAAAAATAGGTAATAATTGGGAGTTAGCTCAGCTTCCTGCTGTCAATGGGGCATTGATATCACTTGATTCAGATAATGGTGCTATTAAAGCAATAGTTGGTGGATATAATTTTAATTTAAGTAAGTTTAATCGCGCTACGCAAGCTCTTCGTCAATTAGGATCAAATATTAAACCATTTATCTATACAGCAACGTTGGAACAAGGTTTAACTATGGCAACATTACTTAATGATGCACCGATTGTACGAACTACTGGTAGTGAAGTTTGGCGCCCTAAAAATTCACCACCTAGTTATGCAGGACCATTACGTTTAAGAATTGGTTTAGGTATGTCAAAAAATGTAATGATGGTTAGAGCATTGCGAGCTGTAGGTATTGATTACGCGGCAACTTACCTGGAACGGTTTGGATTTCCAAAAGAAAATATATCGCATAATGAATCATTGGCGTTAGGTTCTGCATCATTTACACCATTGCAAGTTGCCAGAGCTTATTCAGTGATAGTCAATGGTGGTTATTTAATCACCCCGTATCTAATTGAAAAAATAGAAGATGATAATGGTAAAAATATTATCTATCAGCATCAACCACTAATTGCTTGTCATAATTGTAATGACGATGTGGTTACAAGTGGAACTACGTCTGTGTCTTTAGATAATGTAGAGGATGTAACCAGTGAATTAGATAATGAAGAACCAGAACAAGCAAATCTTAAGTCAGATGATAACTTGATTTTGCCAGATATGAATAATAATGAAACAATTGATATCAAACCAAAATTTGCGCCACATACGTTAAATAGTGGTATTGCGTTCATTATGAAAGACGGTCTTCGATCAACTGTATTTGGTGGATCAAATTGGCAAGGAACAGCTTGGCGGGTAAAAGCATTGGGTCGAAAAGATGTAGGTGGTAAAACTGGAACAACTAATGCTTCTAAAGATGTATGGTTTTCTGGATTTGGAGCCAATATTGTGACAACGGTATGGATGGGCTTTGATGATCATAGTCGTGAATTAGGTCGTGCTATCCGTGCTGAAGCAGGAGCGGTTACCGCCAATCCTGTTTGGGTTGATTATATGAAAATTGCATTAAAAGATGTGCCAACAATCCAAGATGTTCGACCGAAAAACGTCGTCACTGTAAAAGTTGATCAAAAAACAGGGCTTTTACCACAATCTGGATCGCAAATAATGTCTGAATATTTTATTAAAGGTACCGAGCCAACAAAATATGCAACACGAGAAATAGGCACCAAAGTGACAGATGCTGAAGGTAATACTTCGGAATTATTTTAAGTGTGGATTTACAATGAATGGCTTAATTAGAATAATTGGTGGTAAATGGCGTGGTCGTAAACTGTCAGTGTTAGATAAACAAGGTTTACGCCCCACGACCGATAGAATTAGAGAAACTCTATATAACTGGTTAATGCCTGTTATGCATAATAGTCTTTGCTTGGATTGTTTTTCTGGTAGTGGGTCATTAGGTTTTGAAGCTGCGTCACGAGGAGCAAAAAATGTAAAACTACTTGAAAAAGACAAACAAATCATCCAACAACTTATTAAAAATAAGCAGCTGGTGGGCGGTGATGTTATTGATATTCACCAAACTGATACGCTACTTTGGCTCAGTAAACCTGCAAAAATACAATTTGATATTGTGTTTATTGATCCTCCATTCTATCAGGGATTGGTCAGCAAAACCGTAAGTCTACTTGAAAGTAATAACTGGCTTAAGTCATCATCTCATATTTATATCGAAGTTGAAATTGATCATAATGTAATGGAATATGTTCCAGCTAACTGGCGGTTACACCGAGAAATAACAGCAGGTCAAGTGCATAGTTATCTTTTTATAAGAGAAAATATTTAATGTTTGTATTATTTGGTAAAGCTTTATATTCATTTATTTGGTTATTTTTATTGTTTAACCTTATCCATCCCTACCCAAGACCAGCTAATATTGTTGCGAATATTGGCTTAATTGTCTTTGTTATTATACATGGATTACAAGCTTGCATATTACATTCAACCATGACATCTCAAGAGAAAGAACAAGATAAATTTAAAGTATTACGTTTATTTCTATTTGGAGTATTTGAATCACTTAGTTGGAAAAATAGAAAATAAAGTTAAAAATGGTTGCCATATATAAAATTTTTTGTATAATGCTTCCCACTTATTTCGAAGCCTTCAAATAAGCGGGAATAGCTCAGTTGGTAGAGCGCAACCTTGCCAAGGTTGAGGTCGCGAGTTCGAACCTCGTTTCCCGCTCCAGATTTTGTTATAAACAAAAAAACATTTAAATTCAATTAATTACGTTATAAAAACCAAGTTCAGTAATTCGACTCGAATTTAATTTTTTGTTTTTATTTATATTTCACTGATTTTTTTCATTTTATTTCTGCTTATATCTGCTGAGAATTTATTCCAAAAATTAATACATTTGGGGATTTCTTTGTTTTATTTATTGTCTTCTCTTTTTGTTATTTTGCATATCTTTTAACAATCAGTAAAAAAG